>NZ_JBBBEI010000024.1:0-79624 GCF_037132455.1 Huijunlia imazamoxiresistens | reverse complement strand
GATTTACTTCCATAAGGTCATTAGTTTTGGAATACGCAATATACTCCAATAACCCTATTCGTAAATGCATACGGATCAGTTTTTTAAAAGGAAAAAGGATCAGACAACAACAATGAATTGATTTACAAAACCTAAAGGATTAGCGTATCCTAAAATAACTAACGGCAGTTCCTGTCTCTATTCAATGATACTTTACCGGGATTGCAAGTCAGCCAACGGGCAAACACATGTGTGCCCGTTGGCTGACCAAATAACTTCCTTCCACTTTCACGCAGTACCGCTTCCCTCCAGCAGGCTCCAGCGGGCCTCCTGCTCCTCCATATAGCTCAGTGGGACAAGTACGCCAGATTGCGTAGTCGTCACCATACTACCCGGCATCGGCCGTTAAACCAACCTTCGATGACCTTCCTTTCCGTATCGGAGAAATCATTGTTGCTCAGGTTTAAGTATTTTAAAGGCAATTGGGTGATACCGGGAGGCAGCTTTGTGAGCTTATTAAAGCTCAGGTCCAGCCGGGAGAGGCTGCTCATTTTGCCGATATCTTCCGCCACTTCTTCGATACGGTTGTGGTGCAAAACCAAGGACTTCAGGCGCGCCAAAGAGGTAACACCCCGGGGAAAGGCCCGGAGGCTGTCGTAGGTTAGTATCAGGAATTCTGCCGCCTTCAAAGGACTGAGGTCGACCTGAAGGTTGCTGTAATCATTGTAGTTGTCGTGAATGGTCACTGCGCTTTGGGAATCAGCCAGGGCTTCGAAAATGGAAAAGTACCGGTCCTTGTAGCTTTCCGTATTGACCCGGAGGAAGGCTGGCAATTGGGCGATGCGCGCCCGCTCCAGCTGCGAAAATTCATTGTACGACACATCGATATATTTGATCCTTGACATCTGCGCTACCTCAGTAGGCAGGCGCTTGATTTCATTGGAGCCCAGGTAAATAACTTTTAAGGCAGGGCACCGGGTGAGCACTGCCGGGAATAAATAGAAGTCGTTTCCATAGAGCTCGATTTCCTCCAGGTGCTGCAACTCCCCGATAGCATCTGGCAGGGTATCGAGCTTATTCATTCGCAGACCGAGCTTTTTTAAATGGTGCAGGTTTCCAATCCCTGCCGGGATCTGCCGGATAGAATTGCTGTTCAGTTCGAGCTTTTCCAAGGTGTTGCATTTAAACACTACCGAGGGGACTGCCTCCATTTGGCTATTGCTTAGGTTCAGCTCCAACAAGCCCAGGTCCGCAACAAACGCAGGCAACTCCTTTATTTTGGTCTCTACCAGGCTGAGCGACCTTAAATTCTTCAGCCGGGCCACTTCGCGGGGCAGCTCCGTCATCTCCTTCCGGTCCAAACGGAGGATGTAAACAGAATCGGGCTGTTTCAGGGCTTCATCCAGGGAGGAAAAGAGGCGCTTATCCTCCAGGATATGCAAGCGGATGCGGGGATGACGGGCAATATAGTCCCTGGCTTTAGATAGCAACCCGGCATACGTTCCTTTTGCCCCTTCCAGCTTCATCAGGGCTGCCCCAAAGGAATAACGAGCAGGCGGAAGCGTATTCGATAGCGGATCCATGATCTGCCAGGCAATCCGACCATACTCCCTGGAAACCAAGGGAATCCTTGCCTCCAGTAGCGGCCTTGCCTCCATGATCCGGAGCTGAAAGATGGCCTTTCCCAGCATGCTTTGCACAATTCCATCCTCTTCGCGTTCCAATTGCCGCAATAATGCGGCCCGGGAAACTTCCCCACCGCAAGTAACCAGTGCCCGCACGCAGGACCACCGGACGGCGGAATACGGTGATTCCAAAAAGCGGGGCAGGGCCACGGCTTCGGCAGCTTTGCCAAAATAGTACAACACTTCCAGGTTGAACAATTGGGCATCCAACTCCCTGCCGTTCTTTGTCAGGGGTTGCAGGAAAGCCAGCTCCGCTAATCGCTCGGCAACAAAAGTGGCCGTGCGCCTGGCCGAGCCCCCATGAAGTAACAGGTCCAAAAATGGCTCGAACTGCGTTCTCTTTATGGTTATGTAGGCTGCGGGATCGTGTATGGGAAGAGTTACGAGTGAATCGTTGAGGTCAAATGCCCAGTAGGAATCAGTAAAGGCGACGTAGCCGTTGCGGTGCCTTTTCACAATAAAGAAAAAATCCTCCCCTTCTTCCAGTTGGTCCGCCTCGTGCCCCACCCCAATCGCCTCTGACCTGAGGATGGTGACTAAGGCTCCGTTTCTTTGTGCACCTTTAAACACCGTTCCCAGCCGCACCAAGGTTTTCTGGGGCGAGGAAGTTACCACTACCCCGGTGCAAATCAGGCCAGCTTCCCTAATCGCATCTTCAAACCAGGGGTCTTCCCACATGGTAGCTTGGCTAAGAAAGGGCACAACCGCCAGAGCCAAAAGGAAAAGGAGTCGTTTCATGTTGAAAGTTTAAGGAGCTGGATAGCCTTGCCCCGAAGCAGCACCTACCAGCGAAGGCAGCAGTCCGGAACGGCCAACTTTCCAAAGGAGGAAGAGGCTTGACTAAATTAATAGATCAGGAGCAATTTCACAATGGGAATGCCTTTTCCCCCTAGAGCATGCCAATTTGCCCGTTTCCCCCGGTTTTATCGCTTTGGGACTGCTGATGTCTCCAAAGAAGACAGGAAAGGAAAAATAAAGGCGAACTACACATAAGAAAACTGGTCATAGCTCTAGCGGTTCGAACATAAGCAAACGTAGAAGCTTTTTATAGAAGTAGCGGCACCCGAAAGTCCGTACAAACTTGATGAGCTAGCTATTAATTCAATAACAGAAGAGTGTGCAGAATTTTTCTTTTCACCCGCCCACTTAAAGCATGTTCCGCAAAGCCTTTTGTAGAATTGTCCCAACTACTAACCGGACAAAAGTGATCCTATAATGGAAGTAAAATCCGCCTTTAATATTAAAATATTTCTACTTTTATTGATGATTTGCTTACGCCAAAAGACTTTCCTATGGGCATCAAAATCAGTTACAAGACCCACCCGGTTTTAAACCTGCTCAATTCTCCCCGGGACAAAAGGACTTTTTATGTTCTTCCACAGAAGTTTTCTAAATATTTACGGGCCAAGCCGGACATTTATACAAGCCTGGATCTATATGGCGGGCTCTTCAGGTCGAACATTCAGTTGATTACCAAACCGTTCTCTGATGCCCTTTTGGAAAATTTCGATAAGTTCCAAATCGAAGAGGTAATTCATTCCCTTGAAAACCTCTCGGGCTGTATGATTTTTCCCAACCAATATTCGTATTTATACAACATCCAAAACTATCATCAGGGCGTGATTTTTTGCTTTATCAAAGAAGCTCTCGCCTACTATGCGAATTTCAGGGATGGCCACAATGTTATATGCGATCTGCTCGTTCCAAATGGCTTTGTCTCTGAACAAGAAATACTGCAGAACTTTGATATGGTTTCCAATTTGCTGATGACCACCCTTGCCTTTATACGATACACGGAGGTCGAAGTCAAAGAGCTTCCTGCCCAGAAAAAGGTTCACGAATTCGACTGCAAGTATGTAAATGATACCTCTTTCGATATGCACATTTACGACTGCCGCTGGTATACCACTTACGTGAAAACAGAAGGATTTCCGGTTCGGGGACATTTGAGGCATCAGCCAAAAAAGGAAAAAGGAGAATGGACAAAGAAATACATTTGGATAGAACCGTTTATGAAGACTGGTTATACCCTGAAAGCCGGTGTGCTAAAGGCAGCTGAAATAAAATAGATGTAAACGTAAACAAACGGGAACCCTACGGCCAACAGCAGGTCACCAATTATTTTGTTGAGCAATAGCTTTGTTCCATTGCCGACTAATTATGAGGCAAAGAAACTGCACCTGCGCTTAGTTCGCCGACATAACGTCAAGCCCATATCTTAGGAATGTAGCTCATAAATTACTGCTCCACTGAAAATACTTGCGCAAGTAAGTCCCTAATTTATAAAAATTGTCATCGAACTTTATGAATGCAGCAGGAAGCTGGGTAATGAAATCGTCGGTATATTTTAAAAACAAGTCACTTTGGTATTGGTATTTATACGAAGGCATTACCTTGATCATCAAGCTCTTTAAGTCGTTCGGGAAAATAATTGCATCTATTTTTTTCTGCTTATTCCAAATGCTTGAATTTGCTCTTGACGAAGCAGCTATTAATCTTACAACCTTTTGGGAATTCAACTCTAACTTGTAACCCAGCTTGAGTCTTTTTTCGCCGTCCCAACTATCCCACTCATTATAGAACCACTTGGATAACAATTTTATCTTTAGTTCCTTGTAATCATCTGCCGTCCATTTGTACTTTATGGGTTTTATTAACTGGGGCGAGATTATCGTTTTATTTTCATAGAAAAATGGTGTCAAGCTGGCGAAATAGTTAAAAAAGGCATTTGCCAACTCTTCTACATGCTCTTTTGAAATCTTATTTGGCGAAGCCGATTCTTCAACTAAGTCATGGAAGTGATTTGAAAAAAGATGTTCAGTCCAATCATTTATAAGTTCAGAGGGATTAGGAAAATCCCTAGGGCGTTGACAAAAAATATTAATATTTTTAATAACGGTTGCGCAGTTTTTAGCACTTTCTGTAATTCCAATTGCAAGGCATTCCAACGCTTCGTCTCTCTTGTCGCTATTAAATAATGAGTTCATATGGTAAGAAGGAATTGCTTACTATAGATTTTTCTCTCCTTTTACAAGGGGTTATGAATACATTCAAATCTATGAAGACACAGCAACAAAATAGAACACTCCCGAAAGAAAAGGAAAAAATAGACGCGAAGGTAGCGGCCGGGCCTGCAAGGCCAAAAAGCTTCCGGCATAAAACAGCAGTGCCTGTTTGAAGCATTATATCCTGCACCGGCAGCACCCATAGTTTGCACTGGCATCCACCCACGGATTTATTCCTTTTCCTTTTTGCCCTTTGGGCCCCGGGCCGCTGATACTGGAGGCTTTCTTTTTTCCCTTTTTCTTTTGGGAAGTGTTACCCCCACCAGCAGCCATAATTGGTTATAGGCCTATCGGTTATGAATATTCCCCCTTCCCGGTTCATGCTCCAGCGCCTGGAAAACATTCTCAAATTTTCAGTAATTTTCCTTTATGCGGGCAAAAGACGAACGGTTCCTCTTGGCCGGGCAAAAGATCAAAGCAGGAAAGATCACCCGGTTCTCGGACATTTTCAAAATAGTTCCGAAAACAGTCATGGCCAGGGTGCTTGCCAAAAACGTAAGAACTTCTCTCCCACTCCTGAAAAACGATCCCTATTATTTCAGGGTTGGCGAACTTCTGGAACTTGCCGGTCTGATGGGTGTCAAAGGAAGTAAGTTGCTTTCCCTAATAGAAGTTGATATCCAGGCAGCAGAATCCACCAGGGTACACACTATCCGGGCAAAATGCCACACCCCTGCATTTCTGAAAAAAGCAAAAGAGGCACAGCGGTACTTTGCCACCGGTAAATACAATAAAGCCCAACTGGCTGTAAAGATGAAATACAACCATGACCTATCCCAGGAAATTAGACTGCAGAAAAAGTGAGGAACCGACCGACTATGCTGTTGGCGAAAAGTATCAATGCGGCAAATGCTGTACTCCATTACTGATTCAAACCAGATGGGCGAACGGATTATGGCCGGGAAAGCTTCTGTCCCAAAGGCCGGGAAAGAGCCAACCGGCAAAGGAACAGAATAAAAAAAGGAAGGGGCCTGCCCCTTCCTTTAAATTGTTATTTTGCGGCTTCGATCCACACCTATTGGATCATGACAATGCTGGTCTGTACAAAAGCGCCAACTGCTACCCGTACCAGGTACATGCCCTTGGGTACGCTGTGCAGATTAAACTCTTTCTGGTAAACATCGTTTTGCTTTCCTTCGGAGGTGTTTTGTACCAGTGTACCCTGGCTGTTGAAGATACTGATGACCACCGTGCCTGTCTCCTTGCTGTTCAGCCGCACCTTAAAGTTGCCGGCATTGGGGTTGGGAAACACCTTCAGTATTTCAAGCGTCTGTTGTGCACCACCGCCATTGCTGTTGGAAAACAGGACCATGGCACTTTCCTCGGAATGGTTTTTTGCCGCATCGGAGGCAATCACGGTGTAGCCATATACCAAGCTTCCGGCAGGCGCTTCGGTAACAAAGGAAGTACTGGTAACAGGCTCCGCATTGAGCTGTTTACCATTCAGGAAAATGTCATAGCCCGTTACCGCGATGTCGTCGGTGGAAGCCTGCCACATCAGCAGCACCTTGCCATCGGCCGTTTTGGCAGCAGTCAGCGCCCGGGGCTGCGAAGGGGCTTTCTTATCACTCACGGTCAGGGGCTGCACGCGGGCTGGGGCCGCTTGATACCGGTAGTTTCCTTCCTGGGCGGCAGTGATCTCGGTCATACCCAGCCCCACGATATGCACCTTGCCGTTCACGATGGCAGCTACCGCAGGATTGGAGGAGGCGTATACTACCTCAAGACCAGAAGAAGCGGTGGCGCCGGCATCAAAGTCTGCTTCGCCATAGCCTTTCTCACCCAATGCATCAAAAGTTATGACCTGCTCTCTTTTCTCTACGATCAGCTCCTGGGCGACGGCCGTGGCTGCTTTATAAAACTTGTCACCATCCTGAGTCGCGGTAATGGTAGCGCTACCTGCTCCTACGATACGCAATCTACCGTTCACAATGGTGGCTACAGTGCTATTGGAGCTGCTGTAACTGATGGCAAGGCCTGAGGAAGCCGTAGCTCCGCCATCGAAATCACCGTCACCTACATATTTAGTACTTATCGCAGGAAAACTTATGGTTTGCGCTCCTTGGGATACCACCAGCTTTTGACTCATGCTGATTGCAGGGGCGTATTGTTCATCGCCCCCCTGTTGTGCTATGATTGTTGCCGTACCTACGCCGTTGATATGGATACTGCCATCAATTACACTCGCAACAGACTCATCGGAGCTGGAGTAGGTAACCGGCAGGCCGGACGAAGCGGCCGCTCCGGCGTCAAAGTCCGGATCTCCGAATGCCTTGTCCGCTAACACATTGAACGTGATTGCCTGGCCTTGCTTCATCGTATTGACGATTTCGGCGGTACTCAAAGCCCTGTTGAAAATTTTGAATTCGTCCACCTTGCCCTTCAGCAACGGATCGGCAGCAAATTGTGCCTTGCCGATGAAGTTTTGCGTCGTATTGCCCAACACCGACGGGTTAAGCGTCATGTTGGTATTGGTGGCCACCAGTTCCCCGTTGATATACATGCTGCTGGTGTTACCCGACTGGGTAATGGCAACATGCGTCCAGGTATTCAGCGGAAGGGTATACGGGTAGCTTAACTGCTGCTCGGCGCTGTTATTGCTCCGGATGGCGTAGCGCACCACATTGGATCCGGCCTGAACGGAGAGGAACATGTAATTCGCGGTACCGGAGCCGAAATCAAACAGGCGCATCCAGTTTGCCTTCGCATCCATATTTACCCAGGTGGCTATGGTAAAGTCCTTCAGGGTGCTCATCACCCCGGCCGGCAGGGTAACATAGGAGGCGGAGGTTCCGTCCAGCCTGATCCCGTTGCCGTATTTGGCGGCCATACGTTGCACGCCCGCCAGCAGGGTTGCGTTTTTCGCGCCCCAGCTGTCCACGCCTACCGGGCCGCTTGTCTCGTCAAACTTCCAGTAGCTGAAACGCTTTGCCTCGGGGGCCGCCTTCACCACGGCGCTGGTGGCGATTTCCTGGTTTTGGTACACCGAGGTGATCACATAATAATATGTGGTCCCGGTAGTGATGGTGTTGTCCGTATACGTGGCGGAAGCACTAGTGGCGACCGGTATAAAGGGACCCTCGGCGCTTTTTGACCGTTTGACGCCATAGGTGAAGCCGGTTATCGGCGTCCATTCCAGGAGGTTCCTGGTATCCTCGGCCAGTACTTTTACCCCGCTTACCACGTTGGATTGAACGCTTACCTGAATGGTATCGTAGGAAATTCCTGCACTGTTGGCCACTTCCAGGTGGATCGGGAACGCAGCCGCGGACAAGGGCATGCCGGAAATCACGCCGGTAGCGGTATCGATATGGAAACCAGCGGGCAGGTTCGTTGCCGCAAAGGAGGTCGGCTTATTGGTAGCTACAGGAATATACTGGAAAGGAATGCCTGCGATGGCCACCACTTCTTTCGCACTTTTCAGCACCGGGCTGCCGATGGGCTGCAGGTTTTTCAGGGCCAGGACCTCCTCTGCGCTTAAGGGGTAGTTATAAATCCGGAATTCATCCACCTGTCCCCTAAGCAAGGGGTCGGGCCACTGGGATTTTCCGATGTAGTTCTGAATGGTGTTACCCAGGCTGGCGGGGGTCAGGGCCATTGCCCCATTTTGCGCCACGGCCACCCCATCCACATAAAGCCTGGCAACAGCACCGTCCAGGGTAACGGCAATATGCTTCCATTCCCCAACCGGGAGGGCAGGTGCATTGAGCACCTGTTCCGGCACCTCCGGCGTCCTGATGGCAAACCGCAGGTTGGTGCCTGCCTTGGGGGTCAGGAACATATAGCCGGCAGTGTTGTTTCCAAAGTCGAAGATGCGCTGGAAGTCAGCGCCCCCGTTCCATTTAACCCAGGTAGCAATGGTCAGTTTGGAATAATTGGCGATTCCTTCCGGTAAGTTCACCTGGTCGTTGCCGTCGAAAACGAATCCTTTTTCCACTACGGCCGGCTGGTAAAGGGGCGAACCGGTGACGGTGCCATGCTGCCCGCCTTCGACGTCCTCGGCATTTTCTTCGAATTTGTAGTGATGGGTCAGGCCGAGCGGAACTACCCTGATTGTAAACGTGGCCTGAGCGCTGGCCCCCTGGTCGTCCGTAGCCTGGAATACAAAGGCGTTTTCGCCCCCGTCTGCAGGCAGCGGGGTTCCTTTCAACGCCCCGCTTTCGGAAACGCTCAGCCAATCCGGGCCCGACACTTTCGTAATAATGAACTTCGAATCCGGGTCCGTAACATTTTTTGCGACACTGCCCGTGAATTCATAACCGATAAGCGCTCTGGGTCCTGTAAGGGTGGTGGCGCTCCAAACGGGCGGGCTATTGGTGCCGGAAACTTCGATGCGCAGGAAAACCAGGTCGCGGACCGCATTCCCGGACAACACCTGGATCGTAAACAGGTTTGTTCCGGTGTTGATATCGCCGGGCGTCCCGCTCAGGGTACCGTCTGCCGCCACCTTCAGCCATTCCGGTCCCATTCCTTTGGCGAAGGTAAACTGCGGGTCTGCCAGTGCGGCGGAAAGGGATTGAATTTTCTTATTTAAGGCGCCTCCCTCGTCTGCCGCCGTAGCGATAATGGCGTCAGGATTGTCCGCATCCGTCAGCAGCGCATTCATATCGCTTCCCAGGAAGAAGCTCGGATGCGGGGGCTGGTTGTAGCCCACGTTCTGCCAGGCAATCGCCTCCCGGTACTGCAGGTCGTGCATCAGGGTATACAGCTTATAGGGCGTGGGAAGGGTCGTGGTCAGGACCATCAGCTCTTCGCTGGTGGGGTTCCGGTAGATCATCTCCTCCCGCCAGTCGCCCAGGATATCGGCGGTGAGGTTGGGCGTGGCTTTCGTGCCGTTATTGGAAGTGGCGCCGGTGGTGTACACGGTAAAGAACCGGCCTGCTCCATTGGCTGTGGTACTCCATTTGTCCATCTTGCCGTTGTCCAGGAGTTCCCGTTGCAGGTCGCCGTCCCACCAGAGGGCGAAATTATAACTGGGCGTTGCGGTGGAGATCAGCTGGCCGGTGGAGCTGTATACGCCGGCACCCGCCGCCCCCCACATTTCGTTGCCGGGATAGCGGGGATCCAGGTCGGCCGTCAGGGCTCTGCCCACGTCATAGTCGGCCGGGACATGCCAGATGATCTTACCCGTTTTCGCGTCGGTCAGGCTCAGGCCGATGTTCCCGTTCCCGCCGGCGTGCTCATGGCACTTCCAAATTTCCAGGCCCGGGCGCTGCGGCACCAGGTCGCCTACATGCAGTGCGTCTCCATGTCCCAGGCCGTTGCTGTACAGGCCCGTACCGTTGTCGTCCACCACCATGGAGCCATAGACCACTTCGTCTTTACCGTCCCCGTCCACATCGGCAATACTCAGGGAGTGGTTGCCCTGGCCTTCAAAGGCCGTGAGTCCGTTGTCGCGGGTATCGAATTTCCAGCGCTGCGTCAGCTGGCCGTTCCGCCAGTCCCAGGCCACCACGGCCGACCGGCCGTAGTACCCCCGGCCCATCACCAGGCTCGGTCTTTTGCCGTCTAAATAAGCGACACCTGCCAGGAACCGGTCCACGCGGTTGTGTTCTTCCCGGGTGTTGCCCCATCCGTTCCCAGGCGTCCGGTCGGGAACATATAAGGTGGTGGCCATCTCGGCACCGGTCTGCCCGTTAAAGATGGTAAGGTATTCCGGTCCGGAAAGAATGAATCCCGGCCAGCCGCCCGAGGTACGATAATCGGCGTTGTCATCGTCGGTGGCGGCGGGGCCCATCTGTAAATAGTTGCCCGTGCCGTCTTTTGTATTGGGTGCCGTTTTTACGGCCAGTTCCGCTTTTCCGTCGCCGTCCAGGTCGTACACCACAAACTGGGTGTAGTGGGCGCCGGCCCGGATATTGCGGCCCAGGTCGATCCGCCATAAATGGGTACCATCCAGCTTATAGGCGTCGAGCAGCACGTTGGCGGTGTACCCGCCCTGCGAGTTGTCCTTGCCCAGGCCATCCCATTTTACGATCACCTCGTAGGCGCCATCGCCGTCCAGGTCGGCCACGCTGGCGTCGTTAGCCGTGTATTCGTAGGTTTCTCCATTGGTAAAATCAAAATAAGGAGGTGTAACCCCTCCCGCAGGCTTTTTGAGGGGGATCCTCAGGATGTTGCTGCTCCATACCGGGGCCTGAGGGGAGGCTGTCCCCTCCACCCCGTTCACTACCGGGCGGACCGTATACGCTTCCGTGCTGCTGGTGTTGTCTACGTAATTGGTGGCAGCCACAATGGGTACTGCATTTACTTTTGTTGTTCCCCGGTACAGGTTGAACCCGATGTTGGTAGGGTCTGTTTTGAACATGCGCCAGCTTACAAAAACCTGGCTGGCGCTGGTCCGAACGGCTACTACGCCCCGGGTAAGCTGCTCCAGCTGTTGCTGGGCAAATGCCGAAGCCGCGGAAAGAAGGGCGCCCGTGCAAAGGAGGAAGAATTTCAACGTCACCACTAAGGGGTAAAGCCGCCGACGAACGGTGCGGGCGCATTTGTGGGTCTTGCCGTGTGTGATGGGTCTTTTCTTAGAATATTCCATAATGCCTGTTGCCGTTTTTTGCAGTTGGGTGAGTAATAGAAGAACAAAGAGCGGGGTGGGGCCATAGGCCCGGAAGAAGAGGTAGATTTACATTCATACGGTGGTATTTAAAAGTTCAGGAATCGTCAGCGGGGATACCGGCCTTACCGTTGAAGCAGCACAGGGCTTCCGTCAAAAAAGCATTTTGAAGGGAGTAACGGGAGGGAATATCCGAAAAAGGATGAGGGAAAGGCAAGGCAGGCGAAGGCCCATAGAGCGGGAACACATGGCAGACATTTCCACATCGTTTCAGCCTCCAAATTAGACCGGCCGGTCTTCCTTCTTTTGGCCATTTAATCCGTTTTCTGTTTCATTTGTTTCCTTTCGGAAGGAGGCACGCCGGAAGAACTGCCGGGAAGAGGTGTATCTATAAAGCAAAAGGCTGGTGTTTACCAGCCTTTCGCGCGTCATCACAGAACCCGCTAAGGGGTGCCTTTATCTTCCACCTGCTTACCACTGGAAGGGCAGATACCAGTTCTTCGGGTCCAACAGTCGTTTCCGTACTGCCGCGGCAGCAGGGTGCCCTTCTTTTTGCAGCTTGTTGTATACGGCATCCGCCAGCAAGGAAGGCTCAGCCCGGCGCCGGGCAATGCGCAGCAGGTCGGCCCAGCGGGTGCCTTCAAAGGCATTCTCCAGGGCCGATTCCTGCAGCAGGCCGTCTTCCACCTGCACCAGGCTGTCCGAACCGGAGAGGGCATAAGGAACCAGGTTGGCCCGGACCCTGATACCCACATTGCGGTTCCAGTCGCTGCGGTAGTAAGGGATCTCGCCCACGCGGGCATCAAAATTAAAGGGTGCCGGCAGGTGAAGCGTATTCATGTAGTCGGTAACGTTGGTAACCCCGGCGGGCGGCGCATAGGTAGTGGCAATGCCCCGGTTGAAAAAAGCGTAGGCCAGGCGGTGGTGGCCCGCACGGTTGGCCGCTTCCGCAAACCGCAGGTGCAGGTGGGTTTGGCGGAACAGCCACCACTTCCCGTTCTTCACCAGGGGGTTGGTGGGCAGGTTGGTGTTGTAATCGAGATAGTTATACAGGTACTTCATCACCACGGGCTGTCCGCCGATGGAGCGCACGCTGAGGGGGCCCCGGGCATCATAAGGCAGGCCCCCATCGTTGCCGGCCAGGGCAACGGTGTTCTGTACCTGGCTGTTCCATTTGTCCAGGCTTTCCTGCGACGGCTTTACCAGGTAATCTCCCCCGATGGGTGAAAATAACCGGATGAGCGGGTTCTCGGGTTGGAACTTGCTGTCGTAGGGCAGCGCCCAGATCCATTCGCGCCGGTAGCCGTTATCGTAAGGGCGGTCGAAAATGCGGCGCCAGCCATCGGCAAAGTTCAGCGTGGTGGCATCACCTGCCTTCGTGTACCCGATACCGTGATTAACGTCTCCCCAGCCAATCTTGTACTGCTGGAACTTGTTTTCGCTAATAGGCTCCGGGGAGGAGGTTTCCATCACCTCGCGGTAATACGTGGCGGCCCGGGTATAATCGCCTTTCCACAGGTACAGGTCGCCCAGCAGGATCTTTTTGTTGATGAACAGAAAGGAAGTGGGCGCCCCGTCCAGCGTGATGTTCAGCGACGTACCCGCCGGGTAAGGTTCTTTGAACGGCAGGGGCTCCGTGGAAGCGATCAGGGAATCCAGCAGCACCTCGAAGGTCAGTTTGGGAAAGCGGCCCCTTTCCCGGAGGCTTTCCCTGTTTTCCAGCGGATCCGTCACATACACCACTTCGTCACCGTAATGAATGCCCAGCTGCAGGTACAGGAATGCGCGCAATGCGGCAATATCGGAATACCGCTGGTTAAACTCGGCTTCCTTCAGGGCATTTTTCTCCTTCATTTGCAAAAAGTTCTTCAGCACATCGTTGCAATTGAGGATCAGCTCGTAAAAAGGAAGGGGGCTGGCGTACGGGTTGCCGGCCGACACCTGGTGGGCATTGAGCTCCCGCAGGGCGGCATCCGCATTGGCGGTAGTGGTCAGCAGGTCGCCCCGGAGCTCATTGAGGATAACGTAGCGGTCGGCCAACCCCATGAACTTTCCGTAAATGCCCATCACCGCCGCATCGGCATCGTACACGTTGCGGTACATCTGCTCCGCATCCAGTTCGGTGGCGGGAAGGTAATCGAATGATTTTTTGCAGGAGGCGGCCCCGGCCAGCAGGGCTGCCAGGAGTATATTTTTAATAGAAAACAGTTTCATTTCTTAGAGGATTACAGTTGATTTATAAACCGATGCGGGCGCCCAGGGTAAAGCTGCGGAACAGCGGGTCCAGGCCGGTATCGATGCCTTGGGCAAACACGGAGCGCCCTGCGCTGAATTCGGGATCGTACCCCTTGTAGCGGGTGAGGGTGAACAGGTTGTTGGCGGTAGCGTAGACCGTGGCGTTTTTGAAAACGGCGCCCCCTTTCAGCGGAAGATGGTACTGCAGCGAAAGGGTGCGCAGGCGCAGGTAGGAACCGTCCTCGATCCAGCGGTCGCTGAACCGGCCGTTGCCCAAGGGGTCGCCCCAGCTTGCTTTGGGCACGGAGGTTTCCTGCCCATCGTAGCGCCAGCGGTTGCGGACGGTCTGCAACTGGTTTTCCGTCCCGCTCATCCTTTCCAGGCGGGACCGCAGGTAGTTGTACACGGCTCCTCCCTGGCTGAAGGTAAAGAGGGCATCCAGTTCGAACCGCTTCCAGATGAGGTGGTTATGGAATCCCCCGGTAACCGCAGGAGCCGGGTTGCCGATCACCGTACGGTCGGCGGCATCGATCACCGCTACGCGGGTACCATTGGCCAGCGTATCGCCAGGAGCGTCGGCCCGGTTCACAAACCGCACGTCACCGGCGCCAAAGGGCAGCAGTTCCCCGGTTTGGGACCGGCTGTAGGTGGGAGCGGCTGCTGCTTCGGCCTCCGAAGCGTAAACGCCATCGGCCTGGTAGCCATAAAACAGGCTGGCCCCCTTTCCTTCCGCTGTCAGCAGCGTAGCGCCGGCATAGTCGGTGGTGAACCGGCCGCCGGGAACGGCAAGCACCTTGTTCTTATAGGCCGAAATGTTCAGGCCGGCATCCCATTTCAGGGAAGGCCTGTTTACCAGGCGCACGCTGGCCGTCACTTCCCCGCCGGCATTCTGCAGCCTTCCTCCATTGGTCAGGCCGGTGGAAAAGCCCGTAACCGGGGCCAGGGGCCCGTATACCAGCAGGTTGTCGGTCTGGTGGTGGAAGGCATCCATACTGAGGTTCACCCGCTGGTTCCAGAAAGAGAGGTCCAACCCGGCGTTGAACTTCCGCACGGTTTCCCATTGCAGGGCGGGATCGGCAATGCCCGAACGCACGAGGCCCTGGGCGCCCAACAGGTTCTGCGAGGTATAGGTGCGGCGGTAGCTGTAATTGCCGATATCGTCGTTGCCGGTAAGGCTTACGGAAGCCCGCAGCTTCAGCAGGTCCAGGGGCGAGCCTCCCATAAAGGCCTCGGAGGAGAGCAGCCAGGCCACACCGGCACCAGCCATAAGGGGCCATTTACGACCGGCAATAGGCAGTCCGCCTTCCGCCTGGGTGCCAAAGCGGGAAGAACCGTCCAGGGCGGCATTAAGGCTCAGGAAGAGCTTCTGGTTAAAGCCATAATCGGCACCGAGGTACGCATTCAGCCAATTCCACCGGCCCAAGCTGCCGCCTACCTGGCGCAGGAGGGCTACACCGGTCTGCACGCTTTCCAGGTCGTCCGTGGCCGAGTTGAAACCGCGGGCATAATGCCGGGCGGCATCATTATCCTGGTAGCGCAGGCCTGCACGAGCGGAAATATGGTGGCGGAGCCGGTATAACCGGTTGTACTCCAGGCGGGTGTCGCTGAACAGGGAAAACAGCCGCCGCACCTGCGTGGCCATGCGGCTGTCGAGAATGGCGTTGGCCGCCGTATCATTAGTAACGCCCCGGCGCGGGATAAAGGAGTTCTCCCGCACTTTGTCGTAGGTAACGCCCGCCAGGGTACTGGCGTGCAGGTATTTGGAAAGCTCGTATTTAAAGGCGAAGGAGCCGAAGAAGCGGTAGTATTTATTTTCGGCCTTCATCTTATCAATGATCACGGCGGGGTTGGTCAGCCCCAGGGTATCCACATCCGCCAGGTTGGGCGACAGCACCCCTTTGTCATTCACCTCGTTGGTGCCCAGGAAGGGCGCCTTTACCAGGGCCAGGTACAGGGGGGCGGTTTTTTCGGCCATACCGGCGTCTTTCAGGTTTTGCTCGTTATAGGCAAAGGAAAGGTTGGCCAGGCCGGTAAAGCGTTTGGTGAAGTTAAACTCGGCATTGAAGCGGGTGTTGTAGCGGGTCAGGTCTGTATGGCGAACAATGCCTTTATTGCCGGTATAGCCCAGGGAAAGGCCATAGGTGGCAATGTTGTCCCCCCCGGTAATTTTCAGGTACACGTTGCGGTTGAGGCTGTTTTCCAGCACCCGTTGCTGCCAGTCGGTCTGGAAGTGGTAAGCGGGATACTGGTTGCTTTCGGCACGGTCGTCCATATAGGGCTGGGCGGCCACCTGGGCCGGGGTCCAGCCGCGGCTTTGCAGCTGCTCGCTCAGGTACACCCGGTAATCGGCGGCGTCCAGTACGGGCAGGTTTTTGGGAACCTGGTTAAACGTGCTGTAGAGGGCGAAATCGATCTTCGTGGCCTGGCTTTTTGCCCGGGCCGTGGTAATGATGATGGCGCCATTGGCTCCTTTGGTGCCGTATTGCGCGGTGGCATCCCGCAGCACCGTCACGTTGTCGATATCCTTGACGTCGATCAGGGCCAGGGGGTTGACCGCCGCCCCCGCCACGATGCTTTCGCCGTATTCCCCGGCATCAAAGATCATGTTGTCGATCACCAGGAGGGGCTGGTTGGTGCCGTAGAGTGAATTATACCCCCGTAAAAAGAGGTTGGCTCCTGCTCCCGGTGTTCCGGACCGGCGCACGGCATTCAAACCGGCTACACGGCCCTGGAGCAGGGCATCCACCGTTTCGCCCGGCTGGCCCCAGGCCGAAGCGGCGTTGTAACTGCCGACCGAGGCCGCTACGTTCGACCGGGGCACGATGCTCCCGGGAAGCACTAAAGGGCTATAAAAGGATTCATGGCTGTCGTCGAACAGCGATTCCTGTATACGGGAACGGCCTTTAAGGGCCACCCGGCGGGGGCCGTACCCCTCTCCTTCCAGCACCAGGGTGGTGGTAAGGGAAGGTACCTTGAGGGAAAAATTGCCGTCCTTATCGGTAATGGCGGCCGAATAGCCCTCCACCTGTACACGTATGCCGGCAATGCCGTTTTTGGAAGCAGCGTCCGTTACCTGGCCGGAAATGCGCCGGGCCGGCGCCGCCGCAGGAGAAGATGCCGGGGCTTGCCCCAATGCAGGGGCTTGTGCCTGCAGCAGCCCGGTGGCCAGCACCAGGGCCGAGGCAAGGGTTGTTTTTATCAGAGATTTGCTCATGGGAAGCATCGGTTATACTATCGGTTTAGAAGTTAGAATACAGGTTCGATCCGGATGTAATCGCACACCAGGGGGTTCACATTGGCCGCACCGCTGTTGGCGGCCGTCAGGAAGACGTCGAGCACCGGGTAGTACTGGGAAAGGGTAAACTCGCCCAGGTACACCTCGTTGTAGTTGCGCAGGGTTACCGGCACGTAGGGAAGCAGGGCGGAGGTGGGCGAGCCGATCCCCAGCTTCTGGCTGAAGCTGAAGGAGGCGTTGGAGCCTGCCATATTGTTGATATTGTCGTTCAGCGCCACCCAGTAGGCCCGGTATTTCCCCGACGGCACCTCACTGAGGCGGTAGCCCAGGTTAAAGAGGGCCAGGCCGTGGTTGTACACCAGTACATCACGGAACGGCTTGCCCGTCATCGGATTTACCCGGTCGCGCAGGTAGGTGTTTCCCCGGCGGTCGGCGCTGGCGGTCCGGTAGTTTTCCGCCTGGATAAGATAGGGGCCGAATTTATCCTTTGGGCGCACCTCCAACCGGTTCATAATATGTATGAGTCCGTTGCTGGTCCGGATCGTCTGGGCAATGGCGGAGCGGTCAATGCCCATTTTCGCATGAAACTTGGACAGCAGCGTATCGGGCAGGGTGCCGGGCTCATACCGGCCTTCCACCACCAGGTCCCGGGCTACCGCCCAGCGGGACAAATCCCTCGTACTGTCGGCTGTACCGGTGATAAAAAAAGAGTTGTAGCGGGCTACCTCCGCTTCCCAGGCATCGTCCGCCAGCAGGAATACCGTGAATTGCTCCTGTTCATGGCGTAGGTCGTGTACCCGGTTCCAGAACAGGTTGGTACTCACCGAATCGGTGCCCGGCTGGTAAACCGGGTTGCCCACGCTGTCCACGCCGGTCTGCACCGCACGGGAGGGGTCAAACACCCTGCGGCCCAGGGAAAAAAGGTAATCCCGTTGCGCGGTGGGCATGCCGGTGCCCCCCTCGAGGGACTCCCAGGCATTGGGCAGCACGGGCACCACTTTATCGATCAGGTGCAGCAGGCCGTTGCGGGCATAGTTATCTCCCTTTGTAATCGTGGCCTCCTCAAAGGTGCTGCCTTGCAGGTTCTGGTATTTACCGTTCAGCATTTGCAGGCGCAGGGGGCCGGCGGCCGCACGCACCGGAAAAAGCTGGGTGGTGATGTGGTTGCCGACCAGCTGGCGGAGACGGACGGAATCCCCCAGGATCGCAGGGTCCAGGGAAGCCAGGGCCGCATTGGTAGGGGCAAAAACCGTAAAGGATCTGGAAGAGGCAACTACCCGGTCATAACCTGTTTGGACCAGCAGTTCGGCAAACCGGCTCAGCTCCGGGTGCTGACGGATCTGCACCAGCAGGTCATTGGCTGCGGCAGGGCTTTCCAGGCTGGTGGCGTCTTCCCACTTGTTGCAGCCGGTAAAAAACAGGCCTGTTCCCATCAGGGCCAGCAGGGCCTTGCATAGTTGTATACGCATTCTTGGTAGTATATGCTTCCCCGCAGAGCAAAGGCGGGCCTCCGGCTCCGCGGGCAAAAGCGTTTTGATTATTTGTATAGTTTGGAACCGTCGGGGTTAAAGCGGGGCAGGAACTGGTGTTCGTCCGCCGGTATGAAATGCACCATATCGAGGTGGTTTTCCGCATTGGTGCCTTCGAAGGGTTCGAGGCGGAACACATGGCGACCGGTGGTTTGAATGTCCACCACGCCTACCATCCGGCCGGCAAAGATCCCCCCGGCGGTATAGCGCTTCCAGTTCAGGGATTCGAGTTCCTCGTCGGTACCGGCGGGATAGCCTTCGCCAAAGTTTACCGGCCGTTGCATCAGTTCGCCGTCAATGCGTACGTTGCATTTCACGGCAAAGCGGTTGCGGTAACATACCCATACCTTGTAGCGGCCCTTAATGATCACCGGCGTGGTGAACTCCCACCAGGTAGCGCGGTTGGGCCCGCCCAAAGGAAGGGTCAGCAGGTCGTTGTTGCAGGCGAAATTGGTAATGGACCCCCCGGTACCCCAACCGTAAACGAAATGGGCCGCGGCGCCCTTGAAGTCCCAGATGATGCTTTTCACGGGCCTGTCGGCTGCGTTCTGGCGTATGAAGGTGAAGTTTTGCTTTTTGTAGTAGGCCGGCATGTTCATGATCTCGGGAAAAGTGGCCACGTCCCAGTAAACGGCGGCAGGCTTGCGGTACTTTACCATAAAGTGGCCGGCGGCGTCGTGCCACACCCCGTTGGTGGCGGCATTGTCGCTGCTGGCCCGGGGCAGGGGCACGCCTTTTTCCAGCACGCCGTCAAAGAGGTCCTCATTCACCACCACTTCCTGGCCGATCACCTGGGTGCTGATCACCTCCTGGGGTTCCAGGGTGGCGTGGGAAGGAAAGGGCAGGATGTCGCCCAGGAATTTAATGCCGTCGAGGATATGGTAGGCAACGTAGCGGTGGAGGCTGTCCTTAGGGTTGCGGGGATCTTTCAGCTGGGAGTACCGGTCCTTCAGGGCGTCGTAGGAAGCAATGCCCGAATCGGCCAGGGCCTTGTTGCTTTCGGCGATCACCGTCTTCCACCGTTTGGCAGTGTCCGCCTCCACGGTATGGAGCAGGTCGTAAAACCCTGTTTCCTTCAGGGCTTCCACGAAAATGGAATAGCCAGGGTTTTCGGCCAGCTGCTCGGCAATGGTCTTCCTGGCCGGCACCAGTACGTGGTCGATCTGGTGGATATAGCCGTTGCCCACCTTGATATTGGAGCGGGTCACCCTTGCCTGCCGGTTGATGAGGTAACTGGAGGCGCCCCCTGCGCTGGACACGCCGGTAATGAGGAACTGCCCTTGCATGGTGGCTACGGGAAGCCGCCCGTCTTTAAACGAACCGGTGGTCATCGTATCCATCACCAGGTGGAAGTTCACCAGTTCTTTCAAAACCTCCGCCGGCACGTCCTCCACGCGGGCCGCACCCTGGGCCGCCAGCCAGGCGCTGATGCCGCTGTTGGTAGGGGCAAAGAAGGTGTAGGCACCATAGGCATTGAGGAAATCGGTGTTTCCCGTCCGGTCCAGGATGTTGCGGATCAGCGAAAAGGAATCAGGCTGGCGGTCGAGGTAGCCCACGATGTTGACCTCTTCGGTAGTGGTCAGCTTCAGCTCCTGCTTTTTACAGGCCGGGAAGAAGGCTCCTAGCAGCAGGAACAGGGCCGGCAGCATCAATTTTTTGGTCATATACAGGGTATTCGGTTATTTATAAAAGGGGTTTTGCACCAGTTGCTTGTTGGTTTGCAGCTCGTACACATAAATGGGGAAATAATGGCTGGCCGTATCGCGGAGCTTGTTCAGGGCCGGCTGCAGCCGTTCCGAAGGCACGCTCACCGAAGCCATGGCCGTCAGCAAATGCAGCCGGGCATAGTTGCCGCGTTTGGCATTGCGCAGCGCATCGAACCAGCGCTTTCCTTCGAAGGCGAATTCCCGCTGCCGTTCCTCCAGGATAAAGTCGGCCATGGCGGCCTGGCTGGTGCTGTCCATGGGCTTGAGCTCGAGCGCGCCGGCGCGCTGGCGGATCGTTTTTACGATCCGGGAGGCTTCCAGGGGTTGGCCCTGTTCGTTGAGGGCTTCGGCCTTCATCAGCAGCACATCGGCATACCGGTAAAAGATCCAGTGCGCATCGTTCTCTTCCAGGGGCCGTAAATTGGTGCCCGCGTTATCGCCCCCCACGTATTTCCAAATAGTGTTGTCGGTGCTGCGAAAGGAAGCTTTATCCCCCCGCACATCCGCCAGGGGAACGGTATTGACCAGGTCGATGCCATAGACGCTCTCCGCCAGGTGGCCGGCCGCCTCCCACCTTTTCTGGGCAGGGCTGTGCAGGCCGTAAAAGGGATTGAGCATCTGGGCGTCGTACTGCAGTTCAAAGATGCCTTCGGCGGAATTGCCTTCCAGGAACACCCGGTTGAAGTAATTGGCTGCGCTGACCAGCCCGAAGCGGCCGGAGGTGATGACCTTATCGCATTCGGCGGCCGCTTCGCCGTACCGGTCCCTCCACAGGTATACATCCGCCAGCAGGGAATTGACGGCGGCCCGGGTGATGCGGCCTTTGTCCTCGTCGCGGTTGCCGTAGGTGGCAGGCACCGCCCCTTCCGCTTTTTTGAGGTCAGCCACCACCTGGTCCAGCACCTGGTCGCGGGAGGCCTTGGGCGGAAAAACAATGTCCTGGTCGCTGAGGGTGGCATCGAGCTTCAGGGGCACTTCGCCAAAGGTGCGCAGGAGGTAAAAATACATCAGCGCCCGGATGGCCAGGGCCTCTCCTACCGAGCGGTCCAGCAGCCCCTGCGAAAAGGTATTGTCCTTTTCCAATACCCCGGGGGCCTTCTGGAGGAGGGTATTGCAGTAGTTGATGGTCTGGTACACGCCCCGCCAGTTGGCGAAGCTGTTGGTGGGCAGCATGTTCAGGTTCACGATATCGTGTTCGTCCTGGCTGGCCCGGAAGCCGGGGGCCACCATATCGGCCCGGGCTTCGCCCCAGATAAAAAAGTATTCGGGCAGGTTGCCCACCTGGATGGAGGAATAAATGCCGATAACGGCGCTTTCCACCTGCTCCTTGGTCTGCCAGTATTCATCGCCGACGATGCCGTCCTGCGGCTTCAGGTCCATCCATTTCGAGCAGGAAGCGCTTCCTGCCAGCAAGCCGGCCAGGCAGAGGCCTAAAATAATTCTTTTCATTGCAGTTGACACTTTAATTGCAGGTAATGACTTTGTCGCTTATTCATTGTTGTTAGAAGCCGGCCACGATTCCCAAAGTAACCATCTTGCTGGGCGGGGTCATGGAATAGTCCGCGGCTACACGGAAGGGGTCGCCCCCGCGGGAAGACACTTCGGGATCCTGGCCGGAATACTTCGTCCAGGTAAAAAGGTTTTCCACCGTCAGGTAGCCGCTGAGGTTCTTCATGTTCAGGCGGGCCGCCGCCTTTTTGGCAAAAGTGTAGCGGGCGGTAACGGTGCGGAACCGCACAAAGGAGGCATCCTCCACGTAGCGGTCGCTGCCCAGCCAGTTGTAGCCGCCGCCGATAATGCCGCGGGGCACATCGGTCACATCACCCTCGTAGCGCCAGCGGCGCAGTACCTCGGTGCTTTGGTTGTCGTAGCCGCTCATCCGGGTGGTGTTCATGCGGGTGCCGTTCACCACGTCGTAATCATAGCGGAAGTTGAAGAAGGAGCTCAGCTTGAACTGCTTGTAGGTCAGCGAGGGGCCGAACCCGCCGCTGAACTTAGGATTGCTGTTGCCCAGGTACACCACGTCCATGCTGTTGATGTTGCCATCCTTGTTGATGTCTTCGTAGATGGCATCGCCGGGCTGGAAAACATAGTCCACGGTGGGGTAATTAAAGCGCATGTACACCACGGAGCCATCGGCCCGGGTAATGGGTTTGCCGCTGGACCCGGTAGCGATGGTGGCCGCCTTGTCGGGATATACGCCCTTGAATTTATAGCCATAAATCGAACCGAAGGGGTTATCGATCTGCAGCAGGCCGAGGTAATTGCCGTTCGCGCCCATGTCGCCCCTCATGGAGGGATACAGCTCCGACACTTCGCGGATGATGTTTTCGTTGCGGGAAATATTAAAGTCAAAGCCTACCGACAACACCTTGTTCCGGTACGGGGTGGTCCACACCGCCAGCTCCACGCCCCTGTTTTCCAGGGTGCCCACGTTCATGTTCACCGAGCCAAAACCGGTGAGGGATGGGATCTGCAGGCCGTTGAAGAACATGTCGCGGGTCTGGTTGCGGTAGGCGTCCAGGGCGGCGCGGTACCTTCCCTTGAACAGGGAAATATTCAAGCCGGTATTGATGCCGTGCACGGTCTCCCAGCGGAAGTTCCGGAGCTCCATGGAGGCGGGATAGGTGCCGTTGCGGCCGAGGTAGCTTTTTGCATAGGTGGTGTAGGTGTTGTAAAAGCCATAATCCGCCCGGGGGGCATTGCCGCTGACGGCATAGCTGAACCGGAAGCTCAGGTCGTCGAGCTGCTTTATTTTCCTCAACGGCTTTTCGCCGGAAATACGCCAGCGTACCGACCCGCCAGGGAACAGCCCGTAGCGGTAATCGGGGCCGAACCGGGAGCTGCCGTCGCCGCGCAGGGTCCCTTCCACGAGGTATTTGTCGCGGAAGCCATAGCGGGCGATCACCACCGCCCCTACCGAGCGGGTCTGCGCCACCCGGGAAACGGCGGAAAGCTCCTGGTTTTGCGTACGGGAAGGCGCTGCGGGGTCCACCAGCAGCGAGGAGGCCGTATTGGAGGTCACCATTTCCTGGTTTACAGACCGGAAGTCATTGGTAAACGCGTTGAAAAAGGCCGAAAAATCGTGGTCGGTGTTTTTGAGCCTGGGCGTGTAGGCCAGGGAGGTTTTCGTGGTCACGGCAAACAGGTCGATATCGCCTTCATAAGCCCGGTTCACCACGGTCTCGGTATTGGGCCGGCCGGTGGCGATCTGGGGCAGGAAGGAGTTGTTCTTGGTGTTGTTGATGTCGAACTGCACGTCAAAGGTCGCCCGCAGGACGTTTTTGCGGATGCTGTAGTCCGCCTGGAAGCGGGGCACGATGCGCTCGCCCAGGACGTTGAATTTCGCCTCGGTGGCCATGGCCACGGGGTTGTACATGCGGCTGTACTGGCCCTGCACGTTGGCGGCCGGGGAAAAATAATTGGGCGTCAGGTTGCCCTGTTCATCAAACTCGTAAATGCTCATGTTCGGCATTTTCAAATAAGCCACGCTGCGCAGGGCGCCCTCGTTGTTGGAGATATACATGCGGTCCTGGTCGGAATGGGTGTAGGCGATGGAGGTAAACACCTTCATCCGTTCGGATATGGTATAATCGAGGTTGATGCGGGTATTGATCCGTTTGAAGGCCGTCCCCACCACGGTGCCTTTGTTGTCGTTGTACCCGATGGAGGCAAAATATTTCGCTTTTTCGCCCCCGCCGGTCATGGAAACGGTGTGGTCGTGCAGGCTGCCGGTGCGGGTAACGGCATCCACCCAGTTGACGTTGTTGCTGTAATTGTAATACCAGTAAGGGTCGTTGGGGTCGTAGTTGAATTCCCGCACATTCACCGAGTTCAGCGTGGAACCGTTGCGGTTCATGTAAATTTCAGGAATGAGGGTGGCGTACTGGTAGCCGTCGAGCATAGGCACGGGCCGGGGCATCTTGGAAACGGTTCCCTTGAACGTATAGGTGATCCCGGGGCGGCCGACCACGCCCCTTTTGGTGGTAATAATGAGCACCCCGTTGGCGGCCCGGCTGCCCCAGACGGCGGTAGCGGCAGCATCCTTCAGCACGGAAATGTCCTTGATATCGGCCGGGGAAATGTTCAGCAACTGGGCATAGCCCTGTTCGTCGGCGGTCCCGAAGTTGAAATCCGAAGGGATCTCGGTTTCAAAGGGCATGCCGTCCACCACGATCAGGGGGTTGCCATTCGAGTTGATGGAGGAAACCCCGCGGATGCGGATGTTCATGGCGGCGCCTGGGTCGCCGCTGGAGGCGGTAATGTCCATGCCGGCGATACGTCCCTGCAGGGCCTGGTCAATGGAGGTGGCCTGCATTTCTTCCATCTTTTCGGCGCCGATCCGTTCCACGGCCGTGGTCAGGTTGCGCTCCGCCACGCCGGCCATGCCGTTATCGACCCTGCGGTTGGCGATCACCACTACTTCCTGCTGCTCCACGGCGCCGGTCTCCATCTGGAAGTTGATGGAAGTACGGGCGCCAATCGGCTGGGTCCTGGTGGCAAACCCCACATAGGAAACGGAAATTTTATGCTTCGGATTGGTGACCTTCAGGATAAAGTTGCCCTCGATATCGGAGGCCGCGCTTTTCACGATCCGGCCGTCCCCGTCCACTTCCGCCACGGAAGCGCCCTGGAGCGGCTGGCGGTTGTCGCCGGTGACTTTGCCGGTCACCACTACCGAGCCGGCATTCTGGGCCCCGGCGGGCAGGCTGCAGAGGGCTGCAACCCATACAATGCACCACAGTTTTAGATAGTTCCACATAACAGTTTTATTTGGAAGGAGTTCATCAATTTTTTAAGTAATTGTCGATCAGGTGAATGACGGCACGGTTGCTCAGGTAGGTGCTGGGCGCCGAAATGATGGTGGCTTTACGGTTGTTGTTGTCCGTAAGTTCCAGGGAACCGGCGGTCCGGTTATTTACAAATACCTTGAGGGGCTCGCCATTGTTGTTTTTCAGCAGCGTGTTGAAGGCGCCGCTTTCCCCGCCGTCCGCCGCCACGGTGCGTTTATCCAGGATATGGTACAGGATAAAGTTTTCCACTTTGGCCCGGTCCAGGGCGCCCGTGGGTGTAAAGTTGGGAACCCCGGTGGCCGTATTGCCCGGCAGCGCCCCTTCCCGTACCGCCGCCATGATCTTTTCATTGGAGGGGATCAGCACCGTGTAGAAGGTGCCGCCGGCTACGCCGGTGATGACCTTGGTGGTGTTGTTCCAGAGGCTGGCGGAATTTTTCAGGTACTGCCAGAAATAGTTGTAAGGCGAGGTGGCGGGCGTGCCCAGTTTTTCGATATGGGCGCCTACCGTCGCGTCGCTGAAGTCCAGGATGCGGTCGAGGTAATGGACCACCCCGTTTTTCGCCGTTTTGGAAGCACCGGGCAGCACCTGCGCTACATTGCCCCCGTCCACGTTGCCACCGGCAAACAGCACGCCGTCCTTATAGCCGATGTATTCCCCGCCATAGGTCATCAGGGAGCCTTCGCCGCTGGGGCTGGAAAGCACGGTGCCGGGCACTACATGCAGGTTGAGGATCCGCAGCAGGCGGTTGCGGGTGTCAGCACCGACGCTGGCTGGCTGGGTGGAGCCTGTCGGCGGGGTGAAGCGCCATTGCAGGTTGATGTCGTTGCTGACGCTGCGGTCCACGGTATAGCCGGCGGCGTTCAGTACCGAGTCGCTGATCAGCAGCAGGGTATATTTCCGGTGGATATTGGCCACCTGGCCTTTCAGTTCCATATTGAGCAGCCGCGTCATCATGGAATATTGGGGGTCCAGGTAGGGCCGGCCATATACACTGCTGAACACGTTGGCGTCCTGTACTTTACGGGTGCCGTAAAACAGCCCGTTGCTCAGCATTTTGGGGTCTACCACATCGGCCGCAGGGTCAAAGCGGGCTTCCTCGTTGACAAAGTTCAGGGTAGATTCAAACTTGCTGGGCCAGGCCGCACTCTGCCAGAGGTGGGCATTGATGAAATCGGTGATGATGCTGATCGGCAGGTCTTCCAGCCGGCTGAAATGCTCCAGCAATACTTCGTCGATAAAGCGCTGCAGGGAGGCGTTGTCGGGAACAAAGATGCTGTAGCTGTTGCTCTGCCCGTCATTATCCTGGGTTTTCAGGAAATTCTCGTTGTTCAGCGAAAAGCCCAGGCTCTGGCTGAAGACTTTGGTAAACACCGGCTCGCTGCTGCCGGTAAGGCTTTGATACCGCCGGGTGACAAAAGGATTGGGCGTATACTGCACCAGGTAGCGGTCCAGGAGTTTTTTGAACAGGCTGTAGTTCGGGTTGGAAGTGAGGTATTCGTCGATGGAAGGAAGGGGCGTGATCACCTTGTTCACTACGTGGACCACGCCGTTTTCCGCTTTTATATCCGGCTCGGTCACGGCCGCATCCGCCACGTTAAAGCCGGTATAGGGGGTATTGGGGTAGAAATAATTGTAATCGGCGGCCGACAGGTTCTTGGCCGACAGGAAATTGTCGACGAAATAAGGAATGTATTTATTGTTCTGGTCGGCTTCCACGAAGTAGAGCGCCCCGTTGTTGTTGCGGTTGGAGGCAATAGCGCGGATGGGATTGCCGCCGGCATCCTCCGTGGCGTACACCCCGGTATAGTAAGCCGTGCGCCTGCGGAAAGCCGTGTTCGCTTCCCAGCCCCGGTTGCTTTGAAAATCGCCCAGGCGTTCCTTCAGGAACGCATTGTATACCAGGTTGTAGGTAATGATCTGGCGGCAGGTGGCAGAATCCAGGTCATCGACGCCGCGGATGCCCCTGGCCGTAAAATAGGCCTCGAAAGCCGAGTCGTGCGGGGCGAACAGGGTCCAGTAGCCGCCGGCTTCCAGCGTGGCTTTATAACCCGCTTTATCGATGGCGGCCAGCAGGTGTTTAAAGTTTCCTTTCGATTCCAGTTGCTGGTACATGCGCGAAGGCAAGTGCTCCGGACGGCCGTAGATGGCTTCCCACTCCTTTTTCCGGCAATTCGCCAGAAGTGTACCCAGTAAAAGCAGGAGCAACATTCTTTGCAGATAATGATTCATAACAGTGGTGGTAAAAACATTGAATAAAATGCAGCGATAAAAAGCCTTTTAAAAAGGCGGTACGCCGGGGGAAAACAGTTTAGCCCCGGTGATGGATCGGGGCGTTACGAGCAGCGGCAGAAGGATACCTGCGCAAACAGGGTCCGCAAGCGGGGATTCCTACCGTTAGTAGATTTGTGGGCATACGCATACAGCAATTTTCGTTAATGAAGAAAAAGTTTACCGGGTTGCGGAAGGTGCAGGGTAAAGGATAGAAGAAAAGGCCGTCCGGCAACGAGCCACGGGAAGTAGCCCCGGGAAAGCTTTTTCTGTATTCTTTCAGGAGGCAAATTAGACCAGCACTCCTTCCCGGGCTTGTCCATTTCATTCTTTCATTGGTCCATTTGTTTCCTTTGCCGGCCCGCCGGGAAGGGCACTGCTGCCGGCACGGAAAACGAAAAAGCCCCAGTAGGAAACAAGGGTCATGGCACTTGTTTCCTACTGGGGCTGATGGAATATACCATTGGGATGCCGGCCGTCACCCGGTCTCCTGAAGGCCCTGGTAGACGGAGGGATTCATTCCAAATTGTTTTGCGAAGTTTCTTCCAAAGACTGTCTGCGAACGGTATCCCACCCGATCGGCTACTTCGTATATTTTGTACCTGCCTTCCTGCAGCAGCCCGGCGGCCTGCCGGAGCCGGAGATCGTTGATCAGTTTTTTCGGAGTAGCCCTGCAGGCTGCCTTTATTTTCCGGTATAATACCGCGCGGCTCATGTGCATCAGCCTGGCCAGCTTGTCCACGTCCAGCCCGGGATCATCCAGGTGGGCAAAGAGGACTTCCGCCAGCTTGTCTGCAAAAGACACCTCTGTAGCGGCATAAAGCGCCCCGGAGGGATGTCTGCTTCTAATCGGTTCCATGAATGGGTGCTGCCGTTA
Source organism: Huijunlia imazamoxiresistens (assembly GCF_037132455.1). Taxonomy (NCBI): domain Bacteria; kingdom Pseudomonadati; phylum Bacteroidota; class Chitinophagia; order Chitinophagales; family Chitinophagaceae; genus Huijunlia; species Huijunlia imazamoxiresistens. Next base: position 51,696 of record NZ_JBBBEI010000024.1, on the reverse strand, counting down.
AAATTTCAGGTTCAATTTCCAGTGATCCGCCAGGCGTTGGGCCTCTTTCCGGGTCAGGTGTATGACCGAGGGGTGCTTGGGAGCAGAAAAGTTGGTGGACTTCATCACCCCTTCATTAAACCGTCCCAGGTTTTTGAAACGTTCAAAGTCGGAGGTTTCACTGAAGCCGAAGTTGTTCGGGTGGATGCGGTAAACGTCGTAGATCAGCACCCATTTATTTTCGCCGATGCGCTTGTACACAGTGGGCGCTTCGCAGCCCACGCGTTCCGGGTCCACCCAGCGATCATCGTAGCGATAGCCCGAAGTCAGGGAGTCGGAAACCGCCTGCTTGATACCGGCCCCGCCGTCATGCGGCACATAAAACATATGGTATTTGTAGCCTACTTTGGTGATGTCAGCATCGATATAGGAAACGTTTTTGGGGTATTCGAACAGGAGGCGTGGCAGCGTTTCCAGCGCGGTGAACGCCTTGTTCATATAGGAGTAATACACCTGGTCTTTCCCGTTGCCGATGCGCATGGTGAAATAGATCATCATCCGCTTGCGCCCCTCGTCCCAGATCAGCTCGGGTGCCCAGGCGCAACCAATACCGGCCAGTTCGGGAAAAGCCTGGTCCACCCGCAGTACCGTATGCGACCAGTGGAGGAGGTCTTTGGATTTCAGCAATACAATTCCGCGGTTGTTGCCCCAGCCGTATTGTTTGCCCTCCCGCTCCCATTCGGTGGCGCGGTACCCTTCCCTTTGCGCGAAAATGTGCAGGTCGGTCAGCGCCATATAAAACAACCCGTCCGGCCCGCGATAAATATAAGGATCGCGGATCCCTTTTTGTTCGGCGATGGTATCGCCGGCGATCACGGGCCGGGCTCCGTTCACATCGGTGAAACTGTAGCCGTCCCTGCTCAGGGCCATGTACAATCCGTGGGTGGTATCCTTGAAGTAGACCATCAGGTAAGCGCCCATATCCTTTTCTTTCGGCACCTTCCGCTTCTGGGCAAAGGCTCCCAGGGCCGGCAGGAGCGCCATCAGCAGCATGGCCGCCGGCACGCACAGCATCTTTTTCATAAGCTATAAATAAAAGAAACAAACGTGCTCCCGCACATTTCAAATATTAGTGAACGAGGTATTCTTTCGTGTTAGTTTTCGAGTTTTATGCCCTTATGGGTGGGCTGCACGGGCTTGATGGCCCCATCAGCGGTGAATTCCATTTTATCGATACAGACTTCACGGTGGTAGCCGGCCTCCCGGCCCATTTTGATGCCGTTGGGATAGTCGAAACGGTGGTACACGATGTACCACTGGTCCTTACCGGGAACCTGCAACACCGAATGGTGCCCGGGGCCGTAGATGCCCAGGGCCGTATCCTTTGCCAGCACCAGGTTGTTTTGGGGAATAGTCAGGGGACCAAGCGGCGAAGCCGCCGTGGCATAACGCACCCGGTAATCCGGGCTGCGGGTGTCGTTTTCCGACCACATGAAGTAATATACGCCCTTGCGGTAAAAAACATGGGTGCCTTCGCGGAACGTGCGGCCGGGGTGGAGCAGCGTCTGCGTGCCTGCTTTCAGGGAGGTCATGTCCTTGTTCAGTTCGGCAGCCGCCATAAAGCCGTTGCCCCAGTACAGGTAGCTTTTGCCCGTTTTGGGGTCGGTAAACACGTCCGGATCGATCACCAGTCCCCGGTTGACGCCCTCCGGGTGTTTGTCAATCAGGGGCTTGCCCAAATCCTTAAAAGGGCCGGCGGGATCCTCCGCTACGGCCACCCCGATCTTCTGGGCCGCCGTGTAGTAATAAAAGTATTTGTACTTCCCTCCTATCTTTTTTTCCACGATGCAGGGCGCCCAGGCATTGCGGTCGGCCCAGCGAACATCCTTTCCCAATTGCAGGATCACCCCTTCGTCTTTCCAGTCCTGCAGGTTGCCGGAGGAAAAGGCCTTGAAAGATGTGCCCTTCCAGTCGGTAAACCCGTCCGAGGTGGGATAGAGGTAATACTTTTTGGTTTTATGGGAATACAGCACGTCCGGGTCGGCATAATAACCTTCCAATACGGGGTTGCCTTCCAGTGCCGGGAAGCCTTCGGGCTTTCCCCACCGGGCCATCAGCCTTTTTAATTCGCTGCGGGTGAGCGGCATCACCGAACCGTGGCGCGGCTTGAAGTCCAGGGCCACCTCGTTATCCATCACCGTAAACCGCTGCAGGTCGGTGCCTTTGGAGAACTGGAAGCCGTGGGCCCTGAACAGGTCGTACATCATGATGTAGGTATCTAAATGATTCAGCTTGAAAACAGAGGAGCCCTCCACCTCTTCTTTGGTGGGCTGCAGGTAGCGTTCGTTCTCTTCCCACTTACCCGAAGTGAGGGAACGGGTAGTGGCCACCTTGATGCCGGCGCCGTCTGCTCCCCCGGTTTTGCGGAACAGGTAGTACAGGCTGTCCTTGCGGATAATGTCGGCGTCGATATTGAAGGCCGGCATTTGAGGCAGGAACAGGGGCCGGGGCGCTCCTTCCAGGCCGGTGAATTCCTGGTTGGCGTAGGCATAGTAAACCACGTCGTGCTGCGTGCCCTGCTTCATGGACCAGTACACCATGTATTTGCCGGCCTCGGGATCGTAAATGGTCTGCGGCGCCCATACCCGTTTGAGGTCTTCGTAGCCTTTGTATTGCTGCTGGATGTTAATGACGGCAGAGGTCCAGTTGACCAGGTCGGTTGATTGCAGCAGCACCAGGGCCCGGTTGGCGTCCCATCCTTTGGACGTGGCCATATCGGTGGCTACCATGTAGAAGGTCTTGCCGTCCTCGGCCCGCAGGATGTGGGGGTCGCGAACGCCGCCGGAGGAAGCGATTTTTTTGGAGTCGATCACCGCCTCGTTGCCATTCAGGGCAAAATAATGAAAGCCGTCCTTGCTGATGGCGAAGCGGATGGCTTCCTCGGACACCCGGTTGCCGGTGAAATAAACGAACAGGTACCCGGCTTTGTCTTTTTCGGCCAGGGCCGGCGGGCCTTGGGCCCCACCCTTTTGCACCCCCAATGCCCAGAGTAATAACAATAAAAGAAAACGCATCTTTTCCACGTTGTATAATTTGCCTGTTATAGAAATTGAATGCATGCCCAACCCGCATGCGTCAGTTCGACGGGAAGCTGATGACCGTGAAGGAATAAGGAGGCAGCTCGGAAGAAAAGTTCCCGCTCAGGGTGAGCTGCGACTCCACGGGCGTTACGTTCCGGTCGCCGGGCGCCCCCTGTAGCAGGAACTTTGCGGCCGTAGCGCCTGCCGGTATGATGCCCCTCAGGTCTACTGCGGCGGCTACCGGCACGGGAAGCAGGTTCACCAGCTTTACGGTCACTTCCCCCGTGCGGCTGTCCCGCACCACGGAAACGGCCACGCGCTTTTTTACCGCCTCCTGGTCGCTGGAGAGGGTCAGGCCCGCCGGCAGGTATTCATTGCCGCCATGGTTGCCGAACAGCTTCTGTACATAATAGCCCGGGGTGGGCTTTACTTCGGCATTGTTGAAATAAATGAGGTCGGTGCCCCACTGGATATGCTTTTCCTTCGCCAGCAGGGGCGCATAGGAGGTCATGTGCACCACGTCGCCGTTGCGCTCCAGGGCGGTAAGGTACAGTGCTTCGGCCAGGGCATTGTACAGGGTGGTGCCCCGGGAAGCATATTCGCCCAGGTACACTTTCGGCTTCGAGCGGTCGTAGCCGTCGTAGTACTCCTGGTTGTGGATGAACCAGCCCGGCAGGTTGTAATAATGTTCGTCCACCATGGGCACCTTCAGCTTCAAGGCCAGCTCCCACCCTTCCTCGTAATCCGTTCCTTCGTAAAAAGGTCCTACGGTGCCGATGACGGTAATTTCCGGGTATTTTTCCTTCAGGGCGTTATAGATCATCGTAAACCGCTCTTCGAACACGTCGGAGATCAGGTCTTCGTTGCCCACGCCAATGTATTTCAAATTAAAGGGTTTGGGGTGACCGGCTTCCGCCCGTTTTTTACCCCATTTGCTGGAAACCGGCCCGTTGGCCCATTCCACCAGGTCCAGAATATCCTGTATATACTGATCCATCTGGTCCAGGGGGATGCCGCCCTGCTGGCCCCCGCCATGGGGTCCGCCCTGCGAGTTTTGACAGGGTACGCCGGCGGCCACCACGGGCAGGGGTGCGGCGCCAATATCTTCGCAGAACTGGAAATATTCGAAATATCCCAGGCCCATGCTTTGGTGATAGCCCCAGAGGTTGCGCTGCGGCCTGCGCGCTTCCAGCGGACCGATGGTGTTCTTCCAGTGGTAAATATTGCCCACACCGTCGCCATGGGCCACGCAGCCCCCCGGAAACCGCATAAAGCGCGGATGGATGTCGGCGATGTACCGGGCCAGGTCGGCCCGCAGGCCGTTGGGGCGTCCTTTAAACGTTTTTTGCGGGAACAGCGACACCATGTCCAGGGCCAGGCGACCCGGCGCCTGGGGCCGCAGCTCCAGTTCCGCATCCGCCGCACTGGCCGTGGGGGTCAATACGGCCCTGACCGACTTCCAGCCTCTGGACGAAACCGCTACCGTAGCCTGGGCCAGCACGGCCCCGCTTTTGGAAACGAGGCGCACCAGCAGCCTGCCGCCCTTGCCCTCCAGCTGGCGGGCAAAGAGGGAAAGGTCGTACCGCTCTCCTTTGCGCACCACGATGCCGTCAAAGCCGCTGTTCACAAGGGCGGCACCAGGAGCCTTGGTCTGCAACAGGGCGTAATGGGGATTGTTCAGATGAAGGGGGGCGCTGCTGTCGATGGCCAGGGTGGTCCCGCCGCCCTTCAGGGTCCAGGAGTAGGTGGCGTTCCAGTTCGGGTCGCGGTTTCCTTTATCGCCCGGGCTGTATTCAAAATCGCGGTTCTGCACCAGCTCGGCATACAGTCCGCCGTCGGCGGCATAGTTGATGTCCTCGAAAAAGACGCCCACCAGCATATCGCTGATCGCCTTAGGGGCCGCGGCCTGTAGAGACACCGTAGCGGCAAGGGGCTTCAAGCCGCCAAAAAGGCGGCCATCGTCTTTGGCCGATTCCTCGTACAGGCTGTTTTTATAACGGGCAAGTTCGCATGATTGAACGAGCTTAGTCACGGTACCCCAAGCCACCCGGTGCACCTGCCCCGTCACCTTTCCCGCGGGCAGGGCAACCGTCACGCTGGGATTGCTGTATTCGGCGGCCGTCACTTCCGTGGCGGCACTGTACGACTTAAAGTCCGCCGTCACCATACGGTAGTATTTCCCGGCGCCATCGCTATAGGTAATGGTGTAAGCGCCCGCGGGGGCGTTATACCGAACCACGGGCTGCAGCATGCCGGTCCCTCCTTTTACTTCCGGGTAGCTTTGCCGGCCCCAGTCCACCAGGTCGGCGGAGGCCGCATGGGCAAAAAGAGGTTCCCGTTCGTTGAGGCTCCACACGCACCGCCAGGTGCCGCCGGCCCCCTGCAGCAGGAAGGGAGTGACCATGCGTTTTTCGCCCCTCCAGGCGCCATAATCGCTTTTCAGGAATGCATATTCACTTCCTACCGGATTCCAGTGCTCCCGGTCCCTGCTCCAGGCAAAATGCAGGCCGTTGCGCCCGCCATTTTTGGCGGAGGCATAGGAAAAAAGATAAACGGAATCGGGTTCGTTCCGGGGGCGTTCGCCCGCGGCAAAAACATCATTTGTTCCCACGAGCGCCAGGAGGGAAAGGAGGCTGGCTATTTTGTTCAGGATCGTACCCTGTGGCAGAAATTTCATTGCTTTAAAACAGTATGGCTTTTAGAGTTGAACAACCGCTTTTACTGCCCGCAAACTTAGAAACAGCCGCAAAGAGCCTTTTGTCCGTATCGGTTTTTCTGTTGTTCAAATGTCGCCATTGATGGAGCGCCCCTTATGCGCCCGGGCCGCCGAGGGGCAGGGTGATGGTGACCACCAGGCCCTGGGAAGCGGCATTTTCCGCGGAAATGTGCCCCCCGTGCAGTTCCACCAGCTCCTTGGCCAGCGCCAGCCCGATGCCGGTGCCTTTGATGGCCCGGTTTTTCGCCTGCCCCCCTTCGTAGTACAGCGTAAAAATGTTTTTCAGCTGGGCCTCTTTCACGCCGGGGCCTTCATCCTTAACCCGTATGTACACCTCGCCGGGAAGGAGGCCTTTTTCCAGGATCAGGAAAATGCAACCGCCATCGGGCGAAAACTTCATGGCATTGGAAAGCAGGTTGTAGAGCACGATATCCATTTTTTCCGGGTCGATGGATGCATAAAGATCCGTTCCTTCCGCCAGGAGCTCGATGGAAATCCCCCGCTGCTGCGCGGCGCGGATAAAGTATTCCGCTTCCTTTTTCAGGAAAGCAATCAGCTCCACTTTTTGCAGGTGCAGTTCCGCCATCCCGCTTTGCACTTTGCGCAAGTCGAGCAGCTGGTTGAAAAACCGCAGCATCCGGCGGGCATTGCGCAACACCAGGTCCAGGTATTCGACTCCCTTGGGCGAAAGGGTTTCGGTTTTCAGCGTTTCTTCCAGGGGATTAATGACCAGGCTGAGGGGCGTGCGGATCTCGTGGGAAACCTGCGTGAAAAAGTTCATCTTCAGCTCCGTCATTTTCCGTTCAATGGCGATGCCCTGGCGCAGCCGCAGCAGCGTGACGGCGATCCGCTTGACCACCAGCAGCAGGGCTGCCAGCAGGACGGCATACCCCCCGTAGGCCCAGGCCGTCTTCCACCAGGGGGGACGGATAACGAGGGTGAGCCGCTTTAAGGGGATGTTCTTATAGAAATCCTTTTCCACCGTCCGCACTTCGAAGGCATAGGTGCCCGGGTCCAGGTTGGTGTAGGTGGCCTTGCGCAGGCGGCGGTTATTCTGCCAGGCGGTATCGTAGCCCAACAGGCGGAACTGGTACTGCACCCTGTCCTCGTAGCGGTAATCCAGTACCGTATAGAAAACGCTGATATTGTTCTGGTAATGTTCCAGGACCAGTTTATCGATGTAGTTGATGTTCCGTGCGGGGGCATAGCCGCTTTCCGGCTCCAGGTCCCGGTTGTTGACCAGCACATCGGTCAGCACAATGGAGCCCGGCACCTTTTCGGTTTCCACCGCCTCCGGGTCAAAGGAAAGATAGCCGGTGACGGTGCCGAACAGGATCTCGCCATTACGCCGCCTCAGCACGGAGGCCTCCGACAGGCTAATGTCGGACAGGCCGTCGTACATGTCGAAGTTGCGAAAGCTGTGGGTGCGGGGCGAAAACCGGGAAATACCGTTTTGCGCAGCGATCCATAGATTGCCCTTCCGGTCCTCGGTACAGCTGAGCAGGCAGTTACTGCGCAGGCCGTTGCGGGTGGAATAGTTGGTGAACCGCAGCGACCGGAGGGGGTCGCCCACCGCCCGGTTCAGACCGCCGGAAGAGGTCAGCACCCACATCTGTCCGCGGCTATCCCGGTAAATGAACTGCACGTCGTTATCGCCCAGGCTGGCCCCATTGCCCGGCTCCTTTCGGTACAGGGCAAAGCCGCTTCCTCCCTGCCCGGCCCTGTCGGGGTTAAAAACCAGCAGCCCGCCGGTAGTGCCGATCCAGATATTTCCGGCGGTATCCTCTGCCAGGTGGCGGATCCGGGAATAGGCGCCCCCGGGATAGCCGCGAAAGAAATTATCCGTCGTTTTGAACCGCAGTCCTCCCGGGGAAGGCTCCACCAGGATCAGCCCTTTTTCAAACGAGCCCGCCCAGATCCGTCCCTTGCGGTCCTGCAGCAGGGTATAAATGAGATTGCTGGACAAGCCCTGCCCATCCCCGGCCGCAAACTGCTGCAGCCGGTAGCGGGTCCGGCCTGAATCGGCGGGCTGTGCCCGGAACAGGCCCTGGCCTTTCGTGCCCATCCATACCGTACCCTGCCGGTCTTCCAGGAGGGTATAGACCCGTTCGGGCACCGGGCCTTCGAGCAGCGGCGGCGGCACGGGCCCGGTAGCGGGCAGGTACAGCCGTGCTCCCCTTGGGCCCATCCATAACCGCCCCTTCCGGTCCTCCATCATGCCGCGCACCACGTTTTCCTCCCGGGCAGGATCATCTTTATTCAAAAGGTCCTGCCGGAAATGGCTTCGGCTCAACACATATTTCTGGGCACCGCCCAGTGAAGAGGTCAGCCACAGGATGCCGGAAGGATCATAAAATAAGATACTGGAGGTGGGGTGAAAAGGGTGAATCCCTTGGAAATCCTCGTAGGTAAACTGCAGCGTATCCCGTTGCCGGTCATAGTAGCCAAAACCATCCGCCCTCATGTTGACCCAAACCCGTCCTTCCCGGTCCTCCAGCACGCGGTAATCCCGTTTATCCTCCAGGCCTTTAAAAGAGTGGCTATAGGAAAAATAGCGTCCCGCCTTTTTTTGAGGATCATATTTATAGACACCTTTATCCCCCGGCTCGATCCACAGCAGACCCCGGCTGTCCTCGAACAGCGAGTACAGCGGCCTGCCCGTCCGGAACACCTCTTTTTTTAAGGCGCCGCCGGGAAAAGAAACCGTAAGCAGATCCCCGGAAGCGGTAGTGGCGTAAATGGCTCCTGTTCGCCCGGATACCCGAAGGGCCTGCAGCCGCTCCCCGCTGATCTTATAGCTGCTGATCCCGCCCGTTTTGGGGTTGAAAAGGACCAGGTCGCCCTGTTCCGTGCCAAAACACTGCAGCTCCCTGCCGGAGGAAGCCGTCGTAAAGCGCTGGCCGGCGAGCTCTTTATATTTTGGAGACCGCCTGAACATGCCGTTTCTTTTTTCCAGCAGCACCAATCCCCCCCGGGTACCCACCCACACATGGGCGGAGTCCGGAATGCTGACCAGGTCTATTGTTGCCGAGGGAAGGCTGAAGGAGGCGGCCTCCCCGGCGGCATACCGGGAAACCCTGACCGCTCCGCCCGGAAGCACCCGGAGCAGATAGAGGCCATTGGAAGCCTGCAGCCAGATCTCCCGGTTGCCGGCCGACTGGTAGCCCCCAACCCGGGCTGCCTTCAACTCCTTTAGAGGGCTTAATTCCGTCAGGGCGGCAAATTCCTCCCGCTGCTTGTCAAAGCGGTACACCTGTTCGTCGTCGGCGATCAGCCACAGGTACCCTTCCGCATCTTCCATAAGGGCGTTGATCCGGTTGTTTTTCAAACTGGAATGGTCGCCGGGCAGGGATTGGTACGCCTTGAAGCCGTTGCCGTCAAAGCGGCACAGCCCCACCCAGGTGCCGAACCACATAAACCCTTCCCGGTCCCTGATGCCGCACAGGATCCTGTTGTCGGACAATCCCTCATTGGCCGAATAGTGCCGTAGGGTGCATTTGACCTGTGCGCCCGAAGCACCGGCCACCAGGAGGAACAAAAACAAGAGGAAACCCTTTACGCGGACAAGCATGATCGATCTGATTATTTTTAGCTAGAGTGATACCCGGCTCCGGAAGCAAAAAGGAAAAACAGCAGGCGAACCGGCGCCGCCGGCCCCGGACCTGTCCCAAAGCGCTGTTCGATCCCCCGGGCTGTTGCAAGCTATAAAACTTTTCCGGCTGTCCGCCCGGTTTTCCCAAAACTCCCTACCTTTAGCTGCCCCGACCATCTCTGAATTTTTACAGGTTTCCCCGGAAACCTTTTCTATATAAAAATGAGGGAGGCGATTCACTTTTTGTTCGTCCTTTCCCCTGCATACAGTTAAAGCATTCAGTTTTCATACCTACAATACCTCTCTATGGCATGGTGGTTTAAAAAGAAAAAACCGGAGGATTCCCTTTCGGTGTCCGGTCCGGCAACGTCCAAAGGCGAAGAAGCGTCCCGCTTGTTCGAGGAAGTGCTCCTGAGCCTGAAAGAGCATACTGCCCGTCTTAAAGAAAAGCTGGAATTGCTGAAGGTGGAAGCCCCCCGTGCAGACCTGGCAGACCTCATTGCATCCGTCACGGCCGATATCAATAAGATAATGGACCTGGTGGAACATCCCGAACAAGGCGTCCCTGCCCGGAAGGATCCGGGCGCCTCCAGGTTTACGTACCGGGAACAATTGGTACCCAAGGAAGAAACGGAAGACCGGAAACGAGCCGATGAAGCACCCGCAGATGCAACCGGCAGCGAAGCGCTTCCGGAGCTCGCCGAACCGGCGGCTGCATCGAAAAAGACCGTACTGCTGGTAGAGGATAACGAGGAGCTGCTCCGGTTCTACCGCCTCGCCCTGTCGGCCCACTATGCCATCCTGGAAGCCGCCAACGGGGAGGAAGGCCTCCGCAAGGCAACGGAGGCGAGCCCGGACCTGATCGTCAGCGACCTGATGATGCCCCTGATGGACGGCATCGAGTTATGCAAGGCGATCAAAGGCGACATCAACACCGATCATATCCCCTTCATTATCCTGACGGCGAAAGACGCCGTAGCTTCCCGGCTGGAAGGCGTACAGTCGGGGGCCGATGCTTACCTGGCCAAGCCCACCAGCGCGGAGCTGCTGCATGCCACCATCGAAAACATCTTCCTGCAGCGCCAGAAGATCAAGGAGTATTTCAGCAAAAAGCATTATTCCGAAGCCCTTACGCTGGTCAATTCCGTGAAGGAACAGGAATTCCTCACCCGGTTCATCGGCATCATTGACCAGCACCTGGCCCAGGAAGACCTGGGGGTGGACCTGGTATGCCGGGAACTCGGCCTGAGCAGAAGCCGGCTGTACCTGAAGATCCGGGACCTTACCGGGCAGTCCACCGTTGAATTCGTGCGGTCCTACCGGCTCAAGAAGGCCCGGGAGATCATGACCCACGAGGATGTTTCCCTTACCGAGGTCATCGCCCGGGTAGGCATCCAGACCCCCTCGTATTTTACCAAGGCGTTCAAAAAAGAGTTCGGGCAAACCCCTTCCCAGTTCCTGGAGGAATTAAAGAAACTCAGATAAGCGGCGTTGCGGCCGCCCGCCGGCCACGTTTTCAACCGGAACGGCGGACGGCCGTAGCGCCGGGCATTACCAAAAAGTTTCCTGCAGGTAACGCCTGCAGATTCCCTCCGTAGCGCCACCGGGCAATCATCTACTTCCCCTCTATTTTGATCCGGAGAATGTTTAAGGAATAAGGGGCCAGGGAAAAAGCCATCCTGTTGCCCTTTAGGGAAACCGATTTCTCGACGGGTATCAGTGCCGAAGGATGATCCAATGAATTGGTGGTTTTCAGGTCATCCTGCTGCAGCAGCAGGAGTTTGGCTTTTGCAGCAAGCCTTCCGGCACCCTGCACGATAATGTCCTTCTTTTGCTCAAGGCCGGAAGCATTGACCAGTTTGATGATCAGTTCCCGGGAAGTCCCATCGATGCTGGCGGTGGCGTACAGGCTGTCCTGGCCGGCCAGGGGAGCGCCGTTCATGGTAGCAGGTACCACGTGGGTTCCCTTATTCAGCGAAAAGAGCTTTTGAACATAATAGTCGGTAGTGGGGGCGGTCCGCAGGTTGTCCACCCAGATCAGGTCGGGGTTCCACTGCCAGCCTTCGGCATGGGCAAACAGAGGTGCGTAGGAGGCCATCTGCACCACGTCGGCATTGCGTTCCAATCCCGTCATGAAGGCCGCTTCCGCCAGGGCGCTCTGCCAGTTGTTGGCCTTGGCCGGGCCGTGGGCGGCGTATTCGCCGGCAAATACCTTGGAGCCGTTGCGCGGATAGTTGTCGTAACGCCCTGCATTGGCCAGGAACCATTCGGGCTTGCGGTAGTAGTGCTCGTCGATGAGGTCGGCGTTGCGTTTGCGCAGTTCGTCGTTCAGCAGGTGAAAGCGGGCGCCGTCAGGGTCGGTACCCGAAGAGTTCACCAGTTTGATGCCGGGGTATTTTTCCTTAAGTGCCCTGGTAAAGACGTCCAGGCGCTCGAGGTATTGCGGGCCCCAGTTTTCATTGCCCACGCCCATCATCTTCAGGTTAAAGGGAGCCGGATGACCCATCTGGGCGCGCAGGGCGCCCCATTTACCGGAAACGGGGCCGTTGGCAAACTCCACCAGGTCCAGGGCGTCCTGCACGTAGGGATCGAGTTGGTCCAGCGGCACCACTTCGGCGGTATTATACTGGCAGGCCATGCCGCAGTTGAGAATGGGCAGCGGCTCGGCGCCGATATCTTCGCAAAGCTGGAAGTATTCGTAAAAGCCCAGCCCGAAGGTCTGGAAGTAATCGGGAGCGGGGCGGTGGCCGAATTCCGTGTTCCAGCGGTTCATTAACAAGGGGCGATCCTCTACGGGACCGACCGTATTTTTCCACTGGTAGCGGTTGGCGAGGTCGAAGCCTTCCACGATGCAGCCGCCGGGGAAACGCACAAAGCCCGGTTTCATGTCGGCCAGCAGCCGGACCATGTCGGCCCGCAGGCCGCCGGGCCGGTTTTTCCAGGTGTCGCCGGGAAACAGGGAGATCATGTCCAGGTCGATGGTGCCCTGGCCTTCGAACCATATATTCAGCTTTGCTTTCGGCTCGGTGGCGGCGGCATGGAAGGAGACCGCCTGCTTGTGCCACTGCTTGTCGGTGGCGAAAGGCGTCAGCACGGTATCGCCAATAGGCATCCCTTTGGCGTCGACCAGTTCCACGTGCAGCTTCAGGCCGGGGACTTGCTGGCGGTACATTACGGAAAAATCGTAGCGCATGCCTTGTTTGATACCCATGCCCCGGAAGCCTTCGTTCGTCAGGCCCAGCGTTCCTTTTTCCCCTCCCCTGCCCCTTACCCGGAGGAAGCGGGGGTTGGCCGCATGTTGATCCTGCCGGTTGAGCAGCAGCACATCGCCCTCCTGTGCTTTTTTCCGCTGCACGGTCCAGCCCATCAGGGGTTTGAGAAATTCAAAGGAACGGTTTTTCACCAGCTCGGCATAGATGCCGCCGTCGGCGCCGAAGTTGATGTCTTCGAAAAACACCCCCCATAGGGTGGCGGGAATGGGGGCTTTTATTTCGCCCGCCTTTACAGTAAGGACATCTTTTTGCCCGGCGGCGTTGAAACAGGCCAATGCCGCCCACAGGGCCGCAATGAGGCGCTTGCGGCCCCCTGCTACATGAGTTCGGTTCATAAAAATCAACAGGTATTGATCGGTCAATAAATTAAGGCATTAAAAAAGCCCCAGGTAGAAACAAGGGGCGTGTTGCTTGCTTGCTTGATTGCTAAAAGAATTATATTATGTTTTTGCCTGTGCTTCTGTTATTATGCTGCTTTCCACCAATGGCTGCGGGCTTAATCTAGCTCCCCTTTTCGCTTGCCTGGGGTTGTCCTGCAGGCCTGAAAGTTCCGGGGCGGCGCGGGGAAGAAGGGTGATCCCGTTCTGCTCCAAAACCCGGATAATATCCCGCGTCCATACCGCCAGGTCCCAGGGTTTTTCCAAAAAATGCTGGACACCCGCCCCGTATGCAGCCGCCGCCACCGCTGGCAGGTTGCCGGTACTCCACATGACCACGGGCAGCGCCCGGAAACGGGGATGCCGGCGCATGCGTTGTACGCCTTCAATGCCGTTTTCCCCGGGCAGTTTATAATCGATAAAGACCAGCGAAGGACCGGTACATTCCAGCGCTTCCAACAGGTGGTCGGTATCCCCCAAAAAGGTCACCACCATCCACGGGCAGGCCCTTGCAATTGCCTCCTGAAAGAAGCGGCGGTCATCCTCATCATCATCGACGACCAGTATGTGGGCAGGGCGGGAAAAGCACTGGCTCATGGGCTTACTTTTTATATTAGAATGAGAGAAGGGCGGCATTAGTTCTTCTGTAAAACCGGTATAAAGAAGTCACCAGGAGCGCACAATCGTCTTTTGAACGGGAAGAGCATTTTCCCGGCTTTATGGCTGCAAATTATGCGGTTCCGAGGGGCTCCTTTTGTTCAAATCCTTTTTCCTTTTGTCCATTTCTGTAAACCGCCTGCTTCCTTTTCAGCCATGACCTCCCGTGAAGCCCGGCCGCCTACAGAAAAAGGCCGGCAAATGAACGTGTTGGCGGCTAGCTGCCCTCCAGTATCGGCGTTTAAACTGTTTCTTATTAGGCAGCGGCAATCCGTCCCCCTTCAGGCAAGGCATAAGCGGCGGGTTCCGCTCCGAGACAATGAGGGCTTGCTTACCGTTTCGCCGGTGTTCCCTGTAATAGTTCGGCGGGTACCCCTCCCCACTTTTCGTGGAGCCGTTTCGCTTCCTCCCGGGTGATGCTCATGACCGTACCATGGCGGGGGTTAAAGTTCTTGGTAAAGGACTCGGGCTTTGGAGTGAACCGGAACAAATCCGTACTGCGCTGGAATTCGTAGCGGTGGTCTTTATACATGTCGTACATAAGCACGAATTCATCCAGGTTATTCAGTTTGAAGATACCCGAACCTTCTACCGGTATGTTTTGGGCGGCATACGCATCCAGGTACTGGAAATCTTCCTTCCATGGTCCCTGCAGGGTTTTTCCCGTCGCCTGCTGGATGCCGTTCCTTATCTCCTTTCCGCTCTCGTTTTTCGTATTTCCCTTATAGAAGAAATGATACAAACCGCCCTTATAAATGATGTCGCCGTCGATAGCCCCGTATTTGGCTTTGAACATCAGCTGGGGTTCACTTTCAAAAGCAGTGAATTCCCTATTGGCATAAGCACAGTAAAAGTCAAGAGCCGGGTCATCTTTCAGCCGGACGGTAAAATAGACGAGGTATTTTCCTGCCGCCGGGTCATAGATGGTCTGCGGAGCCCACACCCATTTTACGTTCCTGAATTTTTGGGGATAGCTTTTTTCCAGGTCCACGATACCATGGCTCCAATTGACCAGGTCGCCTGATTTCAGCAGGACGATCCCCGGGTTATGGTCCCAGCCGTTCTTGAAGGTGAACATATCGGTAGCTACCATGAAAAAGGATTTCTCATCCTCGCCGCGCAGGATATGCGGGTCGCGGATACCGCCGGTTTGGGATATGCTGCTGGAAGCAAGAACGGGTTGATTGTTGTTGAGGGCATACCAGTTTGTAGCGTCGGCACTAACGCCGAAACGCAGTTGCTCGCGTTGCCCGGTTTCGCCAAAAGCTTCAAAGTAGGCGAACAGGTAGCCAGCGTACTGCTGCTCTTCAGGGGCGACCAGCGCCTCGAAAATCCGCGTCCGTCTTTCTCTGCCGGCATGGATAGTAGCGGTCATCTGCACTTTTACTTTGGTAGAACCTCTGGGGGACCGTTTCAAAAGTTTTCCTTTATCGGAAATATAGGTGGGGTTTCCGGACTTCCAGGTGATGAGGGAACCGTTTTTGCCCACTGAGTCCAAAAGCAGGTCCCAGCGCAGGTGCTGCAAGTATCCTTGCGGTATTTGCAGCGCCTTTGCGTCCCGTTCCGCTTTCACCTTGTCGGAAAGAGCAAACGGTTCTGCCGGGTACTGCCGGGCAGGAGGTATAAACGCCGTAAGGAGTGCCACAAGGCCTGGGATGAAAAAGAGTAAAATGCTTTGTTTTTTCATGGCTGCTATTCTGTATATAAATGATTTACCAGCTTGCATCCCCTGGATTAGCCGCCCATCTTACCGCTATCTGCAAATAATGATGGATTTGAGCTTCCGGAGTTATTCCTGTAGTGATCGGGCTTACAAATGTAGCAGCAGTTTAAAACCGGCTTTTGTTCAATTCTGTATTTCTATTGTTCAAATGATCCGGTTACTTTAAAGGAAAACAGCAAGTGACCTGATATTAACGGTCCCGGAACAGCATTGCCTTTTGTTTTTTCGCAGGAAACCGCGATTATCGATACTAGAAAAATCTTATACAACCATGCCTTGGTAGCGGCACTGGAATCATCTGAAGGAAAATTGCAGCTCTGAGCAGTAACTGCCGTCCGTAATTAGGGCAAGTTTCCTGATCCAGTCACTTATGGCAGCTAAGAAGTTCCGCATTGGCGGCATCCATCCTTTGATCCCCCATTTGCTGAAGCGAAAAACACCATATACTTTATAAAAAATTTAAATTTTAAAAGACATACCCAGAAGAACAGGGAAAAAAAGACGCAAAGGTAGCGGCCGGGCCTGCAAGGTCAAAAAGCTTCCGGCATAAAGCTGAGGTACTTGTTTGGAGCGCTGTATCCTGCACCGGCTGCATCAAGGGTTTGCAGCGGCAACCATCCACGGATTTATTCCTTTTCCTTTTTGCCCTTTGGGCCCCGGCCGCTGATGCTGGAGGCTTTCTTTTTTCCCTTTTTCTTTTGGGAAGTGTTACCCCCACCAGCCATAATTGGTTACGGGCCTACCCGTTAGGAATATTTTTCCCTCTCGGTTCACCCTCCAGCGCCGGGAAGACATTCCCAAATTTTCAGTAATTTCCCTCCATGCAGGCAAAAGACGAACGGTTCCTTTTGGCCGGGCAAAAGATCAAAGCAGGGCAGATCACCCGGTTCTCGGAAATTTTCAAAATTGTTCCGAAGACAGTAGTGGCTAAGGCATTGGCCAAAAACGTAAGAACGTCTCTCCCACTTATAAAAAACGATCCCTATTATTTCAAAGTAGGCGAACTCCTGGAACTTGCCGGTCTGATGGCCGTCAAAGGAAGTAAAGTGCTCTCCCTAATGGAAGTTGATATACAGGCGGCAGAAGCCAGCAGGGTACCCACTACCCGGACAAAAGGTCATACTGCCTCATTTATGAAAAAAGCAAAAGAGGCACAGCGGCTCTTCGCCACAGGCAAATACAATAAAACCCAACTGGCCGTAAAGATCAAGGTTAGCCGAAACCAGTTGTATCAATACCTGAAATACCATCCGAAAATTTAATCACCAGTACCGTTATTATTGCATCCTGCGCAAGTTCCCGTTAACACCACGCCTACATACAAACCACCACAAATCATTGATTTTCCTTGGTTTGTAATTATAAATTTTGTATATTTACAACATAAAACCTCCTGTCAATATCCCGTTCTGCTAATGGCTCTATAAGCTCTTTTTACTTCCGGAATTTTTGTTTGGCTATTCTTATTTCTTCACTATAAAGCTTCTTTTATGAATAAGAAAAAAACGCCCCTGCAAACCAATACCGGCTTACCCCACGAAACCCCAACCACTCCGCCCTCCGGCCCCACCCCTGCCGAAGCAACTTTTTCCAAGGTACCTGTTGAACATATTTTCCCCGATCCAAACCAACCCCGTAAGTTTTTCCCGGAGGCAGACATGCAGGAACTTACCGCTTCCGTTCAGGAAAAGGGAGTCCTGCAACCCATTATGATACGCCCTTACCCTCAAAACCGGCCCCTCCCCAAAAAGACCGGCAAAGAAAGGCCCGTGTACCTGCTGGTGCTGGGTGAGCGGCGCTGGCGAGCTGCCCGGGCGGCTGGCCGCCCGACCATTCCCGCCTCCATCCGGGAACTTTCGGATGAAGAAGCTTTGGAACTTCAAATTATCGAAAACCTCCAGCGTAAGGACGTCCGCCCCATGGAGGCAGCGTCCGCCTTCAAAAACCTGCACTCCCGCCTAGGCGTCGAAGAGATCGCCCTCCGGGTTGGCAAAAGCCCCTCCTATGTCGCTGCCCGCCTAAAACTCAATGACCTGGCCCCCGGATTCAAGGTACTGCTGGAAGACGGAAGGATGAAATTGGGAGAAGCCCTGCAACTTTGCCGGTTTGCCCCGGACGCCCAAAAGGAAATCCTCAAAAGCTGTGCTATTCCCAAAGACTGGGCGGAGCGCACCGACTGGCAACTGGACAACCTGGATTACTACATGGACCGGCAGCAGCATGACCTGGACAGCGCCCCCTTCCCTACCGAAGATGCCCTCCTATACCCGGAAGCGGGCGCCTGTAACCATTGCCCCCACAATTCGTCCTTCAACAAACTGCTGTTCCCTGAACTCAACAAAAACAGGATATGCCACAACGGGTGGTGCTACAAAATCAAGTCTTTTCGGAATTACCAAAGAACCATCCGGGAAACCATGGCCGACCCCGAGGTGTTATTCGTGACCAACTGTTACTATCTGGATGACGAGGACAAAGCGAAAGTAAAGGCGGCAGGTGAACTGGGTGCCGCCGTGCTGGACCGCGACACCTTCGGCATTACCCCGGTCTACCCGCCCCAGCACCCGGGAACCTGGGAAGATTACCGCAAAGAAAACGAGACCTGGACGAAGGATGAAGATTACAACGAAGAGCAGCGGGCCGAGGCCGAACAGGAATGCCGGCGGGAATGGGAAAGCGAAGTTGCCGGTTACAAGCAGGAACTAAAGGAGTACAACCAAAAGAAAGCGTCGGGAGGGATGCGCCGGGCGTTCGTGGTAGCCGGCAGTTCGGAAGGCGAGATCATCGATGTGATCCTGACCCCCAAAAAAAGCATCGCGCTGCCGGAAGGAACGGAGGCAAACGAAACCTTAAGCTTTTCCCTGGAATTGCAGCGCCTACAGGACCGTGAGACCCGCAACCAGGAACTGGACCGGGAAAAGGTGTACAAACGGGCCTGCGCCGGTCTAAAAGAATGCGAGGCATTTTTTGGCAATACCGCTCCCCTGCTACAGACAGAGTTGATGGCTCTGATCCTTCACCTCTTTGACAATGCCGCGGCTTACGAATCGAAGGACTGGCTGGATAAGCAATTGGGCATTCAGCGCGAATACCGGGGACTAGCCCTCTTTCAAAAAATGCAGGAACTCCAGGACAACAGCCTGCTGTACGCCTTTGTCCGCCGCAGCCTTTTCGACAGCCTGGTTTCACAATTGGAAGCAGACCGGGAAAAATACGGAAAGGCGACTGCCATCTACGAGTTGTGCAAGGAATATATTCCCGAGGCCTTGGCGGCTATCGAGCAGGAGCAGAACGGCAAAGCACAAAAACGGCAGGAGAATGTAGCTACCCGCATCAGGGCCCTGGAAGCAAAACAGGACAATACTCCCGTCCAGGAGCCACAGCCAGCGTCCCTACCCGAAGATGCTTCGCATTAGACTGTAAAAACCGGGGCTTTTCCAGCCCCGGTTTCTCCACTCCCAGTCAAAACCTCTTAAAACAATTTCCATGGAACACATAGCCAGTGATATACAAGTGTTCGTCACCAATGACTATTCCTTTTTCCGGCGGCTGCGGGGCAACCGCGCCCTCAACGAGGGAAAAATAAAAAAGATGGTCCGAGACATCCGTCACGGCATCAACTTCCTGCCCGACTTCCCCATCGTGGCCCATGGCCTGAACGGACACCTCGATATCATCGACGGCCAGCACCGCTTCGAGGCTGCCCGGAGGACGGGCCAGCCGGTGTACTACATCATCCGCCGCGAGCAGGTGGCGCTGGACAAGGTCGCCCGCCTCAATTCCCTTCAGGAAAAATGGAAGCCGGCCGACTTCCTGCGCTGCTATATCGAACAGGGCCTCAAAAGCTACTGTCAACTCCAGGCCTTCCAGGAGAAATACCGCTTCCCGCTCAGCGTGGCGCTCAACCTGCTGTACCACGGGGTAACAGGAAGCGAGGGCGGTGCAGGAGATGACCTGATGGCCCTGTTCCACCGGGGCACTTACGAAGTGAAGCACCTGAGGGCAGCCGAGGAGATTGCCGGGGCCTGCCACCGCTTTTCGGCCTTTCCCGGCTGGAACACCCGAAGCTTCGTGATCGCCGTGAGCAAGGTGCTCTCCGCCGACGTTTGCGATTTGGAAGAACTGGTGCGCAAATTCTCCCAGGACCCCGGCCAGCTCCAAAAGCAGGTAACCTATAAGGATTACCTCGCAAACCTGGAACAGATCTTCAACAAGGGCCTGCGTATCCGCAGGACCATTTATTAGCCCACGCAAAGGCGGACCAGCCGCCCCGGCCCTGCGGCTGGCCCCCGGACCGCCAAAGCCTTTCTTTCACCTTTAAAACCATTTGTATTATGAAAACGAAGAAAATAAGAACAGAAAACCAAACGATGGAGGGCGCCAGCCTACACAACAACCTCTTTCCCTGCCCGGGCACCAACACCCTTCGGGGACGCTGCGCTCTTGTACGGGTTCCCTTTGGTTTAACCCGGTGGAATGTAAACCTGAAGCCGCTCCCCCGCCTGGAGGCCCTTGAAGCCCGCGTCCTGGGGGCTTTCGCCGACTGAGGACCCGGACTTCCTATTTTTTCTAACGCTATCAATGCTTTTTATGGGAAACAGAACCAAAAGGGCCGGCCCCGCCTTGGACCGCCAGGCCGGTACCCAAAAGAAAGAAAGACCGATCTTGCTGAATGCCTATGCCATCCCGGGCCTTCCCCGGGAACCGGAAGTATACAGCGCCGACTGCATTACCCAACTGGCCGCAAGGTGTGAACGGTATTTCCATTTGCCCCCGGACACATTGCAGAATTGCGCGCCGGGGATGGAACACAAAAAAGGGGAAGCCTACGGGGAAACGGCGGCCCGGACCTACGGGGACGTCTGCCTGAGCGAAATCCGGAAGGCCATCATTGTCCTGGTGTCGGCGAAAACCTTCCTTACCGATGGTGCGTTGGGCAGGCTGTTGGGCCTGCACCACCATACGTCGGTGCTTTCCAGCCGGCGGCATGGCACCGCTCACCTGGAACAGAAAGACCCCAAGTTCCTGTTCTATTACAGGATCATAAAAGAGTTAGCCGGCCGAATCGGGTGACCAGGCTCCAATAAAGCCAGACAAGGACCGAACCGGTTACAAAACAGCACCAAAAACTATTAACTATGAACGCATTCTATATAGCAGGACACCCCCGGGCCACGATCATTACCTTTTGCCTGGTTATGATCAGCGGAGAGGCTTTCGGCGGACCTTACCTTATTTATTTATTATTAGCCCTTCCGCATGGCGGTCTTTATTCCCTGGTAGGGGTCGGTGGCATCCTTTGCCTGTATATCGGTCACAAAATCCAAGGCACCAAAAAGCACTGGGTAAAGCCGGTCCTGCAACTTTCCGGCATCCTGCTGACTATCCTTTCCCTTTTTATATTCTTTGCTCTGGACCGCAGGCACTACAACTATGGCACCTTCGAGCAAACCGTACCGCTCGTGACCCTATTTCTTTTTGGTCTTTCGGCCCTTTGCGGGATCATCCTGGCAATGCAGCACCTGTCCGGCCGAAAAAGGGAACAGCCCCATTCCCAGTTGCGACCTTAATGTAGCGGGGCTTGGTACATATAAAAGGCAGAACCAGTTCGAAATACAACCGTTCCCGCCACCTGCCAGGGAAACCTTGAGGGACACTGAAATCCTTCCATTTTAATCCCCCTGCCCTTTCGGCAAATCCCGGGTTTAGGATTTCCCATTCCGTCCTCGGCGATCAGGGCAATTAAGGAGTAATCCATTTCCTGCCGCTGACACTGTGGCCAAACATCGCCGGCAACAGGGAGGACCTCAGGCTGCTTTCCTTTCACTGCACCAGCTTCCGGCAAGAAGCATGTTGGCACAGTCTTTTGAAGGAAAGGAACCCAAAGGATGGTCCCTAAGCTACCAGGAAGCCCCTTACGCCAAGGGATGCCGGGTCTTGGGCAGGCTACTGGTTATCAGCGGCGCCGGTTCCCGGCCAGCTGATATACCGCGAGATAAAGGCTAAAAGACCGTCCACTAATAACCAAATTCCGGGAGGTGAGCATGACCCTGTTTGAGTTTAACGCGTTGCGTCAAGAGGAGAAGATTCGGTTACTATTCGGAGCCGTAAGGCTGGCCCACCGGGAGGATGACCGACATTTAATATTATTGTTCCAGATCGACGGGTTTTACGTCGAAGTTTATAAGGATAAGGAACAATACGAATTCGCCCGTATCCGGTCCTTTACCTCCACGGACCCGCTGGACCCCTATCTGGAGGACATCAATATTTCAGGAATCACCGACCCGTGATACGCCTGTCCACAGGAGGCTTTTGCCTTTAAGAGCCTTTCGCCATTCATTGCGTCTTTTCCAAAAAGCTAACGCATTCCCCTACGAACGCTTCACCATACCTTCCAAAAGGCCCGAAGGGAAGTTTACCGGGAATAAAATACAGGGAAGGACCTGCCAATTCTCGGATAAGGGTACCGACAGGCTGGTGATTGGAGGCTTTATGTTTCTTCTTTTCCTACTGACAGGAATTAACCCATAAGTGCAGGGAACACAAGCCCGCACTACTTTGTTACCCGGCCTGAAGTGCAGCAGCTCTGCTACACCGCTATTTACCCGCTGGAGCTTGACGTAATGAACAGCATAATAAATAAATTGACCCCTGGGGTTTGCGGAGACCAGGCCGGCATGGCGCAACTCGCTGAGGTGACGGGAAGTATCGGACTGGCGAAGAGAAAGAGCCTGGTACACCTCGGAAACGCAGGCCTGCCCACGATCATGGAGCAGCTGCAGGATCTGGCGGCTCACCGGGTTGGTGAGCGTACGCAGTGCCCGATCGCCATGGCGCAGCTCCTGCAGGTTTATGGTGAGTTGGTCCGCCTTTTTCATGAATGCCGGGATCCTTAAAGTTATCCATTTCCAGGGAATCAGGGTGCGTGGACGGCAAGAGCACAGGATCGATAGACCTCAGTCCAGAAGAGGTAGCTTGCCCCGAACCGTTAGGATCTTCTCTCTGAAGGACGTTTATTTCGAACTTTCATACCGTGCAACGCTGGTAACTTTACTTAAAATTTTTATCACCCTTGTTTTTGTTCGTTCATTATTGCGGTAATGCCTTCCTGGTAACTTGTAAGTTTGAAATCCGGAAACCTTCTTTTGAATTTATCGGAAATGAAAATATTGTCATACTTATAACGTGGTAAAAGTTCCCGTAATTCCTTTGCCTGGTTATTAAACAAACCAGCTAATTGAAACATCCACCCTTTTACTACGGAAAAGCTAAACTTTTTCCGATAAATTTCTGAAGCAAGGCCAATCAGTTGTTTGTACGTAAGCCTGTTGTCATCGCAGGGCAGATGCCACGTTTGCTGGTACGCATCCGGCGTATTGCCAATTAACGCCATGGCACGGCTTGCATCGGGCGTCCAAATCAGGGTGCGTAATGTGTTGTCTTTAATGGGAACTTTTAATTTCTTTCCTTGCCTGATATTCTCAAAAATTAAAGAATTGGTGATGCTTTGCGTTTTACCCGGCCCATAAAATTCGGGGGCCCTGCAAATAACGGCTTCAATAATTTTATGGTTCATTTCGTCCAACAACATTGCTGCAATGTGTGCCCTCACAGCGGATTTTTGACCCGATGGAACAAAGGGGCTTTCCTCCGTTTGCGGTTCGCTGGTTTTGGCGTACATATACGTGTTATCAAAAAACACCAGTTTGCACTGGTGTTTTTTGCAGGCTTCCATGACATTTTTCATCATTACAGGAAACTGGTCCGTCCACATTTGTGCGTCCATCGGCAAACCGACGGTCAAGTAAGCGATGGCGCTGCCTTCCACGGCTTTGTCCGTTGCCTTTGCGTCCATTAAGTTTGCTGGAAAAAGTTGGTCTGTGTCGTTTATCCTTTTAGGATTTCTGCTTACCAGCCGGATGTCAGTGGTATAATTCCTGTGCAATTCCCTTACTAATGCTTCTGCAATTTGCCCGTTGGCTCCTAATATTGTCTGCATTTTGTTTACTATCTGTTCGCCGGTTGGAGGGTTAACGTAAAATTTCACATTACGCGTACTGGCAGCGAGCTGTAACTACAATAGCCTACTGCCAAGACATTTACTAATTTAATATATTTATTATATTCAGGCTAAAATTAGTTTATCAGCCCGTTATGGCCAGGGCGGCTAAACTGGAGCGGATGCTTCTTTTACCTAAAAACTATGTATATTATGCATAAAAACAATAATGCATGATTAAAAAAGTCCTGCGTTACAAGTTGTTGCAGCATGCCGTAAAAGAGGCAAAGATCGATCCCATTGATGAGTGGTGTTCAGAGCTGCCGCCGGAGGAAAGCTCTCTGGTAGAAGAGGTTTGCGAACTGCTCAAAAGTGACGGGTTCCTGGTAAAAAAAATCGGTTTTTATGTTCCTGCATCAAAGGCATACCATGCTGTGAATGCTATATAGAAAAGGCCCTGGGGTATGCAAAATCTTTCTACATTTTCCTATTCTTACAAACCATGGAGGAAAAATTCAACGACCCGAGCCTTTTTCAGGAGTTCTTCAATACGCAGCCGCAGGGCCTGCTGTGGGCCCGCCCTGTCTTCGCACACCAAAGTCCGCTTCCTGTGGATTTTGAGTACGCCTACAGCAACGAAGTGGGTAGTACAACCCTCGGTCTAACGCCCGCTGAACTGGTGGGGCGCCGCCTTTCCACCCTCACCGCCCTGCCTGAGGAAACCAGGGCGGTGATTCTTCGGCAAATGGCCGCTGTGTACCAGAGCGGCGAAAAGGCCACTTCGGTGCTGTTTAACCCGCTGGTTGGGCGCTATTTTAAGAGCCTGCGCGGCCGCATCCGGGACGGCGTGCTGACCATTCTGCAGGATGTAACCGAGGAAAACCGCATTATTGAGGAACTGCACCACCAGCGGGCCCTGACGGACAGCATCCTGGAGGTTTCTCCCAACGGCATTTTTGTGGCAAGGGCGCTCCCGGACCCCGTGGGAAATGTCCAGGACTTTCTCATCACCCGCATTAACCCGGCCTTTAGCAAGTTGCTGGGCCTTTCCGAAGATCAGGTGCTTCAAAAATCCTTTCTCTCCGTTTTTCCTGCCTCCCGCCACTCCGGCGCCTTTAAGATGTACCGCCGCGTTTTCCAGACCGGCAGTGCGGAAAGGCAGGAGTTTCACTACCGGACGGAATACCAGGACAGCTGGTACCAGGTGGCTACCGTTAAGCTGGAGGAAGGCATTCTGGTCACCTTTACGGATATTACCGACCAAAAACATGCAGCCCAACACATCGAGCAGCAGCGCAGCCTCCTGGAGAGCATCCTGATGCATTCTTCCAGCGGTATCTCGGTAGGAGAAGTATTCCACACAGGAGAAAGCCAGCTGGCAGACCTCAAGGTCCTGCTGACCAACGAGGCGGCCAGCCGGATGACCGGCATCCCCAGGGAGCTTGTGCTGTCCCGCACGGCGGCCCAACTGGCCCCGCATTACTGGTCGTCCACGTTATTAAAGTTGAGTCTGGAAACCTGGGAGTCAGGTATTGCCCGGCACACGGAGGTGTACTGGGAAGCCACCGGCAAATGGCTGGAGGTGACACTTTCCAAAATGAGCTCGGGCCTGCTGCTCTTCGTGCTTACCGATATCAGCGCCCTGAAGGAAGCTAAAATAGCGGTGGAGCAGTCCGCCGAAAGGCTGCAAACCATCATTAACCGGGCGCAGACCGGCATCTTTACAGCTACTCCCCTGAAAGATGAGCAGGGCGCCATTATTGATTTCCGTTTTGTCCTGGTGAACCAGGCGGTTGCCGACTACCTGGGACAGCAAGCGGACCGACTGATGGATGAACCGGGCAGCAACTGGTTCCCGGGCTATAGAACCAACGGGCTTTTTGAACAGTTCCGGGATACATACCAGACCGGCAAGGTGAACCGCTTCGACTTCCATTACAACATGGAAGGTATTGACGCATGGATCGACCTGATGTGCACGCGCCTGGGAGCGGAACTCCTGGTCACTTTTTCTGACTTCACACCGGTCAAGCAGCTGCAGCTGCAGCTGGAGCAGTCGGTGGAAGAACTGAAGCGGTCCAATAGCAGCCTCGAGGAGTTTGCTTACGCCGCTTCCCATGACCTCCAAGAGCCCCTGCGCAAGATCCTGTACTTTTCCGAGCGGCTGAAAGCAGTCCTTGCCCCTAATGCCGGAGAGGAAGACATCCGTTTATTCCATCGGCTGGACAATGCGGCGGTCCGCATGCGGCGGCTCATCGAAGACCTGCTGGCCTACTCCAAAGTAAGTGTCGCACCCAACCGGCTTGGGAAGGTGCAGCTCCGGGAGATCGTGGGCGAAGTGCTGCAGGACCTGGAGGCAGCTCTCCAGCAGAGCGACGCCCGGGTACAGGTGGAGGAGCTACCCGAGATCCAGGGGGACCCCACCCAGCTACGGCAATTGTTCCAAAACCTGATCGGGAATGCCCTGAAATACAGAAAGGAAAATGTTCCCCCGGAAATCTCAGTCCGCTGCCGGGCGGTAGAGAAAGGAAACCCATTACTTAACGAACTGCCGGGTAACGGCAGTAGTAGCGGTCATTATTACCTGGTAGAGGTGGCCGACAATGGCATCGGCTTTGAGCAGCAGGACGCCGAAAAGATCTTCCAGATTTTCCAGCGGCTCCACGGGCGGAGCCAGTACGAGGGCACGGGTGTAGGACTCGCCATTGTGCAAAAGGTAGTGGCCAACCACAAAGGGCTGATCCGGGCGCAGGGAGAACCGGGAAAAGGGGCCACGTTCCAGGTGCTGCTGCCTGCTTAAAAAGCGAGAACAGGCTTCGTCAAAATTGTATCCTACCCACTCCCAGTTTGATCATAGTGCTCCGCGGGAAACATACTTACGGCCTGCGGCCACTTCCCCGATGGCCGCAAGCATTTCCGCCCGCGAGTCTTTGGTAACATAACTACGTGCACCGGCCTCGATCATCCTGTTTCCCTGCCAGCGGTCGTAATTCAGCGACATGCCCACGACTTTTGCTTCCGGCTGTTCCCGCACAATCCGGCGAACGGCTTCCACGCCATCCATCCCCGGGATATGCAGGTCCATCAAAATAATGTCCGGCCTCAGTTTACGGGCCAGTTCAGCAGCCTCCAGAGCTCCGGTGCACTCTGCCAAAACTTCAATCTGGGGTTCACTTCTCAATATATAGCTAAAGGTTTCCCGCATCAGTTGCTGGTGATCTGCCAGTATAATAGTGGTCTTTTTCATTTTAAGTAAGTTAGTTTCCCTTCCCTTGCCGGTAATAAAAGCAAAAAGCAGGGTAAAAGTCTTATCCACTACCAATTGCCCGGGCGAAACCCGACAGAAGGAGGCTGTTCCCATCAATTGCCTGCTCCGAGGATACAAAGTTACCAGAAAGGGCCAGCGGTCCCGGCTACTGTTTCGGTAAAAGCAACAGTACTTCCGCTAAAACAGGACACGAACACGGCAGAATTTTACGAGAAAATTTTGGCCGGCCAACGATTAGTATTTCCCCTTGGTGCAGTTTAAGTAATGCTATGGGCGCATTTACTTAATAAGAGGTACGCCTATAGGGAAAAGATTTCAACCTTTTATTCTTTATCCATTTTTTTGATAAGAGGAATATTTTCCTGGCCTTTGTACCTATCCCTTCGTTTTACAACTGGTGCAGAGGCAGAAGAGGGTCCACACTTATTTGCCCCCCTTTTCCTGCGAATGTTCTGGCGGTAGATTTTTACGAAAAAGCACGATATATAATGAATTTATTTAAATTTAAAATATGGATGCGTACAGAACCTTCAGGGATACTGTGATGGAAGAGGCTAAACAACTGAAAATCACTCCCAAGTTCTTTTTATTTGCAATCGCCGGTACGGCCGAATGGCAGGCAAATGCTTTAAGCAAGGAGCAAGGAGATGAAAACATCTTTTCCCATTTCCTATCTTCCCTGGCGGTGGATATGGAGGAATCCGCAAGGACCCAATTGAAGAGTAAAAACCCTCATTCCAGGGAAGCCGGCGAAACCGTCCTCTCCCCGTTCCTTTGGGAGCACCAGGAGTCCTTTAACCTCCAGGATGTCAGCCGGGAGGAAATTGAACGGTATTTACCTAACAGGGAGGTGCGGATACTGGATGTGCTGGCCATCCGGGAAACCAAAAGGGACGTAGAAAAGCTGAGAAAAAAGTTCGGCAGGAAAAGCATTGTGGAAATCATTATCGAAGCCTACCCGGACCTGGTCCGCCAGGCAATCACCTTTTCCATCATTTTGGATCAGGAGCCCAATATAAATTAGCCAACTTCTTAAACACACGGGGAACAGCATGTCGCTGCTCGTCTGCTTACGCCAATGAAGCGGGTTGATACCGTTAACCACCGGCCAGGCAATGGATTCAACCTTTTATTCTTTACCCATTCGCTTGGCAAGTGACATATTTTCATTGCCTTTGTCCTTATCCCTGCGTCTACCAACTGGTGCGGATGGAGCAGAAGGCCCCCACTTTTTCGCCTCCCTTTTCTTCCGAATTTCTTTCAGGTAATTTTTTACCGCAGCACTCACCTTAGAAAGCATTTGCACCTCCACATCAATAAAATCCCGCCCATAAGTCTCTTCTGCCTTCACCCGCATGATCTGGTGCACCGCATCAACATTGTAGTTCTCGATCTGCCGGATCCCCATGAAAGGCTCCCGCCGCTGACTGGTCCATATTACAATTCTAAAATAGGGCAAATGCTAAATTTATTAGTAAATATAAAACTATCCCTGAAATTTAAAATGTCCTGCGTCCAAAACTGCCCAGGAAGAAAGCTGCAGCCTAGACTTATGGAACCGGAATTGCCCATTAGCAGGCTACTACTCCGGTAATGGGTTTCGGTTTCGCGGAGCTCTGCCTTTATTACCTACTCGTTTATGGATAAACCTAAAGTCCCTCGTGCCGAAAAATAACCAGGGTTTGCCGACAGGCTTAACTCCTCTCCGTGTTGCGAGCGCTGCTGGCGGCAAGAGCCGACGGGCATACCCAAGGCGGCACAAACCACAAAACCTTTCCCGAACAGGAAAGGCTGTTGTGGCGTAACGGCAGGCCAATGGGCCGGATTTCGTCCTCAGGGCTTTCAGGTCCTCAGTAACAAAGTCTGCCCAGGGTTGCCAGGGCTTCCTGCATGCGGCCGGCGGCCAGGTTGGAAAAATTCATTCTTAAGGTTTGACCGTCTGGGCGGCTGGCATAGAACGAATCCCCGGGAACAAACACGATGCGCTCCTCCATGGCCCTTTCCAACAGGGTTCTTGCCGTTATGCCCTGCGGCAGGCGCAGCCAGGCAAACATGCCTCCTTCGGGCCGCGTACAGCTTACCTCTGAAGGAAAGTGCTGCTGAATGGACTGCAGCATCACTTCCATTTGCCCTCGGTACACGGCCCGGATTTTCTCCAGGTGTGCATCCAGGCTGTATTGCTCCAAAAATTCATGAAGCAGGTATTGGGTAAGGTTGCAGGTATGCAGATCCGACGCCTGTTTGAGCACGGTTAGCTTTTTAATGATCTCCTCGCTCGCCACCATCCAACCCAGTCGCAGGCCGGGTGCTACCGTCTTGGAGAACGATCCCAGGAGGATCGTCTGTTCCGGCAGGAAGGAATAGATGGGCGGCAAAGGTGAGCCGGAAAAATAAATGTCCCCGTAAGGGTCATCTTCCACGATCAGGGTGGGATGGCGGCCCACCACTTCAGCCACCTGTTCCCGTTTAAACATACTGTAGCGGATGCCGGTAGGATTTTGAAAATTGGGAATGCAGTAAAACAACTTGATGGGGTGCCGGTCCAGCTGGCCGGATAATTCTTCAAGGGCTATTCCGTCCGGCAGCAGGGTGGCTTCGTGCCAGCGGGGCTCAAACAGGGAAAAGCTTTGAAGGGCTCCCAAATAGGTAGGCCGCTCCAGCAGAATGCCGTCGCCGGGTTCCACCAGCAGTTTTCCTGCCAGGTCCAGTGCCTGCTGGGAGCCGCTGGTGATCAGGACCTGTTCGGGACGGATGGTCAACCCGGCTGTTTCTTTATAACGGCGGGCAATGCAGGCGCGCAGGGGCAGGTACCCTTCGGTGGCGGAATATTGAAGGGCCTGCCGGCCGTACCGGGCAAAGACCCGTTCGGTGCAATGCTGCAGTTCTTCTGCAGGAAAAAAGGAAGCGTTGGGCAGTCCGCCGGCAAAAGACACCACCCCGGGGTCCGCAGCCGTTTTGAGAATTTCCCGGATGAAAGAAGGAGGAACATTTCGGGCCCTGGAGGAAAAGATCTCCTGCGTTTTTGTTCGTTGCATATGTTTTCAGGTTTGATAAAAAAAGAAAAGCCTCCCGGGGTCGGGAGGCTATGAATTCCAAAAGTTGTGGCAATACATATCCTAACCCGACAGAGGTGTGGGTGCTGCGACGGCCGCCAGAATGACCGCTATGCGTTGGATAGGTAAGTGAATTGTATTCATGGTTTATTGCAATAAAAAGCCCGTCCAGATTGGACGGGCTCTCAGTATTTTATACTGTACTACATTCCCGTCAATGCGTATCCATTGCGGCTGCCACGACAGAAATAATAGTATGGGATTGTTGACTCATGAATTCAAATATAGGGAAAAAAGGGAACCGGAGGGGGAAATATTTTTTTTGCGATCAGCGATACAGTCCTGGAATGGGGGCGTTGTATCGAAAGGGATTAACCATGAATTGGGTGAATTCCCTCCATAAACTTACCCGATGGAATGCAGGAAAACGGGAAGCACCTGGACAACCATCCCTATCAATCAACATAGACAGCAATGAGAAACCTTATTTTTTCTTAAAACGATGTCTTAGTCAAGAAAGAAATTTTTTATTATATATACCTTAGCCTTACCATTTTTTATATCAAAAACATAAAATTGCTCTCCAACTTCAGCAGATGAAAACTTCGGTGGCAAAGATGCTAAATCTTCGACCTTCCCTTCCAAAACCTTACCCAAAATGAAATCTAAATCACGAAAATTCGAGTTATCTGTTACCATATAAACTGTCTTCGGAGCTTCAATTTTATTATAGAAAAAACGCTTTTTATTTCGGCCATTGTCCACAAACAACGCACGAAAATCATTTGTACCTGCTATAGGCAGGTGATTAACCCAAGAAAAAATAAAAACGAAATTTTCTTCGTCAATCTTTCTATCAAGCCTCTTAAAAATTAACTTTAGTGGATTTATCTTCCTCTGAAGATATATTAGCGTTCCGTTGGAACTAGCATTATATTCATTTTTTGCACTTTGCACTACTTTATATGGTTTAGGACTACAACTGAATAAAATAAGGAAGGACAATCCTATAATTGCAAACTTCATATACACTATTTTATAGTATCAAGTAACTTAAGAAACATTTTAATTTTTTCCTTCGAAATTGGACTTCTAGCACCACCGTTACATATCAGTGCTCCTTCCATTGGGCTCTTGTCAGAATTCATTGCATAATGCCTTCTATTTGGACATTATGCGCTTCCTTTTTCACCTGCGTTTTTGTGAACCAAGCGACACTTATACTTTTTGGCTTTCCTTGCGTCGCACCCTTGTACGTCCTGTAACTCTACGGAACATGCCCAGCTGAAAAAAATTCAATGACTTCACAAACTTACGCTTTGCCGGAAATTGCATTCAAGGGCCGGCCGGCATAAAGCAATATAGCATATCCTCCTCCCCTGTTCCTGCACCAACTGCCCAAGGATTTCATCACCAGCCTCCCACGCATTTATACGGCCGGTCCCTTGCGCAAATTCTGGTCAAAGCGTGCCGGGGTACCGTCATTCATTTTTTCACCCTTAATCAAATGCGGTATGAAAAAGAAACTATTGCCCTTCGATACCTTCCAGGTAGCAGAAGTAGAACTGGTGTACCGGTCCAAGGTCAAGGCTTCCGACAGGCCTCAAATCATCACCTCCTACGATGCCTACCAGATCTTTCTCCAAAACTGGGACCCGGGAAAGATTGAACTGCTGGAGCAATTCCGCGTGCTTTACCTTAACCGGGCCAGCAGGGTGCTGGGCCTCTTCCACGCCTCTTCGGGCGGCATCACCGGCACCGTGGCCGACCCAAGGTTGATCCTGGCCACAGCGCTGCGTTTGAATGCTGTCAGCCTCCTGCTTTCGCACAACCACCCAAGCGGCGCCCTTCAGCCCAGCCAGGCGGACCGGGAGCTCACCACTAAAATCCGCGCGGCGGGAATGACCCTGGACATCCGGGTGCTGGACCACCTGATCATCAGCTGCGATGGATATTTCAGCTTTGCCGATGAAGGCCTCCTCTAAACATTAAGAGCACCAGCCCGGGGTTTACGCCTCCGGGTGGTGCTCTTCACCCATCGAACCAGTTTTCATAGTATTGGCAGTTTTCAAAGGTCCATTGATCCAGTTCCGTTTCCCGGCGAATGCCCATTCCTCTTTTGGAACCGTTATGGCCCGCCTAAAACTTTCTTCCCCTGATCCTTCTTGCCTGAATTTCAATGCTCCTTTTACCGTCCACTCCAACGTAACGGTTCCGTGCCGATTTTTCCTTCAATTCATCCTGAAAATGCTCCGCCAGCAGGCCTGCATGGAGAGGAAGTGCACTGTCCTTCCTTCCGAGCTTATCTACCGCCCACTGGAACTGCTGCTGCACCTGCTCGGGTGTCTGGCCGTTTTCTACGGCCGCCCTGATTAGCCTTATAGTCGACTCCGGATAGATTTTAAGAAGGGTCTCTATACATAGGTCCCATAGCCAATCCTTGTTCAAGGGTTCTTCTTCCATAAAAAATCATATTTTTTGCGATTAGTCTGCATCCTTAAAATGCGGCACTACCTCTTCACCCCTGCCGGCTTCAGCCCTACTTCCGGGACAGCACCCTCCTTCCGGCCTTCTTTGACATCCAGTTTCCTGCCTTCCCGGTCATACACCCCCACCCTTCTAAATTGCGGGTCCGCCTCGATGAACATTCGCTCCGGCCTTCCCTCCTTTTCGAAAACAACCGCCTGCTGGTTTCCGCGCCGGAGGCTGGCAAGGAGCTTTTCTTTCTGCTCCCCATTACCCAGTTCCCTTATGGGATGGTTAGCCAAGGCCTTTTCCAGGTCAAAGCCGTACTTGTCATTAAAAAGAGCAAACCTGTAATGGCCGCTATCCGTCAGATGACCAAAATCCAGCTTTATCCATGCGCGGAACTTCTCATTCTGCCGGTTGGTCAGTTCTTTATAAATAGCTCGCCCGCACAGCAGGTTGAACGCTTCTTTGGCGGTAACACCCTTGCTTTTTTCAATATAGAAAGTATGCTGAAGGGCGGTGCCGTCCCCTTTTTTCAGCGCCGCATCATACTTATTGAAAAAATAGATCCCGCCGGCCGCGCCTCGCTTGAAGTGAAGGGTGAAGTCGATTTTATCCCCGCCCACGGAACGTTGCTCGCTCAACCGGAACTCCGGCGCACCTTCCCGCAACGCTGCCAGCAGTTGACTGCCCAGGGATTCGGAAAAGCCCATGTACTTCAGGGAGTTTTTCAGGAAATCCAAGTTTTGCGCGCTGAAGCCATTTGAACGGGCCTCGGTTGCCCTCGCAGGCCCGGTAACACACTGGGATTCACCAGTTTGCCCCTTTGGCTGTAATAGTTTCCGGGCCACTTCCCTCTCTTGTTGACATTCACCGGTCCTGGCTGGCGGGTCCTTCATTTGGGACCCGCATTCCAACTGGGGGACGACATCCACCAGGTCTTCCATGGGATGGCGCATCAACACCCTGGAAGGATTGTCCGGGTCCACAAAAGAAAGGATGGACCCATCCAGCCTGAGCGTGGCAGCACCGGAGATGCCGTTGTGCGCCAACGTGACATTTTGGGTTTCTCCCCTGAAAAGGGCCTCCGTCACTCTTTCCCGGTACACCGGGTCATCCAGGCCGGTAACATATAGCTTTTGAAGCGCCTGGCGCATCGAGGCCAGCCTCGTTCCCTTGAATTGCAGCGCGTCAATGCAAATGCGCTCGGCAAGGTCAATTCGGTCAGGAGCGGGCCGGATAAAACGTTCCGGTGCCATCCACTTTCCCTCTTCAGAATAAATACCGATCCGTCCTTCCCGCAAATCAGGTCCCACAATGTAATATTCCGCCGGCCGGAACAGGTCGTCCGGGGACACCAGATGGGCCTTCCCGTTTACCTCCTCGACGATAGCGCCCCCATCAGCAAACATGGAACCCGTTTCCCGGCAGACCAACCTGCCGGTAATGGTTTCACTTTCCAGGTAATCCCCCTGGACGAAACATACTTTCTCCCCTTCCCGAATAGGGCCATTCTCCATTTCAAAATCGAAATAAACCAGTTCGCCCTGGCGGAGCATTTCCCGGTAGACTTCCGGAGCATCTGCCAAAAGTGTGGAGAAGGGAGCCTTCTTCAGCTCCTGATCCAGGTCAAAACCTTCCTTCACGGGCAGGAAAGGATGGTTACCATCCTGTTCCCTTCGGGTGAAGTCCAGTTGGAGCCAAGCTTCCCGGCCTCCCCCTGCTGTGGCCAGGTCCTCCTTCAGCAGGGCGCGGCCACCCAGCAAGTAGACTGCTTCCCGGGAAGTGAAGTTTTCCGGAAAAGACCGCCGGAGCAGCGTGCCGTCTTCAGCGGCTCTTTCCGCAATAATTTTTTCCAGGCGGCTTTGCCCCAGCTGGCGGTCGTAGTGAAAATGAAGGGTAAGGGTTACGGGCTGCAGGGTCCCGGCCAATTCGTTTGCCAATTCACGTTGCAGTGAAATTTCGATGTGGGTATGTCCCAAGTTCTTTTGGAAGAACAGGCGGGAAACTGCATCGCCATAGCCCATTTCAACAAGGCGCCTGTACAGGCCGGCATCAGCTACTTCTGCCTGGAGAAAACGATTAAAGAGAAAGTCTCCAAAATTACCGGGGGCGGAACCAGCAATGTGTCTTTCGTTTTTCATGCTGTACCGTTTTAGGTTATAGAATAAATAGGTAAGCACTTCTTCACAACAAGCCCCAAAGAGAAAACTTACCCAAATTTTCGATTTCCTGAAAAATACATAACACCAATTTAAACACATTATTTGTTTTACAGAGCAGATTAAACCATAAAAGCAGTAGAAATCAGGCAAATTATTTAAGCATGAGATAAAATAAATGAGTAAGCGAAACCATTCACCCAAACATTGTATATAAAGTATAAAGGCTTCAGCTGAAGTAAACTCAAGTATATACGGCGGGTTTACCAACGGTACCCGATTTGCGCGGAGGTTCCGCACAAATTAAGCTGGACGCACCTCTGCGAACTGGTGGAGATCGATGATCCCTTGGAGCGTTCCTTTTATAAAAAGCAGGGCCTTCCGTACATCGCTCATCCTTGGTTCGTTGGCATTAACTTAGATATTCTATGGCAAAACTCCTTTGTCTTACGATCCTCTTGGTATTTTGTTTCCACCCGACTTCCTTTAGCCAGGTGACTTCGGAGAAATTAGAAATAAATATTGGTATACTGGATTCGGCAACTACCAAAGAGCTTTCCATTTTCGTGGATATCATAAATCTTTCTGGTGAAACCAAAAGGATATTGATGCCGTCCAGAGTTGGTTATGTTAGGGGCAAGATCAAGGCCATTGGAAACTTTATCATGGAAGTAGAAAAATCTGAAAAAGGAAGAGGAAGGTTTATTCCTTTTCCGCCAACAGCCGACATCAACCTTGTTTTGGGAAATGAAGAATACCAGGAAGTAAAGCCAAAAAGGCACTTAATGGATACCATTTATCTATCTGGACATACCTTTAATCCAAGGGGTTTTCCAAAAGGGCAATACCAGTTGCGCGTCATCTTTTACTGGGATGAGTGGACCCATTCCCCTAAACATGTTTCAAAATGGCTAATGTTTTCAATAGATTAAAAACTGTTGCCTGGAAGTTCCCGGATAAAGAGTAAACCCACTAGGATGAATAAGCAAACTAATCCGTCGACAGGGTTGCTCGTGGGTTTACGAATGAGGCACCTCTGAAACATTAAGCCGGTATGGGATGGCGAGAGAATAAACTTCCAGGGAGGCCTGAGTGACCTTACAACGTTATACCTTTGACTTCCCCTTTAAGATAGAGAAAACACAGAGTAAAATGCCACGCAAAAATGAAACAATAGTAACCTGCCCCTGCTGCCTTGCCCCCGTTTATAAAAGGGATCTGGATCGGACGCTGGGAAGAAAAGTCTCGACCTGGGGCATGATCCGAAAAATTGAGTTTGGCGACCTGGCTATCGGGGAGTACCAATGGGCATGCGACGGCTGTCTGCAATCCGGAAGGGCCATTATCGCCGACCCGGATAAACAGCGGTACTGCGACTTTGACCCTTGCTTAGCCTATTTTGATATCCGGCAGGTATGCCCCGACTGCGGTGAGGATTTCCTATTTTCAAAAGAGGAACAGAAGTTCTGGTACGAGGAGCTCAGGTTTTGGGTCCAGTCAAAGCCTAAATATTGCCCCGATTGCCGAAAAATGAAAAGGCAGCAGAAAAACCTAAACAAAGAGTTGTCCGACATCCTCTCCCATAAAGAAAACCTCAGTATCAAAGACCTGGAAAGGCTTTCAGCGCTTTATTCCGCCATCAGCCGGCCGGACAAAGCGAAGCACTACCAGAACCTGGCATTAAAAAATAAAGGAAAAGCAACTGGCGGTCCCAATCTTCACGCAGCCAATTGACAATCTATTTTCTTAAACTGAATCACGTGACAGCCGAATCCAAACTAAAGAAGCATATCATTGATCCTTTTGCAAGGAATATGGGCCAAAAGCTCCAAAGTTACCGGTACCATGACATCTGCGGGGAAGACCAGCTATTGACCAACAACCAGGGGATTGATGTAATTTCCCATCAGCTGGAACTTCAATTTGAAGGCAATGCCCCGATATTTATTTCGTGGGCAACCATTGACGGATGGCACCAGTTTAGTTTATCCATATCCGAAAATTCCTTTTGTGACGGGGTGGAAATATTTACCCCTCAGAAGGATCAATGGGAACAGCTTATCGGAAAAAGGTTACAAGGCTTACAGGTCTTTGGCTACAGGGAAAATGAAATCACCACAATAGAATGCGGTACTAACAAGCAGACAACGGACCTCTATTATAATGAGCCGCACCTTCTCGTTCTCGAGTTTGAAAACAACCTGCCCCTCGGGATCGCCAACTTTTACCTGGCAGACGACTTTAAGCCAAAACTGCCTATGGGCGACGATATCTGGATCTTGTTCCGCCGGGAGGACATAGTCCAGTTTGCTGAAAAATTATTCCTTGAACGACTTGATCATTAAAAAGATAAAAATCTGCTCCTGATGCATTTTTCAGCCCAGGAAGAAACATAAGAAAACCCCAATCAAGACCTGAACATGGAAATAAGTCAATGCCTGGAAGTATTAAGAAAGGCCCGCAACAAAGACCAGGACCAACAGGAATACTTTAACCAAAAGCTCTACGCCCTGTCCCTTATTGCCCGTGATGGAAAACCGGGAGACATGTGCTACCTGACCTTTCTGCTCCATGATCCCGCAGCCAGCATCCGGGAAGCAGCCTGCGCCACCATTGTTACCCTGTTTCAAAAGCTGCACAGCCGAAGGGAAAGCTATGAATCGCTCCGCGGCTGTGCTTTTTCCCCGGATGACATAGACTACTACGCATCCGCCTTTGACCGGGAAAAACTTGTATCCCTACTGGGAATCTGCTCCCTGAATGGCAACGGGTACGTCCGGGCCAGGGCAGTGAAGGGACTTTCCGAAATTGAACATCCTCATGCCATTCGCTTCCTCCTGTACCGGCTGGCAGATTGGGTCCTGCCGATCCGCCAGGCCGCCCTGCAGGGCCTTCAAAACTACCTGACCCCACGCTATTTAGACGCATTAATAGAAAGCCTTCCCCTGTTGGAGTGGCTGCAAAAAGTGGAACGAACGGACCTAGGACCCCTATACCAGCAAATCATTACGTTCCTTATGGAAGGCAACCGCCCCAGTGTGGTGGCGCGTTTTCAGGGATATAAGGATCCCCTGCGCCAGCTCGTTGCCCAACACCTCTCCCGCTCCCCCGTGATTAGCCAGGACGAACTCCGGTTATTGCTCTCGGACCGGCATTTTTTTATCCGGAGCCTGGCGCTGGACCACTTCGATCAACTGCAGGAGCCGGATGTCGCCCTGCTGCTGGAAGATGCCTCCGCAAAGGTGCGCCTGGAAACCTTTTACCACCTGAAAGGAAGCGCCGACTTCAACAATATCATGGCCAGATTTGTCGCCGACAATTCGGCTGCTATAAGGAGGTTGGCCCGGTATACGCTGCAATCCACCACCCACGACTTTGCCGCCATTTATCATCGCAACTTGACGGAAGGCCAACAGCTACCGGGTTCCCTGGCCGGCCTGGCGGAAGTAGGCGGAAAGCGCTATTCCCCTACGGTGGAAACCTTCCTGCACCACGACAGGGCGCGCATCCGAAAGCTGGCCTTCCTGGCCCTGCGGAAGCTGGATGACGAAAAGGCTTACCGGTTTGGACTGGAAAATATGCAAAGCCCCTACCCAGGTCTCCGGAATGCCGTAATCGATTACTTGTCCACCACCCCTACCGACGCGGTCCTGCAAAGAGCCAGGGACATTTTTGCTTCAGGGACTCTGCCCCAAAAAGTTTCCATGCTCCACCTGTTCCATAAAATCGGGGGCTGGGCAGTAGCCGGGGACCTAATGCTGGGCACGATCGACGAAAATGAATCCCTGCGAAAGATGAGCGTTAACTATTTGAATGCCTGGAGAGCAAAGGCTGTACGGCTGTTCACCTTACCCAAGCCCGAGGAGACCGCCCGGGCCAAGCGCCTTTTTGCCTTTGCCTGGGAACAACAGGAAAAACAGAATTATTTTCCCTCAAACCCTTTAACGGGTCTCGACTTTTTCTTTCAGTAGTCCGAATTTCTAAATAAATGCAAACCTACTGACAAATATTAATGCCAGGCAGATATCCATTTTCCGAACTACTCTTCCTTCAATAAGTCCGGATAATGCTCCTGGATAAAGCGGTATTGTTTGGAGGTCAGGAAGATAAAACCGCTTTCCTGGCCATTGTCCACACAGTAATAAAGGCCGCCATCTACGCTATTTTCCCTTAAAGCCTTTTTGATCAATTCCATAAATTCAGGTTCAAGCCAGTCCCCTTTAAAGGGCAGGTTGGCCTGGTACTTCCTGTCCCGGAACTCAAAGCTGTACATAACCCGCTTTGCCTTTTTCCATCCCTTACGAAATTCATCCACCACGTGGGCCGGCGTAAAAGCTCCCCGGGACGCCGCTGCAAAGCGCATCGTCAGCTCCTCATAGGGATTTTCCAGGTTGCCAGTTTCCCAGTCAAACAGCACAATGGTGTTGGGAATACACAGCAGCACATCTTCAATAGACCCTACCTCGGTCAATGAAATCACTTGCCGGGCGCTGTCCATTTCCTGTTTTGTCACATGAGAAAAAAATCCCTCCCGGGAAAACTCCTCCACCAACCGATCGATACTACTCTGGCTCAGTCGGTTATCGTAGGATTCCCGGCTGAGCAAATACGGATCCTTGCTGATCTTTTCGGCTTCACCATTCCTGAGCAACAACAAGCCTACTCTTTTTTCGCCATAAGCACCCTCGCCCTTTCCCGGCAGGTTAACGGTATACAACCGGTACGACTCATTCCTTTCCGTCAGCCACTTATTGATTCCCTTATGGAAGTCCTGATCTACTTTCTGGAGCGGCAGGAGGCTATCTGCCGGTTCCGGCACCTTTTTACGATAATCATGAAAGAAGCGATGTGCGTAACGAGTATCGCCAACATCGAAATGAAGCACCAGGTCTTCGCGGATAAGGTCGCTCTCGCTTGTTTCCTCACAGCGCACCTGCAGATCCCGATACGAGAATTGGGGAATTAACTTTTGAACAGCTTGAAAAATAATGGGGTAGATGACTTGCGGGTCCGCTTCTACCTTTTCCAGGTCCACCAGGACATACCGGTGCCTGAAGGAAAGCATTTCCGGGATCGTCTTGAGCTTCAGAGGTTCATAGGAACGCAATAAAGCGTCCTTTTCTGCCGGGGTGAACAGGCCGGCATTCGCCAACATTTCGATGTATTCTGCCTGCTCGTTCTTATGAAAGTCATAATAGCGGTAATAAAGGCTTCGCTTTACCATCAGGTGCAGCAGTTCCACTTCATCTTTAACGGTGCTGTCCAGCAGTGCTTTTTTGCAGTCTTCATAAACCGCAGGGCTGATCAGGCCAATATCCCGGAAATCATTCAGGGTCCGGGTCCGGGTTTTTCCCAAAATACTGCGTTTGGGACTGATGCAGTCCACATAGGCTTTGCCCATTCCCAACTGCGGGGAAAACGACATCCATCCTTTATAAGCCAAAGAATCTTCGGCAGGGATCTTTTCCTCGAGGGCCGGTCGTTTCACCAGCCGGTCTACCTGCTCGGTGTAAAAGGCCCCCGCACAAAATTCCAGCAGGGTTTCTTTTGACAATGTATCGGAAACATAAGTCAATCCCTTCACCGTAGAGGGGAACTCGGTTTCAATTCTCCGGTCCGTAATGTTTTTCAACAGGACTTCCCTCCCTTTCTTGCTGAGGATTTCCCTCGCTACCAGTTTATTAGCATACTGTTCGGCCTCCTGGAAAGTTATCTGCTGGGCATGCATTACCGAAAACAGGAGTAGGTGGAGGGTAAGGAGCAGTAGTTTCATGGTCGTTGGTATCGAAAGCGTTATTGCCCTGCAAAGGTAGGAAACAGCCGCAGAAAGGACACTTCTGCCCTCCTTTTTTCCATGACGCTTAGCCTTAACGCAGCAGGCAGGGGTTTGGATGCTCCTCAACTTTACCGTCTTGAAGCCGCTCCTCTAAATACCAGCCACTTTTACCCATGACCCACGGTTTAAAAAAACACTGGTTTGCCGGAAGCGGAATCCAAATATCAGCGCTGCCCTGGTGGTAAGGATGGCGGAAGTAAGGCCACCCTATCAAGCCTTCTTAATTTCTTTATTACCTCATTTCCGCACAATTTCACTCGCTCATATCCTAATTTCCCAATTTCTTTATTCCTTTATTTCCTCCCTGCTCTACTTCTTAACTAACTGCCCAATACGCTTTCCCAAAAACCCATCCCTTCAGAAATATTTCTGCCTGTTTCAAAATATTTTTCTTCCGCTGTCGTTTCATTACCTGATTTACTAATTTGTGGACCATTTGTTTCACCAGCTGCCCCAGTTCTTCCTTCCTCCACTTTTCCCATCCTTACCTTACTTATTCAACACTTGTATTAACAATTGATAATCACCAATTTTCACAACAAAAATTTTTGGTCACTATTGTTTTTTGTTTTTCCTTTACACCGGAAATTGATTTACAGCTTCATCTAATCTCAAATTCTACAACAGGAATTCTTCCCTATCCTCCCATTTGAAAACGCACCCATCAATTTTACCATGTGTCCTGCACGTGTCAGCGTGTTTTGCAAGATGTGTTTTTGTAGCCCAAAAACCGTTTGACGGGCGCCTTCATGGCTCATCTAAAATACCGGCATTGAAAACGGCAGGCCTTCATATTGGTGGGATGAAATGAAAAAAAAGAACTCAAATAGCAAAGGAGGACGGCCGCCGCTTAACGAAAGCGTAAGCCTGTCCCGGGTGCTGCGCTGCCGCGTCAGCCGCGAAGAGTTTGAAAAAATCCGGTGCGCCTGCCGCGCCTCGGGCTTTCAAAAACTTTCGGCGTACCTGCGGGTGCGGCTCCTGCAAACCGAAAATCTTTACGTGGCCAGCCCGGTGCAATTTATCGGGCAACTAAGCACCCTCAGCCAGGAAATGAACCGTATCGGAAACAACATCAACCAACTGGCCCGCTACGCCAATACCTGCATGGATCAAAACCGAATCGACCCACTCGTTCTGGAATCATTCAACAAGGCGATGCTCGAATACCTCGGAACAAGGAATGAACTGATCACAACACTGAAAGCATTTTACCAGAAAGCTTCCCTCTGAAAAGCGGGAAGGCAACCTATTGTCCACCCGGAAGGGAAGGGCATATTCTGCCCTGATCCTTCCTGAACGACATGCCCGTATGATGGTCATCAAAATACTCAAGGCGGGACCCAATTTTTCCGGCATCGGCTACAGCGAACGGAAAATCGAACAGGGCAAATGCATACGGCTCGCCGCCCGCAATTTTGCTCCCCTGTTCCCAGGCGAACGGGTACCGGGCGCTCCCGAGTACACCGCCTACATGCGCCTGGTGGCGGCCACTAACCCGGCGGTGAAAAACCGGCAGTTCCATGCCGTTCTCTCTACAGAAAGGCGGCAACATTCCCCGGAACAACTGGTCCGGATCGCCGAAAAATACCTGGAGGAAATGGGTTACAGCCAAAATCCCTACCTG
Organism: Huijunlia imazamoxiresistens; assembly: GCF_037132455.1. Classification (NCBI taxonomy): domain Bacteria; kingdom Pseudomonadati; phylum Bacteroidota; class Chitinophagia; order Chitinophagales; family Chitinophagaceae; genus Huijunlia; species Huijunlia imazamoxiresistens. The sequence continues at coordinate 9,886 of NZ_JBBBEI010000024.1, read as the reverse complement.
ATCTATTACCACCACGACACGGCCAACAATCATGTTCATATAGTTACAACTCGCGTGCGCCCGGACGGTAAAAAAGTAAACGACAGCTATGAAAAGCTCCGCTCCACAAATGCCCTTTTGCGCATACTGCAGGAACTGCCCGCCCGGTATTTTGAAAAGGACCTGGTTGCTGTCCAGGCGTTCCATGTTGCCTCGGAAGCCCAGTTCCACCTGCTAATGGAAGCCAAAGGGTACAAGGTAAGGGAGGAACGGGACCGCCTATATTTTTATAAATACGGTACCCTGCAGGGAAGCGTTTCTCGCGAAGAAGTACAGGCCAAACTGGCTGGCTACCGCGCCCCGCAGGAGCAGGTAAAAGCGCTCCGGAAACTTTTCCAAACCTATTCCGCCCTGTACGAAACAGAGCTGAAGTGGGAAGGCAAACCCCTGCCGGGAAGAGGGAAGAGCACCCGCGAAGGCCGGTTCACCAGCGCCTTTTCCCAATATATGCGGTCCGCCTTCGGGCTGGAACTGGTATTTCACGCTGCGGCAAGCACGCAAATGCCTCACGGTTATACCATTATCGATCCGGCCCGGGGACAGGTGTATGGAGGCGAACAGATCATCCCCCTGGACGCACTGCTTGCCCCCGTGGATGCCAAAGAAAAGCGCAGCGCCCTTGCCCAGGTGATCAGCGAGGCCCTTAATACAGGGTTGGGCTTTGAGGGGTTGCGGGAAGAACTGAAGAAGGGAAACCTCCTTTTGTCCCGTCAGGGTGCCATCCGCGAGAAAGGGTTTTCGGAACTCCTTTTTACCCTGGAGCAGGCGGAACTAAATACCCTTTTCTACCGGGACCGATTACAGACTGCCCAACAATATTTTTTGCTGAACGAAAGGGAACGACAGGCACTGGCAGAACTTTTCGGACTGGAACCGCGGGACCTCGCGCTCAGCAAAGGAGAGCAGCCCGCACGGGCACGTTTAGCGGCCCTGGTCGGCCCCGGCTTTTATTCACCTGGGCCCCTGAAAACAACACTGGAGGCTGCTGGCATACAACTGTATCTCTCGGATGGAAAACTTTTCCTCCACGACCGCAAGCACCATGTGCTGGCCGAGGGGGACAGCTTCCTATCGTCCATAACAATATTTGAACTGGAACAGCAGGCATTGAAGGAAGGCATTCCCTTGGACAGGGATCGGAACCAGACTACTATCCACAGCCCTGTTGGCGAAACATCTATAGGTAAAGCCCCCTCTCCCTTTATTGAAACCCTATACGGTTTACAGCAAATATGGGGAGGGGACGGTGAAGAACAGGACCCGCCCAACCGCAGGCGAAAAAGAAAGCGCTGACCCAGCCACATTTTATTCACCCTCAATAAATAGCCATGACAACAATTTTCGGAAACCAAAAAGGAGGAGCGGGTAAATCGACCCACTGCATCATGTTTGCCAATTTTTTGGCCCTGGAGAAAAACGAGGAAGTGCTGGTCCTGGACCTGGACTTCCAGGAATCCGTTTATAAGCTGTGGTCCCAGTCCGGGCCACCGGGGGAGAAAAGACCCTACGAAGTGGTCCGCGTGGAACTGGAGCACTACGCCGCCATCAGCAGCAAACTAGAGGCGGCAGGAGGCTACATCCTCATTGACCTGCCCGGCCGCGTGGACGACAACAACCTGATCCCCGTCTTCCAGGAAGCTGACCTGTTTATTTGCCCCTTCCGCTATGACAAGCTGAGTTTTGAAAGCACCATGGTCTTTGCCCAGGTGGTCCGGCAGCTGAACCCCAAAGCGCCCCTGCTGTTCCTTCCCAACCAGGTCAAACCCAATGTCCGCTACGAAGGAAAAATGCTGGCCAATGAGCGCCTGTCCATCTTCGGGAAGGTCATCGAGGAAGTTCCGGATCGCATCGGGCTCCAGCGCATCAACACCACTGTCCTCCCGCCCGAACTGCTGGACTTTTTGAAAGGCCCGTACACCACCATATACGAGGACCTGCGATTCATCGCTTGAGGCCCTAAAATATAATCAATACAAAAACTGCCTATCTATGACACCCAACAAAAGCCTCAGTATCAAAGACATCGCCAACGCCCTGAAGGGAGAGGTACCTGACGGAACCTCAGGATCGAAGCCGGCCATTATGTCGGCGGTACCCGACCGGGACATAGGTGACGATAACATAGAAATCAACGATGAAGAACCAATAATAAACGGGGCAAAGGACTTTTCCGCTCTAGGTAACCCGGAACTATTCATCACCAACGTAAAAAAGTGGAAGATGACATCAGAAACCAAATTAATGGAAGTGGACGTCTTCATCATTTCCTTCTTTGGAAACCTGAAGGCCATCACCAACATCCCGGCGAAGAAATTCATCAACTACCTCCTGGCTTATTACCTGGCCGGGAACCCGGAACTGGAAAAGTACGTGCACGCCAAGATGAGGGCCAACGCTCCCTCCAAACACTTCCGCAACCTGTAGCCTTCACCATTAAATTCTACCACTATGTCCTGGAATAATTTCCTGTTGTTGATCAGTGTCATTTACCTGCTGTATTACTCCATCCTGATCGTGTACGACAAGCTGAAAAACCCCGCCCTCCTGCAAGCAAACGGTGCCGGCGGCCAGGAGTTCGATGTACAGGACTTCCTGGGCGAGCAGCCCGTTCAGGTTACCGCCGAGGCCGTGCAGTCCCCTGCCGAAGCATTCCAACCCCGGGAAGCCAAACAACCTTCGATGGATGCCGCCTCCATTGGCGGGGCTGTCGTCAGCTATGGCATGGACATGAAGGAGCTTGTCCGGGCTGCCCAGGAAGGCTCAATTCAACACACCGCTGATGTCGATTTCGGAGTCTCTTAACCCCTTATGCGGCAAGGCCTCTTTCCTATTTCTCCAAAAAACTTCGGTTATGAAAAAAAATGTGATTACCCGATTTATCCACCGCGAGATGGCCGCCGGGACCGGGAATGGCACCACACTTCCCTATGTAATCCTGCTCCTCCTGCTGGCCGGCACCCTGACGTACCTGGTAAATGGTCCCCTGGACTACCTCCTTGCCCGCTACCCTCCAACCCTGTACTGGGCCCTGGTACGGCTGGCTACCTACCTGTGGGCCACCCTGGCCCTCTGCGTGACCTTTGCCCTGCTGGCCCGCAGCTGGAAGCCCCGCCCGGAGCAGTACCCTTCCCCCGCCGGGTTCCACCAGGCCAAAGCCCTCCGGCTGGTCTTTTTCGCCCTGCCCCTGCTGATCGGGGCACTGTGCCTTGGCATCACCCTGTTGGTGTGCGGCTGCATCCTGGTCGACTACTTGCTGGGCACGGGCAGCGCTGTTGTCCCGTTCTGGCTGCTGGAGCAGCCGCTGCTGTCCCTGATGCTGCCGGCCTGCGCAGGCAGTGTCCAGACCTACCGTGTGGCCCTGAAAGCGCCAGCCGGGGAACCGTGATATCCCCTTTCCACAAAACCCATTAATCAACGGATAAAAACATCCCTTATGGTACTTAATAGTTTCCCTTCTACCCGGAAGGCAGCCCTTGTGCTATTGGCCCTGATGCTTACCTGTCCCTGCCTGTACGCGGGCAACGGGGCGGCGGGCATCAATGCCGGCGCGGCAGAAATCAAATCTTATTTCGACCCGGTCTCTAACCTGACGCTGGCCATCGGGGCGGTGGTCGGCCTGGTCGGCGGCATCGTCATCTACGTGAAATGGAATGGCGGCGACCACAACATCGCCCGGGACGTCATGGGCTGGGGCGGAGCGCTGGTCTTCCTCATCCTGGTGGCCGTGGTCGTCAAAGCCTTTTTCCTTTAATCCCCATTTTATGGCAGCAAAAAAGACCTTTCCTGTCTACAAGGGCCTGCAACGCCCCCTGGTGTTCCGCGGCTTTAAAGGCAAGTATATCTTCTGGGGCATCGGCTCCGTGGTGCTGGCCGTGGTGGCCGGCGGGCTGTTAAGCGCCGCCGTCTCCCGGCTGCTCGGGTGCTTCGTGATGGTCCTGCTGCTGGCAGGGGGCCTGTACTATACCTCCCTTCGCCAGAAGAGGGGCCTATACAACCGGAATGTCAAAAAAGGGGTGTTCATCATTCCACCTCACCACAATACTTCTAACTATGGCAAGGCACAACGTCTTTAACTCGCCCTATATCCAGCCCCTGGAGGAGGCCGCCTTTACCGTGCTGTTCACCAGGACCGGGGACCATTCCGTCATTATCCGGGTGGACAACCCCGCCCTTCAGTTCTGTGCCGACCCGGAACATTACCTGGAGTTCCACCAGCTGTTTCAAAATGTTTTGAAGATCCTGGGACCGGAGCACATTTTGCAAAAACTGGACATCCTTTCCCGCAAAACATTCAGCCCGGTCCCCACGGAAGATTACCTATCGCAGAAGTTCAACGAGCATTTTGACGGGAGGCAGTATACCGAGATCGAAACCTACCTGGTGGTCACAAGGACGGTCAAAAGCACCCAGCAGGCCGCCGATGAAAAAAGGTACCGGCAATTCCTTGCTATCATCCAGAAAGTCCTGGACCTGCTCGAACACCGCCACCTCTGCCCGCACCCACTTAAATATCCCCAGTTCTGCAACCTCTCCCGCCGGCTGGTCAACCTCTCTTTCAGTTCCCCCACCCTGGCGCTGGACAACCTGGAGGTTTTTGACACCCACATCAAGGTCGGGGACGATCTCGTCAAGTGCATTTCCCTGATCGACATGGATGAACTGGCCCTTCCCGGCTCGGTAGCACCCTACCATGAGCGCGGCGACATCGGCACCGCCTTCCCGGTAGATACCATGAGCTTTTTGCACACCGCCCCGGGCTTCCAGACCATCGTTTACCACCAGGTCATCATCATCCCGGACCAGGGGGCTACACTCAGCGCACTGGAGCTCAAAAGGCGGCGCCACATGGGCATCCCCGACCCGGCCAACCACCTCTCCATCGAGGACATTGACCGGCTGCAAACCGACGTGGCCCGGGACAACCAGCTGCTGGTGCAGGCCCACTTCACCCTCATCCTGAAGGCTGACCCGGACCATATGGGCCGGCTCACCAACTACATGGAGAGCGCCCTCTTTGCCCAAGGCATCGTCCCGGGCCGCAACAGCCGCAACCAGCTGGAGCTGCTGCAGGCCTCCCTGCCCGGCAATGCCGGCTCCTTGCAGAAGTACGACCGCTTCCTCACCACCGCCGATGCCGCCCTTTGCTTTTTTTTCAAGGAGCGGCTGCTGAAGGATGAGGATTCCCCCTTCCGGATCTTTTTGACCGACCGCCAGGGTGTGCCCGTGGCATTGGACCTCTCGGACCTGCCCATGGCTACCGGGCGGATCTGCAACCGGAACAAATTTGTCCTCGGCCCCTCGGGCAGCGGCAAGAGTTTTTACATGAACCACCTCATCCGCCAGTTATTGCTCTATTTGTTCGACATCATCCTGCTGGACGCAGGCCACAGCTATTCCGGCCTCTGCACCTACCTGGGCGGCCGATACATCACCTACTCGGAGGAGCACCCCATCACCATGAACCCTTTCCGCATCGAGCGGGAGGAGTTCAACGAAGAAAAACGCGCTTTTCTAAAAAGCCTGGTGGCCCTGCTGTGGAAGGGCGTGGACGGGCAATTGTCCCAGGTGGAGGATACCGTTCTTTCTTCCGTGATCAGCTCTTTTTACGCCGAGTACTTTGCAGCCGAAGAGGCCAGCCGTACACCGCTTTCATTCAACAGCTTTTTTGAATATTCGCTCAGGAAGATTGAAGATATCCAGCGGCAGGAGAATATTCCCTTCGACCTTCAGGAATACCGCTTTGTCTGCAAAAAATTTTACCGGGGCGGGGAGTACGAAACCATCCTCAACAATGATTTTGACCGGGCACTGTTCAACGAACGCTTTATCGTCTTCGAGATCGATGCCATTAAGGAACACAAGATCCTCTTTCCCATCACCACCATCATCATCATGGACGTGTTCCTTCAAAAAATGCGGCACAAATCCAACCGCAAGGCCCTGATCATCGAGGAGGCATGGAAAGCCATCGCCTCCCCGCTCATGGCTGGATATATCCTGTATATGTACAAAACAGTGCGGAAGTTCTGGGGCGAGGCCATCGTAGTGACCCAGGAACTTTCCGACATCATCGGCAACGAGATCGTCAAGGATTCGATTATTGCCAATTCTGATACGATCTGCCTGCTGGACCAGACCCGTTTTAGGGACAACTACGAGGAGATTGCCCGCCTGCTGTCGCTGAACGAGGTGGAGCGCAACAAGATTTTCACCATCAACCGCCTGGACAACCACGAAGGCCGGGGCCGCTTCAAGGAGGTTTACATCCGGCGGGGCGCCACCGGTGAAGTCTACGGGGTGGAGGTGTCCCTGTTCGAATACCTGGCCTTCACCACCGAGCGCAGCGAAAAGGAAGCCGTTCAGAAATACATTTTTGAAAAAGGAGGCTTCCAGGAAGGTCTCGAAGCCTTTGTGCAGGATTTCCAAAAGTCCGGCAAATCCCTCGAAGCCTTTGTTCAGGCGGTAAACAACCCTTCTTCCAAACTTAAAATGAGCGTCGCATGAAAACCTTTCCTATAATCCTGGCCATTTCCCTGGCGCTGCCGCGTCTCTCTTCTGCCCAGGTGGTCGTGACCGACCCGGTGCTGGCCGGGGTGGCCTCGGCCAACGGCGAGGCCCAAAACAAGCGGCTGGACGATATCAGGGAAAAGCAAACGGTCATCCAGCGCTACCAGGCGCTGGCGGTGGCCCACCTGAAAATGATCAACGACTGGCAGGACAAATTGTACAAAGGCCTCAGCCAGGTTTCCACGGCCCTGCGGGACTTGCAAAACCTGACGGAGGTCTACCAGGTTTCCCGGGACATAGTTGCCTACCAGGTGCAGGTAGCCGAGCACGCCAAGGGCAATCCCATGCTGCTGCTGGTGGCCCATAAAAGCGAGCAGCAGTTCCGGTTGCAGGCGGCCGCCCTCCTCACCTACATCCAGTCGGTGGCCCTGGGCGGAGGCGCCCACCTGCTGATGGACGCGGGGGAACGGGCCGCCATTATCCAGCGAATCCTCCGGGACCTCCGGGTGCTGCGCAGCCTGGCCTACAGCGCCGAACGCATGATGTACTGGGCGAAGCGAGAAGGCCTGTTCAAAAAGATCATCCCCTTTGCTTCCTGGGTCAGCGGCGAGGCAACCCTTGCCAAGGCCATCCTGGCCTCTTACAAATTTTAGCCATGAAAAAGTATTTCTACTATAAAATCCTGATGGCCCTTTGTGCAGCCCTTTTCGGAACTCCCATTCTTTGCCAGGAGCTGCCTGTCTGGGACATGCCGCTTACCGAAATCCTTATTGCCCACAACAAAAAGGAGTTCGAAAAGCAGCGCGACATTCGGGACAACCATGCCCGCAGCACAGCCACCCTGATCTTTACCCGCAGCCAGGGAAATACTTTTCAGCAGAACGTGGCAAAAATCCATTCCCGGCTGACAAGCATTGCGGGGCTGGTGGCAGCAGGAAGTGTGCTTTTGGAAGCTCCGGCCATTATCCGGGACATCAAAAGCTACGAGGAGGAAGGGCTTAGGGAAGCCTGGAAAGCCGCGGCCTTCCTGCCGGTAGCCTACGCCTCCCAGCGCCAGCTTGTTGAACGGTCCAGAAAACTCCTGCGCTTCGTGGAGCTGCTCATTCTGACCGCTTCCGATATCAATGCGCTCCGGCAGGGGGACCGAATCCTGATCGCCCACCACCTGATTACAGAGCTGCGCGTATTGCGGGGCATCGCCTTTGGCTTTTTGTGCGAGATGCGCATGGCTGTGCAGGGCGACGGCACCCGCAGAACGTATCCCTGGCAGGATTACATCGAGGCGGACAAAAAACTGGCAAAAGAAATCCTGGACCACTTCAAATTTTAGCGCCATGAGCAAAACTTCTTATTTCCCTTTCCTGGCATTCCTGCTGCTCGCCCTTTCAGCGCGGGGGCAGGTAGTAATCATACCCAAAACAGACAAAGGCCTTACCAGGGCCTGGATCGAGAACGGGGTGAACAGTTCCCTGGCCGACAATCTCCTCATGGACCGGTGGGGCAAGATCCGCGACGCCAAAAGGGCCCAGCTCCAGAACCTGGCCATTGTCGATATGGTACAGGAACGTATCCACCGCTCCCTTACCCGGGTAGACCAGGCTATCCGGCAGGGCCGTGCCGTCCTGGAAATTGGCGTCCTCCTGAAGGACATTGTTTCTTACTCAGTGGAATCTGCGGAGGAATCCCGGGGGAATCCTACCCTGCTCCTCTTTGCGGAAAAGGCAGCCCGGGATTTCAAGAAAAGAGGAATGGACCTGGCCTTGTACCTGGAGGGATTTGTCCTTAAAGAAAAAGACGACCTGCTGATGAACGCAAGCAAGAGGGACCTGCTGATCCGGCACATTTTGGAGGAGCTGCGGGTGATGCGCGGGCTGGCCTATACCGTCCGGCTTACCGTCCGGTGGGTAGCTCAAAACGGCATTCTTCGCCAGCTGAATCCCTGGCAGAACTACTGGGACAGCGACCGCAGGCTGGCAAGGGAGATTCTGGCAACCTATAAATTTTAGTATTATGCGAAAACTTCTGTTGATCCCCTTTTCCTTAATGGCCTTGCAAGCCCCGGCCCAGGTGCTTAAGGCCAGGGACAATCCCAATATCGGGCAGACCTGGAGAATGGTGCACAAGCGCTGGGACTACTGGAAGCCCGGGGGCGCCAGGGGCTTTTTTTACTGGCAGTTGCTCCATGGCGAGTACCGAAACGGCGAGGACCTGCGGCCCTTGTCTCTACATGGACCCTATACAAAGGCCATCGGATTGATAGCACTCCAGGTACCTGAAGAAAATTCATATGAAAATTATACAGCCAGTATAAGGGACAAGCATATTTCCGAGGACCTGAATAACCAAGGCGGTACGGCAGATCTTCCCTGGAACTTTTATTACAGGGAGGTATTTGATGATTTTCAGAAAGAAAGCGATCGGACGCTTACCCTGCTTTTGTCCACCGGCCATGCAAAAGCGGTCCAATGGCTGGTCCGCAGCCATCAACTTGCCGGCTATGAGCATTCCAAAGGAATCCTGGTGGACCGCATCCTGGCACTTCACAAAGCCTACCTGGACCGCGGCAGCCGCATCCTGGCTTACCAACGGCTGGCCGGGGAATTCGAGGCACTGAACCAGTCTTTCCGCCTTATGGTACACGGGGCTATCCTGGTAGGCAAACTTCCTTTTCAAAACGCCCGGGAAGCCCTTCCCTTCCTTACCCGGCTTTACCAGAAGGAACATCAAAAAAACGAATCGGCAGCTCAATACGTATGGCGGGTTTGGAAGTTTTGACGAACAAACACAAGTATCTATAACCCCTAAAAATCATGCAAATGGAAGAGATAATGAATGCTACCATCCTCGACTTCCTGGCGGGCTACAAGGAAAAGCTCGCCACCATGTATGAGGATTACATCGCCATTGCAACCGGCCTTTGCGCCATTTTCGCCCTCATTTGCTTTTCCTTAAAGGCCTATGAAATGATGGTGGGCGACCGGCGGCTGGAAGTCCTTTCCCTTTTCCGGCCTTTTGCCCTGCTCATGGTCATCCTGTACTGGACGCCCTTTATTGAAATGGTAAGCCTGCCCGGTAAAGTGGTCATGGAAAACGCAAAAGAAAAATACGAAGCCAACATTGTCGAAATCAATTCCGCTGAAGCCCAGCGTCAAAAGTACATGGTGGATGTCTACCAAAGACTTCTTTTCGGGGCTAAGGAAGCAAAAGAAGCGGAAGACATTTCCAACCAGACGGCGGATGAAAAAATCGCGAACATGGGAAAGTGAAATACTCCCAAGTCTTCGGACAATTTCTTGATGTTGCTAAGAGATGATTTTCGGCGCTTTAAAATGAATGATTG
>NZ_JBBBEI010000023.1:0-83079 GCF_037132455.1 Huijunlia imazamoxiresistens | reverse complement strand
AGTGAAAAATACCAACAGGCCTATGAAAACTGCCTTAACTTCGGAAGGCTCAGAGCTTAAAAACTACCGGAGTATTGAATTAAGGGGCTTTAAAAAAACAATACCCACACTCCTGTTAGATAGATTACTTTTAGGCCTTCTCAATAAATTGTTCACATTTAGGCAAAATGAGTTTCAGTCTCTACTTGGTGGCAGGGAATAATAGTATCATACGCCTTTGGCTTTCTAAAAATGGTGTAGATTGGAAATAGCTAGAAGATGGATGTCTTTTTGCAAAGAAGTGTACGAAGTAATTTTACAAACATATGGAAGCAGTATTAGTTTTGGCTGAAAAAGAAAGCAAATTTTGACTAAATCTAGGCTGATCCTTGCTTTCTCTTTCTTGTATTTTACAATGTTAAAGTCTATTTAAACACGAACCAATAAGAAATTACCCCTATTTACTTAATAAACTTACAGGTAAAGCTAAATACATAAATCTACTATATAAGTTAACTGCAAACGCTCAATGAACTACAGTTCTTTTTGATGCAGCTGTTTTTGAGTTTTGTAGCTTCAATAGCATTAGGCGACCATAGTTGGCTCCTAAGCGTTTTGGATCGGGTACCATACTACATACTTACCAGAGTAAAATCAACATTTATCCTTTCTATCAAGTTATTACTGCCACTTGTTGCCAATTCTTGCAGTAATTTCTTTTATAGAAGTGTTGCTTATAAAGAACGTAAGCACCTGTCCGTAGCGGCCCGGCGGAGGCAGAAATGTTTCTAGTCACATATCTCTTTACCGTTTTCAAAGTCCTTATTCACTTGCCTATTGTTATCATTTATTTCCCCTTTTTATCGGCAGAGGAGCCATCTGAAGGAAAACGAGAAGCCGAGGTCCCAGGATGAACCTTTTTCTTCTGCAACGCCCGTCTTCAGATTTATCGGTGCTGCAGGTTTACTTTTATGCGATGAAAAAGATTTCCTTTCAACTCCTTTTTTTTTGCAGATGATCGTTAAAGTTTTTCAGCCGGGCGCCTGCATTTTCGCGTTAGCCCCCAATCCCCAGCGGCACTTTCCAAACACGCCAAGCGCACCGGCATCGGGTATTTGAAGTCATAGATCTGGCGGTAACGTTTTTGTACAATAACTGCTTAATGCCCTCTTCCACAATGGTATACGTCTTCCGATCCGGGCCCTTCGATTATGGAAATGCCCAGTTGCGGCTCTAGGACGTTGACCCAGCCATCGGCGATATTTCAGTTGACGGACAGCAGGTTGTCAAAAAGGTCTTGCTTTGTTGAAAAATAAAGCCGCTCAGGCTCTATCACTGAGCCTTGATATCCAACAGGGAAAAGGGAGGCGCAAACAGGCAACAAAAGTACAGGGCATCCACAGTAAGCAGCTGCTAGAGACGCGTAACGCTCAGGTAGGGGCCCTTCACCCCCAGCAGGAGCACCAAGTGGCGACTGCGGTAAGGTAGGAACATCAACTGCGGATCTCCTTTACCGTTAGTACCCGTTCTGCCTGTTCATTCAGAAAGATCATACGATATAAACCAGCCTAGGGTAAGTTCCGTTATGGCTCATGAAACGGGAAGCCAGGAAGCTGTCGCTTCCTTTGTTCAGCAGATGGTTGAAAATATGGTGCGAGCGATAGAAACAGCCGTTGTATTGATTAACTTCTTCCAGGCAAAAGCCCAAAAGGACAAAAATGCCCAGATCGGCCGAAAACTGGGCCTCCTTTGCATTGGTATTTTACATAAACAAAGTTATAAGAATTTATTTCTTTGGCAACCAGAAAAGCTAAATGGTTTTACAAGTATGTTTATTTTAATTAGTTTTAGAGACAGACAAAACAAAAGTTCAGGCCAATAATAGCGACTATGAATTATTTCGCATTGATATTAGCCACAGTATGTGCCATTTATTGAATAGGGTCCGTAGCAAATTGGAAAGAGATGAAGCTAGTTGGAAGGCTCTTTTGCTTTCTTACTATTTTGTCTGCCCTGCTTTCTGGTTATTATTCTGTGAAGTACCTTTTCGATAAGGAAAAGGCGGAACAGGCTTCTGCTGAAGAAGGAATCATAGTTTCAGAAGGCAAGGCAACAAAGTAAACCTTGTTTACTTTGTTATACCGGATTACTGGATAATTCCGGTGGAGCAAGCTTTTATACCTGCTTAATAAAGGAATATTAGCATTCTATATCATTCAGGCACAGTTACCTATTCGGCTCCGTGGAAGCAACGACATTGACCACGATCCTTTTTACTTTAGAGTAGATATTGCCGTTAAAGTCGTCCAGGCTCTTATATCCCGTTTCTATTTTCCCCTCAACAAAGTTTTCCTTTAAGGGCCAAACCTGGTACCGGCCGGTTTGGTAGGATGCAAGTTCAAAACCGTCGCTATCATAAAACTTCAGCACAAAGCAAACATTCAGGGCTGGCTGACGTGTGGGGAAGTGCGGGTTTTCATATAAATAGGGATAAGTAGTCAATCGTTTGGCTTCCCTGATCTTTTGCAAAATTTCCCCAGTCTCCTTTTTAAATTCCAGGGGACTGTTAAGGGAACCCTTGTACAGTTCCAGAAGCAGCTCCTCGGCAGTTCCGTTCCTAAGGCTTCGGCGGCTCCGCCCTTCCTGCCGCTGGCCTTGCCCATAAGGGTTCTGAGAGTTCACCACTGCCTGTAGGCTGTCTACCCTTTGCTTTGCTTCCTGGTACAACTGCTGGCTTAACACATCAACGTCCTCGGAATACTGCCCGTAGAAAACGGGTTCACCCCGAAAAAGTGCCGGGTCCAGAAGCTTGTTGGCCGAAGTATCAAAGGCGAAGGTCAACTGGTAAGAAAGGCAGGCCTTGCCCTCAAACTGGCCGGGCTTTACCTTACCCTCCAGTTTACGGGCGGAATGGTTGGCATAAAAACCGTCCGGATTTGAGGAAGAAACTTTTTTGAATTCTACGGGCTTCACTGCTGGTTTGCAGCTGGCAAACAGCAAGGCCGGTAAGAAGATGAAAAAGACTTTCATAAGGGTAACTATAAAATACGAAAATACGATTGCCTAATTTTCAAAACACGTATTCCCTAGAATCCGGAACAGAACGTTCTTAGCATTTCACGTTACAACTGTTACAACCAACTTAATAATCAATAAAAACAAATATTACCCATATTACTTTGTTTACTAAGTACCTGAACACCCATTTAACTGAGGCCTACACGGGCTTTCCTCCCTTTTATAGAACAAAACCTGCTTCCCAAAGATCCTTTCCATGGAGTTTTTTTTAAGGTGTTCCGCAGGCTCAGCGGATCTTAAAAAACTTCAAGAATTGTAATCTATTTTTGCCGGTGAGATCAGAGCGTTCACATTACTTTTTTATAACCAAAACACTCCCCTAAATCTACAGCTATGGACAGGTACCAAACATTTGCCAACTGGCTCAAATCCCAAAACTTGGTTAGCGCTCCTTCCGCCTATCCCAAGTACCTCGGTAAAATTGAAAGTATGATGAACCTTCAATTGCATGACGTTCGGAATATAGCTCGCTTAGAAGCTTATTATGCGGAAGTACAGGGAAAAAGAACATTTCAGGCTTTACCGCAGCACGAACGCCGCAATTTGCTCTCAGGCTTTACCTCGTACATAGATTTCGTTCGGTACACGAAGGGTATTCAGGCGGCTTAGAGATTGTATTTGGCGGCCGCTATTATTTAATAGATATGGAGGCCGCCTCAGTTCCGAATAGACAAAGGGCATTACTGTGGACATTGCCCCTCTCCTATCAGCAAGATTGCCGGCCTGGTGCCGGCGCCATGCCGGTCCGGATAAGAAGGTTTTGGAGCTTGGAAGCAGAACCTGATTCCAGTAACGTTTACAGATTCGGAAGGGTGATCCCTTCCAGGTAGGGCTCCAGCAAATCCATGTTCCGGAAGGAACGGAACCGGCGTATTTCAAAACATTTTTTATCCCGGTAGACCTCGACGTAAAAAGAATCCACCTGGTACAGAAGGATTTTATGTTCTCCCTCTTCCCTTTCTGCCAGCAGGTCGCCGAGGCTACGGCCCCCGCCTTTCCGGAATCGCTCAGGCAGTTGAACTGGTACAGAGTCATGGTACCTCCCATAAGTTTGATGGTTAAAAAAATAAGCCCGGACACTCCCTACCCATACATAGGTACAGCTGTCCGGGCATTTGTTTAATCAATCACGTTCAGGGCCGCTGCGGCCTACTTATTGGCGCTGCCCTTTTTCCTTCCGGAATTGCTCCTTAGCTTCTCGCGCTCCTTCACCTCCGGCGGCCGGCTTTGCACTGGGCCGTTCTTCTGTTCCCAGCTTTCCACGAAATGCGCCAGGGCCTCATTTACCGTTTCCATTAGCAAGTGCCGGTCCCAGTAAGCGATATCGCGGATCTTTTCGCTCAATTCCGTTTTGATGATAAAGGTCTCGCGGTCGTACGACTCCCGCAGTCCTGCCTGGGTGGAACTCTCCGGCTGCACGGTTTCGGGCTCCGGTTCCGTAGCGGTAGCCGGGGACGAGGTAAGAGAGGAAGAGAAAACGGATTTCAGCCCGCTTTTAAGGTCTTTCGCCATATCTTTAAATTTATGAATTACTTTGTTTTACCGGCATCTTCAGTAAACAAAGGTTATTTAACTTATTTAAACTACTGTTATTATCCAAATTACTTAGATTATTTGCATACATGGATTACCTCTTCGGAAAGTGCCAGGTAATCCTCAGCACCCTTGCTTTTGGGGGCATAGCGGAAAATATCCACCCCGTTCACCGGCGCCTCGGCAAGTGCAATGTTGTCCCGGATCACGGTGTTGAACACCTGGCTTTTAAAAAGCTCGTTAATGGTGTCGTGGACGTTGCGGTTCAGCACCTTGCGGTTGTCGTACTGGGTGATGAACACCCCTCCTACTTTCAGGTCCTTGTTGATGCCCCGTTTGATGATCTCCACCACTTCCATCAGCTTGTTGAGGCCCTGAAGGGCGAGATACTGCGCCTGCAGCGGAATAATAATGAAACGGGCGGCCGTGAAGGCATTGGCCGTGAGCAGGCCCAAGGAAGGCGGGCAGTCGATAAAAATGTAGTCATAGGACTTGTTCATGCCTTCGAGCAGTTCCTTTAATATGTATTCCCGCCCAATGACGCTGGAAAGCTCGATCTCGGCCCCGGTCAGATCCAGGGTCGAAGGAACCAGGTCCAGCCCCTCGGTGGTGTTGACTATGGCCTCGCTGATGGGATAGGCCTTTTTGAAAGCCCCGTAGATGTTTTTATCGGCCTCCAGGATTCCGAGGCTCTGGCTCAGGTTTGCCTGGGGGTCCAGGTCCACCAGCAGTACGTGTTTCCCCTGTTTGCTCAGGGCGGCACCCAAGTTCAGGGTCGAGGTGGTCTTGCCGGTGCCGCCTTTGTGCTGGGCAACCGCGATTACTTTAGTCATGAAAGCGCTCTTTAATAATTGGTAAAAGTTGAACTTGTTCTGATCGGGGGACTGATCGGGCGAAATGCCCTTCCCTTTTCTCCGAGCTGCAAAATAATACAGATTACCGAAATTACTTACTTACAGCATTTACCAATTTTACACAATTTATCTTGTTTACAAAAGTTACTATAATTACAAAGCTGCCTGGGTCCATTGCCAATACCGGAATTACCATCGTTATTCAATAAACCTTTAGTGTATTTGGCCGCCCCTTTTCTCCGGGAAAGGGAAAACTGGACGGAGGTGGTTGATAGCCTGCAATGAAATACAGAAGATTAACCGCCGGCGTATCCCGAAGGGCGCAAGCGGTAAAAGCCGCTCATGGAGCGGATAGCTCGGACGCAACCCACTAAGGCTTCGGATACCCGAAAAGCGAGGCGCCGGCCGTTGTCCTTTTGGAAACCGGTAGAAAGGCGGGGTGCGGCACCTTTAGCGAACAAAGAACTCTTGGAGGGTCAACCATAATCCGTAAACCTGTTGGACCGGGGAGAAGGCAGCCTCCCTTTCCCTCACCAACCATGGAAAGGTTGGGAAGCCTGGGAAGACAAAGTAACCCAACTAAACAAATACTATTGATAATCTAAACTTACCGCGCAACCGCGTAACTTTGTTTTACTAACATTATTTTGTTTACTTCAAGAATAGGTTTTCCAAATAAGCATAAGTACATTGTAATTAAAGTTAAATAATATTCGTAACTTACTGTTCTGAAACAGTGGTTTATGAAAAGTGAACAATTTGCCTTAAAATCAGCCGACGAGTCTAATCTGCTCGGGCTGCTGTCAAAAGGTTCTTTGAAAGCCAAGATGTTCAAAAGAGCAACCGCTTTGCTGGAAGTACACCGGGGCAAGACCTACAGCGAGGTGGCGGCCACTCTCAGCGTTTGCTACCAAAGCGTTTCGCATTGGTGCGAAGCCTATAAAAAGGAAGGCCTGCAAATGCTTCAGGACAAACCGCGCTCCGGCCGGCCTGTTGAGATAGATGGCACCCAAAGGGCAAGGATAACAGCCCTGGCCTGCTCGGACACTCCTGACGGGCACAGCAAGTGGAGCCTTCGGTTATTGGCGGACAAGGTCGTTGAACTTGGTTATTGTGAACACGTTTCACATAACCATGTCGGCAAAATCTTAAAAAAAATGACCTCAAGCCGCACCTCAAACGCAGCTGGTGCATCTCGAAAGTGTATTAACCCCTTAAAAATTGGACAGTTTCTGTAAAACAGCTAGTCTGTTTTGGGTTTTTTGAGGCATGAGGGACAAAGAAGTTCAGGGGGAAAGAAGGAGCTTTTCCACTCCTTCTTTTGGATCTTCTCCGTCCGTCAGGTTATTCCTGGTGGGTTGCTCCCCAGCAGAGCCCACGTCCGCTTCACCTGACTGGGTAAAGTTAGCATTTTCATATGCGGTCCACACCTCTTTGGGTGATTGCTGGCCCAGGCTGCCATGCCTTCTGCGCTCGTTGTAGAAGGTGCGCCAGCGGTTGAAAACAGCAATGGCCTGTTCAATATCCTCAAACTCGGTGGTTTGTAACAACTGCTTTTCCAGAATGCTGTGGTACGCCTCAATGAAGCAGTTCTCCTCCGGGGTGGCCACATGCGTAAACTCCTGGGTAATGTGCTGTTCCCGGGCATATTCCCGCACGGCCGTTGCAATGAACTGTGCGCCATTGTCATTTCGCAGCGTAATTCCTTTGGTGCTGTACTGCTGCAGCATTTTGTGCAGCAGCCAGATGACCTGCTCCTTTCGGATGCGCCACCATAGTACCTGCGCCACAATGCTGCGGCTGTACACATCCAGGATGGTCAGCAACAGGGCATTTCTTTTTTCTCCCTGAATGTAGACGTACTTGATGTCCATGCACAACTGCTCCATGGGCCGTACAGGCTCCTGTACCCTAAATTTCACGAACTGGCGCTTTTCGCCACTGCTGCGGATCACCGCACCACAGAGCAGACGATACTGCTTCATCAGCCGGTACACCTTCTTTTTGTTGATCTGAAAGCCATAGGAGTGCAAATCCCTGGTGATTTTGATGTATCCGGTAAAGAGCATGAACTCTTCGGAAAGCACAAAACGGATGCAGATCACCACACTTTCATTGCTGATGATCCACCCATCGCTAAGTGCAGTATGGGTAGAGGGCTTTCGGCCTCTTTTGCCGCTGAGCGGGTGATAGTAATAGGTGCTGTGGGAAAGCCCGCTCCATCGCAGCAGCCAGCAGGTCTTTGCCCGGTTTTCAAAGAGCTGAACGCAGTGGCGCTTCTGCTCGGCAGTTAAGGGCTTTTTTTTAGCAGCTCGTCTTTAAAATCAATTTCCAAAGCCTGCTTGGCAATGATTTTCTTGAGCCGGTCATTTTCCTGGCGGAGCCGCTTTACTTCCGGATCCACGGTATGATAATGAGGCCTGAGCCCATCCATGCCTTCGCCAGTGTAGGCGCGGCGCCAGCGGTGAAACAGGGATTGAGAAAGCGTGTACTTGCGCAGCGTCTCGGTTAACCCGTTTTGCTGGGCTTCTTCAAGGATCTGAAGCTTCTGAGCTTCCGACCATTTTCTGCGTTCTGTTGCCATAACCCTAATTTAAGTTGTTCTAAAATGATTTCCCATTTCAGTCCAGCCTTTTAGGGGGCTAATACAGAAAGTAGATGCAGCTTTTCTGGCCGGTATGGAGAAGGTACTTTGGCTTTACGCCCAGCCCTATGATGAACGCTATCCGGTGGTCTGCTTCGACGAGCGCCCCTGCTTTCTTATAGGTGATGAAGTAGAGCCGATTTCCATGCAGACTGGTAGAGTCAAGCGGGAACACTACACCTACGAAAAGAATGGTTCCTGCGCCCTGCTGGCTGCTATTGAACCCTTGACTGGTAAGCGCAAGGCTGCAGTTTATGAAAGGCGCACTAAAAAGGAATATGCTCTTTTCTTAAAAGCCTTGGCAAAGGCATACCCAAAGGCGGTGAAGATCCGTTTGGTGCAGGATAATCTCAATACGCACAATGCCAGTTCTTTCTATGAGCACCTTCCTGCTGCGGAAGCATTTGCCCTGGCGCAGCGCTTTGAATTCTATTACACGCCCAAATCGGCCAGTTGGCTGAACATGATTGAAATAGAGTTCTCAGCACTTGTGAAGCAATGCCTAAACAGGCGCATACCAACGCAGGAACGGTTGATCAAAGAGGTTGGAGGTATTGTCAAAGAACGAAATAAAAAGAGGATCAAAATCAATTGGCAGTTTTCGATACAGACCGCAAGGAAGAAATTGAACTCCGTTTATCAAGCGGTCAATCCGCTAAATGATCAGTATAAAGGAACTTAAATTACAATGTAATAAGGATCTTCCATCTAGGGAACAGCCGGTTTGGTGGGAACCTTAGTAATTCATGCAGTGAAGGGCCGGTTTTCCGGCAGGCCGCGCCGTCCCATCAAAAAAAGACCCGCCCGGGTCTGCAGCATCACATATACCTGATACCTGAATAGGATGGATGCCGGCTGGCCACAGGCTCCAGCTGCTTACCCGAAATTCATTTAAACCTAAAAAGAAAGGGCAGCACCACTGAAATAACCGTAAAGGACAACAGGTTCTTGACCAAACCATCATGCGAATAATAACAGTTGCCTTTGTTTACCAGCAAACAAGGAAGATCGGGTAAACAACGTTAGAAGAGCAATAAAGGGCGGATATGGGAACCCAAAGCAGCAGGGTGGCCTTCACATCCGGCCTGGGAAGCAAGCAGGCACGAACGGGATAAAAGCCATTGTTGCCACTCCTGCTATTTCAATACTTTGCTTTCGATAAGCACTGTGTACTGATGCATATTCCAAAGGGAGGCCGCCCCTTGAGCCTGGTAAAAAGGGTAGGCTTTGTTAAACTAGTAGAAGTACCTTTCTTCCTTCTCGCAAAAAAATACGCTGAACTTTCCCTGCGCGAAAAAATAGCCGCGGGGCCCGGGGCCGGAAAACCGGTACCGGTCTTCATCCCCTTGGGGCGCACGGGGCATTGTAAGGAGCGAAATGATACTATCTTCCGGCTATCTTTTCGGGCAGACCAGCTGCGCCCCTCAACCCGGGCAGCGGCAATTGCAGGCAAGCCCGCCCTCCACCTCTTCGCTGGAAACCAGCGGGTCATTCAACAGGCGGAAGGGGAGTTTATTTTCCTTTTTTTGAATCCCGTTCTACGTTGTTGCAGGCCGCTCTTTGCCCACGCCCAGATGTATCGCCTGAATTTAGGACCAGTTCCTTATTGATTTTCAATAACATATCAGATATACCGGTAAGTCAGTAATCTAAACAATATAAATAACTCGGGTTTTATTTGTTTACCGGGTAAATGCAATAACCAGGTAAACAAGGTAAAGGATTTGGGCGGCCTGAAGAAGCGTGTATCCGATAAAGGATCCCTCGATCCCGGCGTGCCCCTGCCTCCCAGCAGACTGCCTAAAGAAAACCTGCGATAACACGCGCGGGTGGCAGGTCGTTCCGGCTTTTGTCCCCCCACATATACAGCAGTTCTGTCCGGTAAGGGTTGTCCAGAACGATCCTGTGGCAGAAGTAGGTGATTGGTCCGACCGGCTGGGGCAGCATGGGGTTGCTGAACGCCCATTTCCGGTGAATAAAATACCGCCCGAAATTGGTGTAGGAAGTGCGCAGGATGATCTTATCCCTTAAAAAGGGGTTGGCGATGGTATGTGCCGTCTCAATGGCAAACTCCAGGGAATACGCATCGATTGCCTGGGTATTGGCTGCAAAATAACCGGCCCGTACCAGTTCCTGGATGTTTAGGGTATGCCAGGGGACCATGTCAATGCCCAGGTACTGCGAAAAGGTAACGGATGATTCATAACCCTTGCTTTTCAGGGCTTCGGCAATTTTTCGGGCCCGATTGGATTGATGCCAGCGGCAGGTGTACCAGAGCGTGGGTTTCCGGCCCCCTTCGTAATTACGAACCTGCGCCGAAACAAAACCGCTCTAGGAGCGCTGGCGCAGGGCGGGTCCGGCCTGCTGAATGTGCTGGGCCGGGAGGCCTGCACCAGGGTTATAATTCATCACGACCATTTCCAGGGGCAAGGACGAATGGGGCGTCCAACCCCAGTAAGGCTCGGGCAAATAAAGGCTGGACAGATCGGAAGGATCCTTTGAATTCAGGATCTGCGCCCCGGGCCAGGAAAAGCTGGGGGTAAAGGAGGAAGGGATGCACCCAGGGCCTTGCTGCAGCCATTGGCCGGCAAAGTTATCCCAGAAATTAAAGAAGGAAGAAAGCGGTGGCATAGAGGTGGGTTTACAGATTTGAGAAAAAGGAAAGAGCTCCTCTATAAGAAGGAACACAGCTAACTCAGCCATACTAGGGAAAAGCCCGCAAGGGTGCGGGGATCCCCTGCAAAAGCACGGCGGATTTGGCCGTCCTCAACGGGGCCGAATCCAAAGGCCGGGTGGTCGATTTTTTCGCTATTCAGGAAAACGCCGCTTTCCCAGAGCTTCGCCCTGCCAAAGTCGGTTTCGAGGGTGGCTTCCGTGGTGCCGGCGCAGATATCGCAGTATCCCCTCCGGTAAAGGGCCCGGGCCAAGGGGCACTGTACCGGGTCCCAGAAAGCAAAATCAAAGTCGGTTGGCACCAGTTGTATCATCATATGGAAGGAAAGTTTCTGAAGATAAGGGGTTTGCCTTGGCCGCGAGCATCTGGCCCCTCGATCCGCGGCGGATAGCCGCAGACGACCGGAAAGGGCCGCCCGCGGGTCTGGGTATAAAAGCCTGCGGCCGTCAGTCTTCCACCTTGGTCAGGGGATAGCCCAGCTTTTCCGCTTCCTGTTGCAATAAGGGGAAATTCCCGATGCCCCATTGGTTGGAAACGCGGAACTTCACCCCGTCCGCCGTCTGGAGAACCTCCTTAAAATAGCGCATGTCCCTTTTTTCGGAAATCGACTCGGCCTTTGCAAGGAAGTGGAGGTTCGAGGTTTTGAGGATTTCATCGCGGAACACCTTCTTTGCCTGGTCATAGGTGGCCCCGGGATGGTCCTGCAGCCAGACCCGGACCAGGTTCAGGGCGGTAGGCCCCTTTCCCCCCCGGAGGTCACGGACCTTGAAAATACTCAGGTCCCGGGTGGACTTTTTGGTGAGCATTTGGGTCAGCACCTTTTTAAGATTGTCGTCAAAAAAAGTCCCTGCGTCATCGACCATGGTGGTTTTGGAAGCCGCCTGGAAGTCTTCCACCTTTTCAATGAATTCCGTCCGCATCAGGTCAATGTGTTTTTCCACTCCTGTCATGATCATGCCCAATAGAAAATCGACAAATTCCTTTTTCATAAAAGAGACAATAGTTTTTAGCGCTATTGATAATGCAAAAATAAGATCTTCTATTGAAAAAAGCAAAATTGATAATTTTTCTTTTTATCTTTCAAAGTAAAGAAAATAACATCAGAGAATAAAGAGCCTGCTAATTTTGCTTTTCTCTTGACGAGGTGGCAAAAAAAAAGAAGGCAAGGCCGTACGCTTGAGTAAACAGAGTAAGCAAGTTTATCAAGCTTACCCAAAAAGCTGGGCTTACCGGTTTACCGGGCTTCCCGGAAGATAAAATCAAAAAAGCTACCACATAGTACAAGTGCGCCCTCTCCATTAAACAGCCTCTATATTATATCTTTACCCAATCAACCAAACTGGCATGCAGACCTATCTTCAAAACCTTCTTCCCCGGCTTCAACAATATAGCCAAACGCTTGACAATAAAGAACTGCTCATTGACCAGCCTTGGGTCTTGGTGGATGAGGGAGGGAACAAACAGCAGTACATTTTCGAACGGGATGGCAAGCTGATCATGTCCCTCAACGGCAATGTGCGGTATGGCAACTGGCGCTATATCCCGGCCGCCCGAAGTCTGGTGATCGACCGGCAGACCGATTTACTGCTGCTGAACCACGCTTTTTTTGCAACCGGCGTGTGCATCCTGAAAAAGGATGGTTTTCAGGAAGAGCCCTGGATGTTGGTCAACCAGCGGATTGTGCCGGATCTGGACGTAAAGCGGTACCTGCGCAGCCTGCTTCCGGAAAACAGGAACCTTCGCCCTTTACCCGTAAAAGGAGCATTGCTGGAGTATAATATTGATCAAGGGTTAAGCGTAGGAACAACCGTATTGGACAATGAAGAAAATAGGCCTGTGAACGGAACTTTTGAGTCAAGCGACCGGAACAACGTGTTTTTTGATATTCAAAATGGAAAAATCACCCGGGTCTTTAACAAAATTATGTTTGCCACAGATAAAGGCAACCTGATCATCGAGAAGAACTGGAGGGCTGCAGAAGTTCAAACTGGAGACTTTGTAAAAAGACCTGTCAACTCTATCGAAAATGGAATTTATAGAGGAACAAATCAGAAGTCTGATATCAAGTGGATAAAGGTATATAATGGAAGAATTGTAAAGGCCAGGTATGATACAGGAGAAGCTATTGTTATTATCACATGCACCTTAGCTGTTATTTTCATTTTCCTTTTCATAGTCTTTCTAACGTCTTAAAAGACAACTAAGCCATATATAACTAATATACATGATATTATGCAACTAAACGGTTAAAGGACAAAATAATATAAATAACCCGAATTATCCTGTTTCTAAAGTAATCTTTGTTTACTGTTTATTATATCGGACTGTGCACCGCTATAAAAAATTTCGGTTGAACAGTTTGAACTCTTCGTCCATCACAATTTTGCCTTTGAAAGCCGCCCGGACCCTTGTCTGGTATTCATAGTAGGTAGAATAATCCTTTATCCGGCTCCAGGCATAGGGCAGGCGTTTTACTCCGAACTCCCTCTGAAGAACGTTCTGGATGATATTGTCAACAGGGATATGGAAGAAATGATAATTTTTTGAAATGCCGCTGATCCGCATTTCCCCAAAAGCGTACAGGTACTTCAGGGTCATGTTGATCCACTTCTGCGCTTGGCCGACGGTCAGTATGCCGCCGCTGTTTTCCCTGAGCAAACCACAGGTCTGCTCGTGCCACCGGTCAAATTCCTGCTGCCCCGCTAAGGTAGCGCCCAGTAACCCATCCACCTGGGACCGCAAAACGCCATATAATTCATGGCGCCATTGGCTGCGCTTTTCCTGATCGGGCGGAATGTTTTCTATGGTCCGGTTAAAATCCCGGTACGCCCGCTGCATGGCTGCATGAAAGTACCCTTTTGAAATATCAAAATAAAGACGTATATAAAACTGCTCTATGTCGTCGGATGCCAGCGTAGAGGTCATAAATAAAGGTACATGTTAGGGGAGTGTTTTGCGGAAGGGTTACACCGACTTGTATAAACGTCCGGTAATTTTCCTTTGGCTGCAGCTGAAAAACCACCTGTCGTCCTTCCCTGGAAAGTCAAGTTATGGGACATCAGCCATCACGAACATTTGTAATAAGGGTTTATCAGCTTATTCGGGTTAACGGGTAAGCCGGTAAACAAAGTAATTTATCTTACCGCGGCTACCAGTTATAAGGCACACAGGGAGCTAACTGTCAAAACGAACAGCAGAACAGGACGTCCCCCTGTTCCAGGCTAAGAAGGACCGGAAAAAAAGAAGCCGGCAGCACAGCCCGTTCATGGTGAATCCGGATCGGTCCCCCGGACCTGCGGCACGTTCATAATGTATCTTATCGCATGTCAACCCGGTGTTTACTGACAAAAGCAGGGTTCGGGGACTTTTCGGCGTTCCGGGTCTTTTCAAGGCGCACCGGGATTTCCTGCAGGTAATCATCCGGCAACCCCGATGTAGGAATAAGCCGCCTTATAGGTACCGGCCCCCTTTCCCCTCACCCGGCCGGGGGAGGCCGCTTTAATATTATTCATTTTCAGGTGCTTCATTTCTTCCCCTGGAATGGGACTAATTAAAGGGGCCGCCACGAACGATACAAGGCAGCTACCGGGCATACAAACGGAGCTTTTCCCTGTTCTACCTTAGGGCCGCCCCCCATAACCCTTCCCTTCAACCTATTGAATACGAATACGGTCTGGAGCCCAATGTGTACTTGTTGCAGAAGACAATAATACAGGTAAGCTTTGTTTACCGGTTTATCCGGAAAGCAAAGATTACTAAAGATACCGGTTAAGGTATTCGCTGAGCATAAACCCCGGAGACCGGCATAAAGCCGGAGCACGCAATTGCCCGCAACCGGCAGAGCGCCTGAAGGCAAAAGACGGAACCGAAGCGGGCCCCCTCCCTGGACCAGCAGGTGGAGTCCTTCTTCGGGGAAGCGACTATAACGGCTCGCAGCATTCTTTTTCCCTTTACTTTTTGGAACCTTTATGTGCGAATACCCCTTCTCCGCTGACGCTTTTGCGGGACGTCTACAGCCCCGACTCGCGTTACAGGTTGAGCCTCCAACCCTGATAAGAACAATAACAAGCTCCTACTTTGTTTACCTAATAATACGGTAACCAAAGTAAGGCGTTTGCTTTTACCGGACCTCGGTAAATACATAGCCATCCCGGTCTTTCTGGAACCAGCCTTCATGCTGCTGGTAGCAGAATTCCCGGATGCCGGCTGGGAACCGCTTTGGACAGCTGGTGCCCGCTGAAGGCCAAACGGCAACTTTTTCTATCCGGTAGGGGGCCTCCCAACTAAAACTATGGGTGAGGAGCAATGCACGGTAGAAGTCCCTGTCCCCCTCCATCCAGGCGGCGCAACCATCCAGCTGGCGGGTCAGTTCCCGGAGTGCTCGGACCGTTTTAAGTTCGATAACTACGAGGGTTCCGGTCCTGGAATTAAACCCCAGGATGTCGGCGACCAGTTTCCCGGTCGCATCCTCCCTTGCGAACTCATCGGTAAACAACATGATATCGGGGTCAAAGGGAAGGCCACCCTGGCGCAGGGCGTACTGCAGGATCCAGGACTGCAGGTCCTTTTCTGGCGTGGGTCTTCCGGGCGGTTTCATATTGCAAAGTCGATTAAGGTAGGCTTCCATGTCTACCGGGTCCTGAAGTAACTCATTGTAACGGCATTTAAAACCCAGCTGGGAGGTATGCGGATGATGGGAAACAAAGGATATGGAGCCTAGGGAGGCCCGGAAGCGCGCCGGATGCCCCGCCAACTGGTGCCGGTAGGTGTCATTGAGCCGTTTAACAAGGCGAAAGTTCTGGAAGGGATCCGCGGTCATGCAGGTGGGCTTTTGTAGCTAAATGTAAGGAAAACCAGCCGGGCAGCCCGGGGAGAACGCCGGGTAAGGGGCAAATATCAAGGATACCCTTTTCCCGGGCTGCCTGGAAACAACCACCGGGTAGAAATGCCGGACTTTTGCAGGTGGCCCAACCGGCAGGCGGCAGATTTTTCCCTATGGCGAAAATCGAATTCCGGAAAATAAGGTCATATATTAATGGGAACCCACCAAATAAAAACCCGGTTTCCTGAATAAACCCGTTAATAGAGGTAATACTTGTTTACTGGTTTACCGTAAAACCCCATAAACCCGGTAAGTTTGACGGCGCCACCAAGGGTCCCCATCTGCCGATGACCTGCTGCCTGAGGACCTGAAGCAGTTGGAACCTCCGGCTTCTTTCCCTGACCAGGATAGAGAGCGCCCGCGCCGGCCTCCATCCGGCCGTCGCCTTAGCCGGTCGCCCCTGGGCCGGCAGCACAGGGGAAAGTCTGTTGGAGGTACTTTGCCCCAAAACAGCTCCGGCCCTGCCCGCCACCATCCGGGCCCTTCACCCGGCGTTATTCCGGCCTTCAAACCCATAGTTTCAGGATATGCCCCGGCGCGTCCGGTTTTAGGCCTGCGGTTCGGAACCCATTTTCCGCAAACGGCTATCATCCCGGCGGGACGATGAATCCGGGCACAAAAAATGTGGCAGCCGGCCGGCTGATAGTTGCGCATCATAAAAATCGGTGCCCCGATATAGGGGAAACAATCCGGGTAATATTTGTTTACCAACTTACTTGGGAGCCAGGAGAAACAAAATAACCCCGCCAGTCAGGAATGCGCTCTTAGCAGCCAGGGACGGAAAGTCTTTTGCATACACTACCGGAATGGCGGTAAAACGGGAAGTACTGTTTATACTCTTTTTACCAGATCGGCCTTTAGGTGCCCGGCCCCGGGAAAAGCTCATTTTTTACATTTTCCTCAAAACCGGCGCTTAGGATACGCACTGCCAATACCCCTTTTCATTATTGAAGGTTCCGGATCCGGGGAACGAACCAGACGGGTTGCTTCATACCCTTATAACAAGCTAAGGTCATACTTTTGCTACTTTCACAAGGAACCATTGGTTTTATTTGTTTACCAAGGTTACTTACTTATTGACTCATTTGGTCTTACGAGGGTTACCTGGTTGTCTCAGTAACCCGGGCTAACATACTTTTCGGGATCCTCCGGCAAATCAGGCCACAGGAGGGGGGCATCAAAAGGAGCAATTCCTTAGCGGGGGTTCCCTCAATAGCGTGTACCTCACCCAAGCCAGAAAGTTTCGGGTCGTTATTACTGTGGATTATCGGGGGATGACCTTCCGGTCCCCTCTTCGCATTTCTTCTTAAAGGAGCGGATGGTGTCCCGGAACCGGACCGTAGGGAAAAGACAGGCCTCCATGTTGATCAAAGGAGCATAAAATCCTTTTTTCATCAGCGTCTTCAGGGCAGCCTTCAGTTCTTCGAGGGTAGTGGTCTTCAATAGAAAGCCCCTGGAGCCATTTTTCAGCATCCGGATAATGAGGTCCTCTTCCTCGCCCGTTACCGCCAGTACCAGCACTTTGGTTTGGGGAAGATGCTCCTGTAGCCACCGGGCCGTTTCATATTCCTCTTTTTCGCAGAGCTCGCTGTCCAGCAGAACGATCTGGGGCAGGGCCGTGGCTTGCAGTTGCAGGATAAACGCCTTTCCGCTGCCGGAGCTCCATACCACCTCGTGTCCCGCGCTTTGAAGGAACCCGGTAAAGGCTTCCCGGAATAAATCAAAATCATCTACGATCGCAATGGTAGCCATAATCAGTATCCCCGCATTTTTCAACGTTTCAGTAAAAGAAGAACGTTCTCTTTTACAGTAAACCAGAAAACTAAACAACCTAATAACCTTTGTTTACAAAGATTATTAGTAATATTAATAAATTCAGTAAGTTCATTCACAACTTTAAAGCGCGCGCTTTGGCGTGCCCGGTCCTTCTGCAAGCTGCGGTCATTGTACGGGAGTATCTTCTGGGGACACTTTGGGCAGCTGCAAAAAATACAGTTCCAAACGATGACATCAGCTGACCGCTAATTGGATGTCCTTCCTGTACCGCAGTGCGAATAAATGAAAAATAAATGCCGGAAGCTGATGCCAGAACCTAAGTGGCCCCCCTGATATTGGTTTATTCGGATTACCCGGTAAACCGACCTCTTCGGTAAATCTTAATTTAGAGGATCAACCAGGGGCCATGTTATGGCCGCTTCCTCTTCCTTAGCCTCCAGCTATTTAGCCGATACCCGGCAAGGGAGCAATAAAATGGTCTTTCCTTCTAGGCCTACCATCTAGCGGCAGTTAATGCAGGCGGAACCTCTTCAACTAACGGCAGAGCTTTACCAGGCATCTACAAATAAAAGTGCATAAGATTGTTTACTGTTATTACAAATAAAACTTAATAATATTAGTTTTATAAACTTACTGTATTTATTGGTGTTACTAGTGTTTTTCAGTTTACGTAGTTTATAAAACATATTATGTCTCGGGGAATTACTAGGTTTCCTGAATTTTCGCCTTACTAAGTTTATGCAGCTTATTTCGTTTCGTGAAAATAGGAGCAACTCCAAATAAAACTGGCCGCCATCGGCCCAAGGCATTCATACAATTAACATGCCTGGAGGAAGGGCAAATTACTCAGTAATATGATTTACTGGTTTTATACTGTTTATTGGATAGGTCCAGCTTACTAGTATTATTTATATTACCCCAATAGCAACTTACATATGTTGGAACCAGCTTCCCTTATCCCCAACTTTCTGCCCTTGATTGTTCTTGCCTTTTCTCATCTCCTCCCGGGCTCCGATTATAAACTTCAACTTGTTCCGGTACCTATTCCGGAAGGCGTTTTGCCGGTAGCCGTTCCATCGCTCCGTAACAGGGGGAAGTCGTGAGACCAGGTTTTGAAATGCCGGAAGGTTCTGGGCAGGCTCCTTGCGTCCAGCCTTCTGGTGATAGTGGCACCGGTGTCTTTTCCCTTTTATTTTTCCTAAGGGAGGAACCTATTTATAGCCTTTGCCTTTTCCGCGCTTCTTTAAGAGCGAGCCGGCCGCTACTTTCTCTTTGGTTTACCTTCCCGTGGCAACAGCCAAGGCCGTCAATAGGGGAGGGAAGATGCGGCGCCGAGGAAGAGTAAAGCGAGGCGTCCGGCCCCCTAACCGGTCCCTCAAAAATTGCAGGCAATAAAGGAAAAAATAAGGAAAGGGAAAGGTAAAAGGAAAGGCAAGCCCTCAACAGGCCAAAAGTCTTGTAAACGGGAGAGCTTTGCGGTGGAACTGTTTCCACATGGAACAGTTTCACTTCGAAACATCCTCTTTTTGCTGCCTGCAGCGTTCGGGGCTGTTCTATTCCTCTGTTCACTGGGGTGGCCGTCCGGAGATCGGGAACGGCAAGGCAGGTGGATGTTACCCTGGAGTCTTCGTTCCCCTATCTGGAAAACGATCCATATGCCGGAGGATCAACCTCAAAAGACCACTCCTTTTCCTGTTTTCTCGGCACAGGCCCTTAAAGTGTACCTGCACGCTTTTGATCAGTCGGCTTATGTTGCCCGTCACATCTCAGTGGCTTCCGGTATCACGCCACCCATCCCAGGCTGTGCCTACGCACGGAATGCCTGCTGCATCCTTACCAAACCCGGGCTTTTCGCCATACCGTGCCTCCGAGCGGGCGGGAAGGCGGGAAGGGAAACCTGGTGTTCGCCCCCGCCGAAACAAAAGAGCCCAGTCAGCAGCCTTCCCCTTAACGTTCCACGGGTAGAAAACAAATACTTACGGGCCCCATGGAAAGAAGAGAGGGTCGATTACCTCTCCAGCCGGTGAAACTTTATATTTAGTGGACACAACGAAACACCCCTGCGGGTATCACCCATCAAACTGCCCGGCAACATGCTGTTGCTCGTTTGCTTACTGTTACCTGCCGCTTCAGGAGAAGAGAAGTTATTTCCAGTTTATTCCCACACCCGGTGCCCGGCTGGGAAAGACCGTCAGCGAATCCCAACACAGCCCTCTACATTTATATAGATGTATTTCCGTATTGATATACAGCTGTAGAATAATATACATGTAGTGATTAAAAATAATTGAAATACAGGCACATATAAAATATGAACCCGCAGTAAAGAGACTTCTAGATGTTTTTAAAACCTGTACAGGGAATATTTCAAGAAGGCAGGTTCTACAATAAACTACCGAACAGTCAGATAAATAAGGGCCAGCACCCCACCGGCCAGATGCAGAAAAAAGGAAAGGGCACAGATCAGGTTAAAGGCAAACCGGCTCAGAAAGTTATTCTTTAAATGCCGATCAATGACATAGCTCCCCGCGCCACCAACCAGCAGTAAAATAAAAGGCAAGAAGGCAACAATCATAACGCACTGTTTTTAATCTTTTTCCGCAAAGACCTGGCCGGGCAAAATTTGTAAATTTGTCCGTGCTATGGATATTGAAATTGTAAAAGATAATGATGGCTTTCCTTTGTGGGTAAAGATGAGCTACATGGACTGGCTAAACCTGGTGCACCAATACGACATTGAACCCACCCCGGCCGGCGCCACAGGCCTGAACTGGTTCTCCCTCCGGGAATCGTCCAATTCCATTCTGAACAGTCTGCTTGCGCATTACGGCCGGGAAATGATAAAAGAAGAATGCTCCGGCACTCCGGATGAAACCAGCCTTACCGCCCTGCGCTACAAGGCACAGGAAATCAACATGCTTCTCCGGAACCCCAATACCTTCAAGAGCATCGAATCCATGAACCGCATCATCGCCCATTTTGGACCCGTGATCAAAGCGGTAAACTTAGCAGCTCTTGAAAAGCAGTAGGATATGCCAGAATCCATAGAGGACCTGAAGGAGCGGTTTAAACTGACGCCCGGGGAAATAGAAGCCGCCCAGAGGCAGATAATAGCCTTCTACACCGAAGGAAAGTTGCCGGTGGACCATCCAGGGCCATCCTGCTTTGCGGCCAGCCAGGGGCCGGGAAAACGGCTATCCAGATCCTTTCATAAGAAAAACTGGCCTTCAACGCTGTCGTTTGCAATTCGGATAATTGCAGGGATTTTCACTCTAAAGCGGACATGATAAAAGTCAAATACGAAAACGAATACCCGGCCATAACCGGCCCGTACGCGCACGCCTGGACGCTGGGCCTCCAGAAATACTGCCGGGAGCGCCAGCTGCACTATCTGCTGGAAACCACACTACAGAACGGTCCCGGGGTCAATCAGACCATTGCCGCCATCAAAAGACATGGTTACCTGGTGGAACTCAAACTAATGGCCGTAAACGGCTTCCTTTCGCTCCTGGGAGCCTATGAGCGACTGGAGGACATGCGGCGCCGGGAAGGGATCGGCAGGATCGTGTCAAAAGCGGAGCACGCTCTCCGGTACCAGGCACTGCCCGGGCCCTGCGGGAAATACAGCAGGCAAAGCTGTACGACCGGATTTCGATATACGGCCGGCGGATCACTAGGCCGGGACAGAGTGGGGAAGAGCTATTTTTAGTGACGGACGGCCCGGAAGATCCTGTCCGGGAATAACTGCGGGAAAGAGACCGCGTGTGGACGGAGGAGGAGCAGCTGGCCTTTAAAGCAAGGGTGCTGAAGGTGGAAATCCTGATGGAACGGCGAGGGCAAACCCTGCAGAAATAGATCAATTCAGAAAAAATACGGTTTTACCCTCTCAACAGCGCAAAAAAACCTAAAAGGGCCCAAGGTCTAAGCAGAAAAAGGAAAGTAAAGGGAAAAAATGGTTTCGGAGGAAAAGACATATCCGTTTGCATCCGTCTGGCAAGCCGCCACCAATATGGGGTGAGGTCACATCAAATTACTCAAATTCGCTTAAATTGGCGCGGAATAAATTAATTGTCTTGTGCAGAATAAAATAAACTAAAATGGCTGAGAAAATAAATAAATTAAGTGATGTGTACGGAAACTCTCGAAACATTCCACTGACTTATCAAGAAAGGAATGACGTTGATAACCGATTTGTTAATGATCTAACCCGTGAAAAGCACATTATCCTTCATGGAGGCTCAAAACAAGGAAAAACCAGTTTAAGGAAAAGTGTATTAAAAGAGGAAGAATATATTGTTATTCAATGCACTAGGGATACAACCAGATTAATGCTATATGAGATGATTCTCAAGAAAGCAGGTATTGATTATGAGGTATCTAGAAGCATAACTACAAAAGGGACAAACAAGCTAACTGTAAAAATTTCAGGAGAGGGTAAAATACCATTTCTTACAAAGCTAAGCGCCGATACGACAGGGGACTTTTCAAAAGAAAAGGGAAACACAACCAACTATAAAAGGTTAGACATAGATGCTGATGATCCGAATGATATCGTCCGAGTACTAAAAGCTGCAGGTTTTTCAAAGTATGTCGTAATAGAAGACTTTCATTATTTGGATGAAGATGTTCAATCATCATTTGCATTTGACTTGAAAGTTTTTCATGAAACCTCAGATTTAGTTTTTATAATTGTTGGTGTCTGGCAGGAGTCTAATAGGCTGATAATGTATAACGGTGATTTAACTGGGCGGGTGACAAACATCAATGTTGATGCTTGGTCTGATCCAGACCTCCGAAAAGTAATTGAAAATGGTGAGCCTCTTTTAAATATTGATTTTCCTGATAAAGTAAAAGAAAGCATAATTAGTATTTCACAGGATAATGTAGGCCTACTTCAGGAGATTTGTTACAGAATTTGTGAAAAGAACAATGTTTGGCGAACATTAGATGATCATACGCAAATTGGTTCAGAAGAAGAAGTAGTAGAAATAGCAAAGCTGATTTCTGACGATCAAGCCGCCCGCTATAGAAACTTTATGGTCAAATTTTCTGAAGGCCTTAGTATAACTGAGTTGGAAATGTATAAATGGATAATTTATGCAGTTGTCCATTGCGATACTCAAGATTTGAGAAATGGTGTTACTCCTGGGAAGCTGTTTAACATTATTCGCCCAAATCACCCCAAAAAGAGTACTCTTCAATTAAACAACTTACTATCTGCATTAGAGCGGGTACAAACAGTCCAATTCAAGCATAAGCTTCAGCCTCTCATCCTCGACTTTTCGAATAATAACCTGTTTGTTGTTGATGCAAACTTTCTAGTATATTTAAATACACATAATACCGAAGAATTGCTTGAATCAATAGGTCTCGGTAATAGTGATCAAAACAATGACAGACGGTGACAAAGGTTGATGGGTATGGTCCTACCCGCATATGTTTATTGAGTGCCTGAGCTTTGCCTTCTTCGCTTTACTTTTACCTAATATCTTGCCTAACCCAACGAAGGAGTACTGGTTATTAAGTAAACGCCAGGGTAGAACAATGAACTCCATTGATCAGTATGCGCGGATGGCTATCCCGCAATAAGCCGACCATATACATGTTGCAATTTAACAATATGCCGCCAGAAAAGCGTTAGTTGTACAAAAGGGCATTTGCCGCTAGGACTTCGTCCCGGTACTGGCGGAAAATCTTGGAAGAAGCTTCCTCAAGGGTGATCTCGCGGCTTTTCAGGCTTTGGTGCAGAAAACAAAATTTCAGCCGGCCGTCCCGCTCCCGGGCCTTTTGAAGCCCGTCAATTTTACTTTTCAGGTAAGCATCCAAGAATCCTCTGCCAGTAAAAATAGAGGCAAAAGCATTAACTTTTGCGCTACTGGTCCATTGCTCACGACAACTCAGAGCAACAATTTAAGTTTAAACAAAAGGAAATAAAAGGGAAAAAGAAGTATCTATAAAAGTTGAACTCAATCATCCAGTGAAGGAATCTCCAGTTCATAATGTTCCCAGATTTTAGAGCGGCAAAAGTTCCGGAAGCCTTCATAATCCTTTTTGTTTACGGGTACACAGTCCCTGTACGGAAACAGCCGCCTTTTTGCCTCCTCCATAGATTGGAACCTGTGCAATCCGCAGGGCGGGTCGTCTATTCCGGATGGGTTGGAATAAAGCATAAACCGGCACAACTGTACCAATCGCCCGTTTTCATCGGGTTCCGGCATCTCAATATAGAACTCTTCTGTCGACACGACGGCTCCCTTTTCACCGGGAAGGGGCGATAACCGGGTCAGCTGCACATCGCAATAGTCCGCTTCGAGCCGGGAGTAGAAGAACTGGTCACTCTCCGAAACGGTGCCCCAATAGCCTGAATGGCGGAACATCAATCGGACTGCCCGGTGGCGCAGCCTCAGGTACGACTTTTCATCAATGGAGATGAAACCGCCTCGCCATTGCAGGTATTCTTTTAGCTCTTCATAGGAAGTGTAGTCATTCTCCCAACTTATCTCTGCGCCATGAAGAAAGAAGAAATTATAGAGCCCTGGGAGGTCTGTCCGGACCCATACCTTCACCTTGTCGAAATTCTGAAAGCGGATGATTTGCCTCCCTTCCCTAACCGGGAAGAAAGCCTCCAAGTTAAATGCGATCACGCTGCTGCGCTTATTTTCCGGCCTGTCTGGGGCAGAAAAGAAATAGTATCGGCTCATTGTTTTGCAGTTTTTATCGATTATCTTATTACAGGCGGCGTTTCAGCCCATATTCCTGCGGTTTTTCCTCTATCCGGGACTGGTGAAACAATTGAACTTCCCGGTAAATATGGTCCACTTCGTACTTCAGTCTGGCTGCTGCTCTGCTGCAAGTGCTTCGGTCACGGCACCCTTCTTTAAACTTGCCAGTGTAAGCAGGGATGTGCCAGTGCCATCATAAAGGTGCAATTCATCGAACAAAGAGAAATATTGGTTGAGCATCAGCAGGTTAGCATGGTAACATTCCATAGCCAGCTCAGGGGAGACTTCCCGGTGTCCGCCCTTTTCGATTCGCTTTTGGACCCTTACGGCTGACGTTAGCGGGTTATCCAGGCCGATATAAGCCATTTGTAGCAAAAATCCGGCTTTCTGAAAGAAGGCCATAATTTGCCATTGATCAAGGTTACGTATTTGCGTTTCGTAAGCGAAATGGCACCGGTTCTCCAGGCTTCCCGAGAGCAGGTCCAGAAAATGGTTTTCCAGGTCCTCCCGGGCGAGCCGGTCGGCTTCTTTCGAGGTCCCTTCCGGCAGCCAGTTAGCGTAAAAGGCTTGCCGATCCAGCAAGTATTCATCACTGTGGAAGACATGGAGCCCTTGCAGATGCGCCGGGAGCAGGCTGTCCCCGCGGGTCGTCTTGCCGGCGCCGGGAGGGCCAGAGAGGATAAAAAGGGTTGGCTCATTCATGCAGGCCATATTTGGATTTAACGGCCTCGGCTTCGGTGCTGGCCAGCCAGCGGATCACCTCAAAACGGCTGCCGCCGTCCTCCGTTACCTGGTGCTCGATGCTGATCCGTCCGTCGGGGTATTCGTGGTAAAACTGGCCCTTGGGAAGGCTGGGGTCGTTGATCATGAAGGGATGGCCGGCCGCGTGCTCCTCCCTGCGGAGGTTCCGAATGATGTCATCCATTTTTTGCCCAGGGTTTGTCGTTGTCATGATTTAAATTTTGATAAGAAAATTCAGGTTTTTTCCCAGCTGCTCTTCCAACGATGGCTCGCTGTGCTGTTAAAAGCTCCTTCCGCGAAATTTACTTTCTGAAATGGTCTCATGCTGCTCCATGGAAATGTCCGGCGCCGGTTTTTCCAGGCATTGTTTCCAAAAATATACTGCCAGAACAGCCGCGTCCTTGGGCATTGAAGGATTACTGCCAGGTGTATGGTCTACCGCCAATTGAAACATTTTCTCAACCTGACCCGGGGTAGACCCGCCTTTTACGGCATCTTTAATTATCTGAAGAGTTAGGTCTGAATACTGCTGCATAAGGGCTTCGTATTTTTCTCTTTCCAATTCCTGCGCAGAAGGAAGCAGCTGGACATCAAATGGCTGGTTCATATCTTTCAGGTCACACACCTTCCAGTATTCCTTAAGGGCATTTTTTTCGCTGTTAGAACCGATAACGCAGCCCTCCACAAGGTAATAATTACAAGGGGTGAACCACTTTTCTATACACATTTGTATAGCTCCTTCAAGCTCCGCTCCGGTAAAACCACCTACCCGCCGGGAACGGTTAAAGCAATCATTCGCGGGCCTTACATAGGCATAAAGCTTGCCGCCGCTTCCCCGTCCATGGGAATAAACTATTTGTACTTCCATGTCCCAATAGATTTATTTATTAATAAAATGCCAGGAAATTCATTGAGTCCTTCCCGGCTTACCGGGTGTTCATAATTGATACGGGGGAGCACAGTGCCCTGGGTATTGCCTTGAACCTGCCGGGCTCCGAAGGGCAGGGGTAAAGAAATACAGGTCAATTTTTTCCCTTCCAGTACTGCAGGCAGGCAAGGATCTGGCCCTCCAGGTCCACCGGCACCTTTCGGACGGTGCGGTAAACGGAAGTCAGGATAATAGTGCTCATATCGTCGGGAGAAGAAATGCCGCGCTCCTGAAAGAACCGGACAATCGGGGGGACCTCTTCCGGCCATTGCGGGTGGTTGTGACCGGGGCGCCACCACAGCGCCCAGCTGTCCCGTACGAAGCGGCCGGCCTCGGGATGGGCAAAGGCAACGAAGTCGCCTTCACTCATCTGTCCTGCCTTTTCCAGCAGTTGCTGCCCATAAAATGCCAGTAGGTCTTCGACCGCATCTTCGATGCTTGCAGGAATAATTTGCATGGTGCAAGATTTTTTATTGCCTTACTCCCTTTCCCGCTCCTCCAGCATGCCTGCCATCCCGCCGGCAATCGCCATGGAAGCACATAGGCTTAAAATGGCGGTACCGATATAAAGGGAAAAACGCAGCAGCCCCCAGATGACTTTTAAAATGAGAAGCAAGATGGCTCCGGCCACTACCAATATTTTTGAAAGCCGATCCATAACACCTTTAATTTTTCTTTAATCAAATGCCGTTCCTGTGTTTATATGACCATTCTCAGCATGGACCGGTTAGGTCCGGAAAATTCTGCTTTTCTGAAAATTTTCAGCCACCTCAAGCTGCTTTTCGGCAGACGAGGATAACCCGCCTGGTCACCCTATGAACCGGCACCAGGCTTACCCTGTTCCCGGCCCTGGCAATAGCTAACTGGCTCGACATTTCCCGGAACATACAGAGGATGCCTGGGAGAGCCGTCCTTATTGATGACCAATGCCTTTGCATGGGGAAACAAGGAGGTTGCCTCACGCGCCCGTGCCTTTGCCCCCGGGAATTTACCCCAGGCAAAAATGACATCCTTGCACTGTGCAGCCGCCCACTGCAGGCATCCGTCATTTTGCCCTACCGGGTCTGGGCATGCGCGCAAATCCCGGGGGTACGTAGTGACATAGGCAAAAATGTTCGCCATATACACGCCGCCATACCCCCATTTTTGGGCGAAACCGATTACCCTCCTTATGGTAGGATCATCTTCGCCTTCCGTTGCCTTTGAAGGATTCAGCCCGATAAAAAGCAACCAGGGCAGGCAGCTGTCCCAAGTGCGCCAAAGGGCATACCGGTAACTCCCGCAGGGGGAAAACAGGGCCCCGGACTCCTTGCTGCCCAGGCACTGCAAACCTTTCGGCAGCGGTGGTGGTTCTTGATTTTCAATGCCGTTCATTTTGAAGGTTTTTAGTTCAGTCGGCAAATGCACCCATTGCCCGCTCTTCAGCCCGGGCCAGTTCCCACAGAAAGCTTGCTTCCAGGTTACACCGGTAGGAGGGCCCCTGGAGCGGCGCCTTCAGGAAGGGAACGCCGGCCACAGTGCACCGGTAGGGAAGGGGCAGAACGTGCGGAGATAGGCTAGTCGG
The DNA here is from genome assembly GCF_037132455.1 of Huijunlia imazamoxiresistens. NCBI lineage: Bacteria > Pseudomonadati > Bacteroidota > Chitinophagia > Chitinophagales > Chitinophagaceae > Huijunlia > Huijunlia imazamoxiresistens. The sequence goes on along the minus strand of NZ_JBBBEI010000023.1, from coordinate 55,704 downwards.
CCCTTGGCTGAAGTTACTTCTTTCCCTGCTTACTGCAGTTGCGGCAATCGTTTGCATAAAAAAAGATTTTGGGTTATTTATTGCTGGCAACCAGCCCCAGGCTCTCGGCCAGCTTTTTAATCGGAGTGTAGTAGGCCAGGAACTTCTCATCGCCTTTTTCGAGGTAGAACTCCCCGGTTTTGCGGGTACAGATAACCGATACGTGGTCCTTCAGGCCAATCAGCCTGCCCAGGCAGAGGTCGGATAGGGGAGTGTCCCGGCCTACAAGCACCACGATGGCCCGGCGAATCTCGGAGAGACAAACCTCCCCGTACTTCCGAACTGCCTTATTTACGTACCGGGATCGCTTGCCTTTGCGGTACTGATAGCATTCCAGCAGGATATCCGGCGGCAGCTGGTAATGGCGCTCACAGAGCTCCACCAGGCGCACAATGCGACCGACGGTAAACGCCCTGGTTTCCAGGACGCTGCCGGGAACTACCGAGAAGCGGGCAATCTGCAGTCCCGGCACCGGTAGGAACGGAACACTGGCTTTTTCGCAGCGCAGGGCCAGGAGCAGCGCCCTCGGGAAAAACACTTTCTTCCTTCCGTGTCCACCTTTTTGGTTGCAGTCCATAGCTGCATCACTCATTGTTTCCATAATGAAAAATTTTGGGTTATTCGGAGAAGAACAGTGACAGGATAAAACAATCAGGGAGTAGATCCCCGGGTTCGATCACGCAAATCAACCGTAGAAAAAACGATTGCGGCGGCTGCCGGTCATTTGGCGTCCTGGCAGCCGCCTGCGCCCTGTCTTTAAGCCCGGGTAGGACTGGTGGGCTTGAAGTTGCTGACTCGGATGGTTTTCTTTTTAGGCTTCAGGGATAACAGGAAAGCTTCATGCCGGCCCTGGTACTGCTTCTTGACCTGGTCGGCATCCGCCGCCGGGTTGATGTAAAGGATCGTGTTATGCTTATCCCTTAATTGCAAAGGCACCAGCTTCGAATAGTCAATGGTACGGGTGGCAAGCTGCTGATTACGTTTCCTCCCGTCCGCACTTCGCGATGTAGATGCGGGCGTTGGCGCTGTAATCGGCATCATGATGGGGGTGGCCGGGACAGATCCTGAGGGTTCCATACATTTCTTCCTTTTCCTTCCACGCCTGCCGGGCTCCTTAATCGCCAGTACCTTATCCGCTACTTTACAGCCCCGGGCAAAGGGCGTTTGAGCAAAGCCGGTAAGCTTCTTAATTTTTTCCTTTACCTGGTTTATCGGACGCTTCAGGATGGAGGAAATTTGCCTGGCGCTAAAGAACTCAACAAGCACATGCAATGCATTGTTTTCCTGAGGAGAAAAATCGGAGTTCTTTCGGAAAGCAGGTTGGGGCTTAATCGCCCTGAGTTTCAGACTTGCCATATCTGTACTATTTGAAGTGAAGAAAAAACGGGGAACTGGATTTACTTCAGAAGTGGCGGTGGCAGGAAGAATGACAATGTAAACTTACAAAAAAAGAGGTTACAAATCAAATAATTATAATGCATTCAGCGTAAAATGCTGTTAACAAAATGTTAACCTACAAAAAAAGAGATTACAAAAAAATAGGCGATAATTATCCTTTTTCCCCTTTGTAATTCAAGTATTTATAGAGTTGATTACGGCTTACATTCATTTTAGCAGCCAGCTCTGTTTTGCTGTACTTTTTCGTTGCCAACAGCTTTTGCGCCTGACTGGCCTTCTTCATGAAAGCGGGCGTATGGCCGGTTTTGTGCCTGCTGGTGTGTAGCCTCCTGGACTTCAAGTCCCTGATCTCAATTTCCATCAATGCAAATAGCTTGCAGGGTTCAACCCCCATGAGATCGGCAATTTCAATGACTTCACCGGCGCGAAAAAAATAGGGATCTCCTTGTTTTATGTCGAGTGCTGAGGCATTCTTTCTTAAGGTCGCAGCTAGGAGCGACTTAGGAATAAGTTTGAAGATTTCGGAGAATCGCTTGATTCTTCCCGAATTAATCTTTTCACCGACCAATTTAAAACGCTTATCCTTTTCTTGCTCCATGCAGACAGGCAGGTTTTTAAATTAAATGTAATAAAAAAACCGCCCGGCTAGATGCGCCCGTTCACCAGAATACCTCAAATAGAGGGCACTCTATGATCAATAGTGTACCATTTACTTGCATAACCATGTGCAGGTGGAGCAGGGAATAGCTGATGTGCCATTCATGGATTACGGTTGTTCTCGTTGCAGAATTCATGAAACTCTGCATAATCTTTCGCGCCCATCAGGTTCTTAACGAAAAGGTCCATTCCGATGTCGTTCTTTTCCAGAACGTACCGGGTAAATGGAATATGTGTCTTGCAGGCCTGAAACCCCTTTTTCTTCATGCTGGCCCGCATGGTTTCCGATAAGCCCTCCAGCCATTCTTCGAAGTCTACCTCGGATGGTTCATAATCCTGGGCCTGACTATGATAAATGTAAGCTGCGTTTCCAAAAGAGTAGGCAAGTTCCATCTGCCGGCGCTGGTGCTCGGGCAATGCCGCCAACTGTTCGGCCTGAATAGCCCGGTATTTTTCAAGGGGATGCAAAACCATAAACAATAAGTGAATTTTATACAACCACCTTAAAATGTGTGATCACCGTGATGGAGAAGATCCGCCGCCCGGGACATTTTCATGAATTTATTAAAGACCTCCTCGGTTAAGGGCTCCTCCAGCATATCCGCCAGGCCACGCCCGTTAACCGCGTCTTCCCTCAAAGCCTGACGAAAAGCAGTTAGGTTATTAACGGTCTTCCAACTGGCCCTTTCTTCAACATTCATCAGGTGAAAAGCGTTTTCAAAAAAGGGATAGTTCTTGTTATGCCATTCGTCATATAGCACCTTGTTATCATATTCCACGACCCAGACCTCGCCACGCTTGTAAATCTGGCAATCATCAGCATTTACGTCACCGAGCTTCTCATACTCTTCTGACGATACATATCGTTTATCCAGCTCCTGGCGGGTAAATGCCAGATCTTCACCTTCGTTAATAATTGAATACTTCATTACAATATAAAATTAGAGGAAATAGTATCTTTTTAATTTAAACTCATTTCTTTTTGCCGCCGGATGCTTTTTTTTCTGACTGGATAGACCGGGCGATCATCGCAAAAACCTCCTCCGGCTCCAGTTCCAGGTATCCAGCTATTTTATAAATTTCCTCTACTCGGATGCTCTCTGGGTCTTCAATTTTCCGGGGAAAATTACCCGAATGAAGGCCGCATTCCAGGCAAAACGCTGTCTTGGGAAATATTTTGAAAATGTCCTGGAACGCCATGCCCGGGTTAGCAGCCAGGGATTCAAGTACTTCCTTTCTCCGTAAGCCATTAATGGACTGAAACTCTTCTTCTGTCTTCGGTTGGCGCATCTTGAATGTTTTTGGTCATGTTCCGAATCCTTCCTGGTTCACCACCTCTGTTGCCTGGATCCATCCTTAATAGGCGTTTTGTCGGCTGAGTGTGCAGGCCAGGTAATAGTAAAAAGGTTTGCTATCATGTTGGCAGTCACCCGGCGCCCACTACACCGGGATGGCCGGCATGTTGCTACCATTTGCCTGCCAACCCGCAGTGGATTCCGGGCGGCACTGCCCGCCGCTCATTTTTTGCTAACAAAGTACCTTCAAAAATCCGGAATTTCACCGTCCAGACTGGCATTTGGGACGGGATTCTTTTAAGATGCAGCCGGCCTATCGGCCTTAAAGCAGGACGAGAACTGGCCTTGAACCCAAAGGCCCTCTTTGCCCAAATACCCATTAGAAAATAACCTACTTTTTCTGTACGACCAGCGACCCGGTCCCAGCCCAGGGCCCAAAGAAAATGCCCCCTACAGGCAACCACCCGGCCTCTTCGTGTGCATGGAAACCTCTACGGAAAGAACGGTTCCAGGTACCGGCCCCTGCAACTGTCGACCCGTCATTTTACATATTAAAAACCCTCATCTTAAAAACAGGCATTCATAATCCCGGTTTTGATAAAGGCTGGTACCGGTGGAAGCGTGAATCCGGCCGCTGCGGTAGCTGATCCCGACAGACCAGATCCAGGCCTCGGTAGCGGCATCGCAATAGTCCTTTCCTTCCATAAAGTCATCAAGAATGTAAAATCCTTCCAGCGTCCGGGGACAGCCGGCAACGTCAATCGCCTCGCCACGTCGGAGCTTAGCTGCCATGCTTCTGTTTTTCAGGTGGCTCCACTGGTCCTTTACGAGCTCGTTCCGGTCAAACTGCATCAGCTCCGGCTCCTCCGATAAAGGGAGCTTTAGGCGTAGGCATATTTCCGTGGCGCCCTGGCTGATAGCGGTCAGCACCTGCTTTTCCGGCGCTTCACCGCTGTCCATTTCAACCCAGTTATGATTTTCCGTGCGAAAGCTCTGTACGCCCAAAATGGTACAGTGCGGACTGTACTGATACACGGGTGTAAAATCAATAATAGGTTCCATAGCAGTAATTTTTATGAATTGAAATATTCCCTGGATGCAATAATCTTGTCCAGCGGCTTCTTTACCCTCCCGGCAGCCCGCAGCTGTTCGCACCACCCGCGGTCACCGGTAATCGCCCATTCATCCGCTATAAGCTTCTCCCAGTCATCGTAGGTATACCAATGGATCCGGTAGGACGACTCCTCTATCCGCTTTTCCTGTTCGTCCATGGGGCGGCAAAGGAAATGATCGGCATCAATGCCTTTACAGCGGAAGCTGCGGATCATAGATGCGATATCATCGCTGTCCACCAGCATGGCTACGACCAAAGTGCCTGGCCATTTAATGGTGTGCACCTTATTATGAATGCGCACCTGGTAGATCCTGCTCATAATGCACGCCTCCTTCCCCCGTCCGGCTTTCTGCAATTTGCGGCCAGCACACCTTTCCGGCGCTGGGGCGCGTAAGTATACTCGTTCATCATTTGTCTTTTAGAATAAGAACAGTTGTTTCGGCCGAATGAAAATTTCCTGTAAATCCTGCCCTAATTGGATGAGGTCCCTTTCGACCTCTTCCCGAATGGCCCGGTTTTCAACGCCTTCTTTACTGCTTCGGATGCTGCCGATGGCCCTTTCAAAGTAAAAGCGAAGGCTATCTGAAATTTCCGGCTTTGGCTGGCCCCCGGTGAGGCTCACCGGCCAGGTGCTGCCACCGCACCCCGTGGCACTCCCTCTTATCCCGTAGCTGCCGCCGATGGAAAAACGGCCGGGGCCATAGTAGGCTATTTCCAATTCCAAATAGATGCGTTTGCCACAGAATTTATAGGCGGACGCCGGATTGAGGCAAACGCCCTGTTCATTGATGCCAAAGCCATTCACCACTTTGGCAGCTGGGGCCTTGCAGGCAGGGGCTTTTGGCGGTAATAAATCCGGAAGGAGAAGACTACCGTGCATATCGAAAAGATTTTGCTGTGAGGGAAGATCAAGAAGCGCCGGGGCTGCCTTTTTTCTTTGCGGGTAGGTGGCGCCCTCCGGCTTTCGGAAAAGCGCCACACCCTAATAAATGCTGCTTTAAAAATTCCATCCGCTGGTCACCAGCGGCAATGCCCTGCCGCTGAGCTCCTCCCGGGAAACCTTCCAGCTGTGCCGCAGGGCGTCGGCAAAACTTCGATCCTTTTTCTTAATGCCGCTGCCGCTGGTGCGCTTACCTGTGCGGTGCACCTGCCACGAGTAGCCCATCAGGCAGGACAGGAACCGGTTAAACATTTCGCGTTGCATTTTTTAAAATTTAAGGACAGGAAAGGGAGAGGGAGGAGGCAAAACCTCCCCGGCGCAGGTATTCGAGGTCAGTTCAGCAGGGGCAGTGCCTGATCGCCTGCTTGATGAAAGCGTGTGCACAGGTTAAACGCGGCCTGGCATTTCATCTGCGGCGTACCGCAGAAAAGCAATCCGCGCAACTTGGCTTCACCGTCCTTATAGTCCTTTATATTCTGGTAGTAACCGGTGACGGCGTTGTAGGCGCCGAACAGCGTTCCCTTGGTGGTTTCCAACTGCTGGGACGGTGCGTTTAGGGCGTATTCGTAAACCAGGTCGGTAACATTTCTCAAATAAGTGGACAGCTCTGCGGCTTCCGGATCAGGGACCTGTTCTTTTGGCGGCTTCAGGGCCCCCTGGATCAGGGCCCGGACCTGCAGGTCGGTAACTTTCACCCTTGCCCAGTCGTTAAAAATTTCCTCCAACTGCTCCGAGAGCTTGTTGGTGATCCCCATCAGTTTATGCGCCTGGGCAAGGCGCTCCTTGGCATTGACCGTATGGCGGATCTTCACCACGTTGGAACAGTTCCGCAGGGCGGCGTTGAGCGGTTAGGGTGAGGCCAAAAATCACTTTCCGGCCTTCCCCACAGAACTGGACGTGCCACTTTCACGGCATCCAGCTCCCAGACTTTATTTTATCCGGTATAATTCGTTCCGGTGACAGCGCAAGTGAACTAATTGCATATTTGTTAGCCGATTGTCGAACTTATCCCCGTTCTTCCGATGCCTTTCCCAGGATTCAAACCAATTGAGTTTACTTTTGCATAGAGGGCATAAGCCTTTCTGCTGTTTGTAAATCTTCTCGGTAATGACGCCAGATAGGGTGGAGTTTCTGGTACTCCAGTATTCCGTATCACCGTCAAAGGGACTTCGGGCACCCTGAACTTTCTTCCACGTGACGTTCGTACTTATATCAAATATGTCAAATACGACCTCTCCCAACCTGAATCTTTCTACAGCTCTTCCTTTCCGTTCACTCTTTACTATGTATCTTCTTTGGAAGTCGTACCATGAACTCCGGTGCTTGTGTACGTCCTCATAAGCCTTGTATAGGATATTATGAAACTCCCATCTTAGCTTTCTGAAGCTGTGTGAAGCATCGATCGCCCATTTATAATAGTTCAGCCACCCATTGACCATCATCCGTAAATAGTTTGCTTTAAAACTCAGCTCTTCCAGATTACTGTATTCAAAGAGGCGAACCGTTTTGGTCCACTCCCTGATTTTCCTGCAAAACGAATACACTTTGTCCGGATCAGCGAAAAACGTGACTTTATGTTCTTTGTCATGCTTCCCGCTTTTCCATTTGTCAAACGTAAAACCGAGGAACTTGAAGCTTTCACCTTGATAGAAGTTCACCACCCTGGTTTTAGAGGGGCTTAGTTTTAAACCACGCCTCTCCAGGCTTCCCGGTAGCACTTCCATTACTCTGTCGAGATAATCCCTGTTCTCACATATGATTACAAAATCATCTGCGTACTGAATAAATCCAACCGAGGGGCTGTGCTCTCTGCATTTCTTTCTCACACTGCATACAAACCCTATAAAGGGTTTGAGGTTCTTATCCGATGGCTTTCTTGTTTCGATCAGGTGGTCGTAGATTTCAAAGTCCAATCCCCATAACCCAATATTGCAGAGTAGGGGGCTGATAACACCGCCTTGGGGCGTGCCCGCCTCGGTGGCATATAGCATGTCGGATTCGATATAGCCACATTCAAACCATTGCCTGATTGCGCGTAGCATATTGCTACTACAGCCTTCCAGTCTGTTTAATATAAACTCGTGGTTCAGGTTGTCGAAGCATCCTTCAATGTCGGCATCCAATACTGCTACTTCACCTTTTCGCAGTTTCAGATTATGCCAGACGGCCATCGTCGCATCGTGGGCGCTTCGTCCCGGTCTGAACCCATAAGAGTTCTCACTGAACTTGGCTTCCCATTCCGGTTCAAGCGCGATCTTAACCAATGCCTGATAAGCTCTGTCCTCGATGGTAGGAATACCCAGCGGTCTTTGCTTACCGTTTGACTTTGGGATGTAGATTCGTCTCAGGGGTTTTGCATGATATTCTTTGCTCAGATTCAGTTTTGAGGCCAGTTGTAAGCGTTCCTCGTTACTGCTGATAATTTCCCTGTCTACTCCCGGTGTGTTTCGTCCTGTGTTTTCTGATGTAACCCTTCTTACGCTTAACAGCTTTGCAAACGGGTCTTTGAGTAAATCCCTTTGTATTCTTCTTACTTCAGGGATATTGCTTTCCAGCGCTGCCCGATACATATGATTTTGCTTTCGGAAGACCCCTTGTTCAATTTGTTTCCAATCGAGGTCCTCCCATCTGATTTCTTTCAGCATTGTAGTTACTCTCATATAGTATCTTTTAATAAAATCTACAACGAATTTAGCCTATCCGGTCAACCGTGGCTGTCCGGCTTTTGCTTGGTCGTTGTTCCTACCCGGCGCATCATTTTCATCCAAGAGTATTTATTGCTTTCGCAAAATGATGAACCGGTTTCCTCGTTCCTCTGGTCAATGTTTGCTCGAACTTAGACTCCTCTCTATACCGCCAGTTCTGCGATTAGCTAATGAAGCCCCAACAACAGATTGGACTTCAATCATAACTGGATAACTGCACGTATCAATGATATTTCGTACAGCGTCTGCTCTCGATACCTAAGGCGAGGCCATCATATTCGATTCGTCCCATCTCCCTCACCGGTATCACTCCCGGTGGTTTGACTTTTCTCCGAGCTTTCCATTCCCTGTTCTCTTGTCAGGTTAAGGATCGGATGGACTTTGCCGGATTAGCTGCCGGTACCAGCATTTCACTGGATTGACCAGAAGTTAAACCCACCCTTTCAGGTGAGATTCGGATGAATTATTAGTTCATCCAACGAGTCGCACTATTGTTGCACACGATCCGCACCGGCGTAAAAGCAGCCATTATACTTCCTGAACCATCGTGGCTGGTGGTCAGGAACAGGTATTTTTCAATCAGGTCATCCCGTCCCACGCGGATATAATCGGGCAGCTTGGCGGTAATAAAAACCCGTTCCCCCCGTCCCAACGCACCGGCGGTTTCGTAGAGCATCCCTTCATCCTCAACGATACTATCGAAAAAAGTAAAGGCATCCACGTTCTGGATCACCTGGTAATTTCCGCCCACAATTCCTAATACCTGCTCCGTATCGGTTCGGAGGGTGGAAAAGAACCCGGGCACATCGATGGCGGCGCCACCGGCATTATCCAGCGTCCGCAGCGGGCGCTTTTCGACCGTGTAGTCCAGACCGGCAAACCGGATGGCTTCAGCACTGCAGGGATAGTCCGCGACGATCTGGCCGAGGCCATGCCACGCCTTTTCCTGCACAGAGAAAAAGCTGTACTTTCCGGTTTGCTCGTTGTAATTGAGATTGTGTGCCATACGATTAAAATTTAAAGATTTAGAATACATACTTGGCTCAAACTCAATACTATATATACAATTTTTGTGCAAAAAAACTCAATTTTTGAGTATATAACTAAAGCAATTTCCCAAACCTCCGCCCCATATAAAGCGGTAGGATTTTATTCCGCATACAGGAATAAACCCCAGAAAACCGACGTTTATCTATATTATTTGATTTCGGATCGGAGAAAGTGCTACAGGTAGCCTATGCATGCCTTTGAGGGCAAGGCTGCTGCCACCCGGATGCTTGAGTAGAGAAAGAACAGGCAAAAAAACATAGATTGAAAACCTTTCCCACTCTATTGAATACCATTTTATTATCATTCAATTTTAGAGTAAAAAAATACTCATTTAGAGTATTTAAATACACAAAATGAGTATCGAACATCTTTTTCCCTTTTATTTATCGATTTCTTTGCCTGGGCCGGGATTGGGGAGCTGATGGCTTGAAATGCTATACAGGAAGAGCGTGGCGGACCGCCAGGCAAATTTTGATAGGGAGAAAATAAAACGCCTACCTGTGCACGGCGGCTCTTTTAAATTCTGGAAGGTCGCCAGCTCTGTGCTCTTCCATTTTGGGGCCAGGGGCCACATCCGGGTTCATGCTGGAGTGAGGCGCCAGATGTGCCGTGTCCTCCAGCGGGATCACCGGGGCTTCCAGCTTTCTAGCCTGATCCTGCATAATGGGAAGGCGACTGACTTGTTCTTGCAGCTGGTCACTGATAACTATCGGGTTACTGGGTAAATCCGTTAATTCCAAAAGATACTTTCCGTTGGAAAAGTCGATCCATTTGAATTTATATACGGTGTCCAGCGTACCGTCCAGGAAACCGGAAAGCTCACCCGGAAGGCAAACAGTAATCCTTTCCTCAATTTCTTCAAAGGGGATCCAGGGTTCTAATGGGGTCCCAATGATGGCACAGTAGATACGGTTTCCATCAATTAGAGGTAGTTCCATATCCGGTGCTCTCGGCGGGTACTTTTGCTGGAGATGCAAGGCTTCCACCGGCTTCCAGTTCGCGTCAAAAATATCCACGGCGCCCAGCCGGGGATTGGCCTGCAGAAAGATCTTTTCCGGCGGCCGCTCAATTTTGGAAAGGGACATATGGTGGACGCGGCCGCAGGGTTCCTCCACCACTGCCTCTCCTTCCGGGAAATTCCGGGAAGGGGCGCTTCGCATCAGCTTGCCGTAAACGACTTCGCCGGCTTCCATATCTTTTGGCTTGTAGAAGGACACCTGTTCCCCGTTGCGGAAACCGCCCTGCTCCTGAACAAAACAAAGTTCCACGACATCGCCCCGGCGCAGGCTTTCCTCCGTGGGTTCATTGGAGGTAGTAAATTGAAAAAGATGCCTTTCCAGGGGCAGTCTGGCCAACTCCTGATCCAAGCGAAAATCAGGGAAGGTCATTACCTTGTACCGCCAGCTGTCCGCTAATAAATCGAAATTCAGCTGGAGCCAACCGCCCCCGGTGCCCTCGCCCGGTGCCCCGGGTTTGAAAACAGCCCGGCCGGAAAACAGGTTCAGGGCTTCCAGTAAGTTAAAATCTTCCAGGAACCGGTGGCTGCGGTACCTTCCTTCCGCATCGGTTTTGGAGCAGTTGTATCCTTCCAGCTGGCATTTCCCGGTCTTTCGATCATACGTAAAATGGGCTTCCACCCGAATAGCTTCAACTTTTTCGGAGGGATAGGACCGGGAGCACATGTCCCGGGCAATGCTGAACTCGGAATAACCAAGGTTTCGCTTGAGCCAAACCTCTCCATTAACGCACGCAAGGCCGATGTCATGGAGTTTCTGGTACAGGGCCACATTGCAGGTATCCTCCTGCAGGACCTCAGGAAGGATGGCCATTTTGGTGATCGGGTCCACGGGGTAAATCAAATTGATGTACTGCATAGTATACATTTTTGGTTGACGAAAAGAGGGTCACCGTTTACATGCGGGCTTTTGGGCCGGAGCGGTAGCCGAACCCTCCGGGGCGGCTGCATTTTCCCGGGGTAGGGCTTGGCGGGGAGCGGGGCAGGAGTGGGATTCCTGTTCTTCGGCTGCAGGGAGCGTGGGTGGATGGCTCCTGGAATCGTGGGTAGTTTTATGATGGGAAGAATAGGATTTCACCTCCAGGCCTTTGGCTTTTTGCAGGTCCTCGTTAAAGTCTTTGAGCCGGGCGCCGTTCAAAATAATTTCATTGCCCAGCCCTAAAGTATGGATGAACGCGCCGGTGAAGGCATGGAGGTGGGAAAAGGTGCGCGGAATTTTTATTTCCATCGTTCCTGCTCCACCGCCTTGCTCGATTCTGTAATAAAGCCGCGAAAGCTCGTTTTTCAAAAAAACGTCCGCTTCCGCCTGGGTAATATGGTGCTGATGCTGCTCATTGGCCCCGGCCATAAAAGCACGCAGTCGCTCCTGGAGGGTAGGCCCCCCTGGCCACGGAACTTCCGCCCCCCAGGGAACCAGAAGCGTAATAAAGTCTTTTGACTTGCTGACGGTGGTGCCACGGGGCATTTCCGGCAGGGGGGCTTCTACCAGGTATTTGATGGCGAAAAAGGCCCCGTCCGGGTCATTGTCGAAGCACAGGTTCGTCGGCAGGCGGGTGCCGGCCAGGTCCTGAAAGATGCGCTCGATGGTCGTCACCTGGCCGGAAGTGAGGTTGCCCCCGGTGGAAAAATAGAGGGCGCTATCCGGCCGGTGGAGCTCATAATGGCTCAGCGCATCTACGCCGCTCTCCATAATAAAGGCCTGATTGATAGGCCCAATTACGTTGGAAACCCAGACGGAAGTGCTCTTTTCGGAACTTTCGGCATGCCCCCCAAAGTTGTAATTCTTCAGTTCCAGCCCGCAGATTGGGCCGTCCAGGGCCTTGTAGTAGGGAAAGGCGGTGTTGTAAAATTCCCGCTGGTCGCTCTGCCCTTTGAGGTTAAAGATCCTGCCCCGGAAACGCGGATCGTCCAGGGTGGCATCGGAAAGACCGCGTTTGTGCAGGAAACTTCGGTGGTCGAAGGGCAGGAGATCGAACAGCTCCAGCCGGAACTGTTCTTCGCCCGAAGGGTTGCCTTTGGGCGAGGCCCCGGCTTTTTGAAGCGCTTCTTCATACCGGGGCAATTCCAGGTGCAAGTGATGGTACAGCACCTTATTGATACAGTGGAATACCGATTGGGAAGGATCAAAGAAGGGAGCAAAATCACTGTGAAGGCGCTTCTTTACGAAATCCACCAGCGTGCCCTTGTCGCAGTCATCGTCCACGTTGACATACCCCTGGTTCCCGGGGAAATGGGGGTTAATGATGTAAATGCGCTCGTTTCGGGAAGGATGGTCCAGTACCGGGTACCTGGTGCAGGTCTTTTCCCGGTTGACGCTGTAGCCCAGGGAAAGGGCCAGTTCCAGGATCGGGATGCGCTCGCGGAACTCCTGGAAGGTAACCAGGCCGTCCCGGGGTTGGGAAACGTTCATAAAAAGGAGTTTAATTTAGGAGGCGGGGTTGGTTCAGGCGGAGCACAGGCTCCAGGAACTTTTTGGTAACGGCCTTGATGGCTTCCACTTCGGTCTTGAACAGGGCCCTTTCGGACTGTAGCTGCGCAAGGAGCTGCGGGAGGTGCTGTTCAATAAAGGGAACAACGGCGCCGGCCCGTTCCTGTTCCCGGTAGTGCCCTTCATTGATGCTCCGCCAGACGTTTTTGGCCGTTACGACAATGAGCTCGCTGCGGACCACTTCCTCCATTTCCGCGTAAATACGGGCCTGGTTCTCCCGCAGCTGGGCCTTCATCTCCTCCGGGGAAATGTCCAGCACCGGGGGCAGTTCCTGCAGGAAGGCCCCATCAAAACTTTTACAGGCCGGGTCGCTTTCTTTCTGGATTTCGAATTTGGAATTAAACAGCTTGACGTCCTCGCCCCTGGATTTGTTGGCCTTGTCCGGCGCCGCGGTCACCTTTCCCACGAACTCGCCCTTGTTCAGGGCCATGATGGCATCGGGCGGGAACAGCTCCTCCAGGCTTTGGGAATAGTTCCGCGATATGTCGTTGGCGGAAATGGTGGTGGACACCTTCCGCATATTTCGTTTGCCGAAAAGGGAGGCCGCATACCGGGCGGTTTCCCCGTCGCCCACTTCCCCAATGAAGATATTGCCCAGGCCTGCCTTGATCACCCTTGCCTCATCCTTTCCATAATCCCGGTCATACTGCCCGAAGTCTTGTGCCGCCAGCACGGTGATCACCCCGTTGCTACGGCCGGTATTGGGCAGGTTGTCCAGCCTTGGAATATAGATGGTTGGGGCTTCATCGACACAGTACAAACAGGGCAGCTTGCCCTGCTGGTTGATGGTTTTGGCGATCATGGCGGCATAAAGGGAAAGAGCCGGCGCCAGGGTCTCGCTCAGGTTGTTATCGTTGCCCAGCACCACGACCTTAGGCTCCTGGGGGTTATTGAGATCCAGGGTGAAGGAGATCCGCTCCTCCCGGGCCAGCTGCTTTTCTGCGGGGTCTTCGGTCATGACATAGAACATTTCCGGGACATTGAGCTTGCCGATGCTGTTTTGCAGGGTGGCGATCACCCCGGCATATTGCTCGTGCGCCCCCTTGGTCACGGCGCTGGCTACCGCCGCGGCGGAAGCCCGCAGTTCCGGGTCGTCCATCAGGATGGGAATGGTATACTCCTCGCTCATGGTCGCAAAGGCAATCGCATGGGGCAGGGTGGAGATGTTCCGCCCGGTGCGGTCGGCATATTTCTTATTAAACCACAGGATCGCAGTCAGCAGCACGATGGCGCTGTCCTCGAAAAACCCGCGCTTCTTGATCCATTCCCGGTTCAGGTTGCACAGGATCGTCGTGGCACATTCGCCCGCCAGGGCGATATTGTTCAGGATCCTGGGATCGAGGGGATTGCAGCGGTGGGAATAGCGCACATCGGTAAAATTGATGTAGTAAAACATCCGCCCCTTACCGGTAGCCCAGGGATAGGACTGCTCCAGGTCTGCCCTCCAGCCCCAGCGGCACATCACCGAGTAAGCATAACGGGCCAGGGCAGGGTATTTAAAATCATAGATCATGGCAGTGACCCCCTTGGAGAGCAGCTGCCGGATGACCTCCTCCACCAGGGTATAGGTTTTCCCCGAGCCCGGTCCCCCGACAATGGAAATGCCCCGCTGGGGTTCCAGCACGTTGACATAGCCGTCCCTCGTCTTCCAGTTGATGGAAAGGAAATTTTCAATTAGGGATTTGTTTTGCCGGAAGGTAAAACCGCCCAGCTGCATCCGCTGGGCTTTAATATCCAGGAGCGAAAAAGGCAGCGCGAACAGGGCGAAAAAATAAAGGACGTCCACAGCCGCCAACTGCCAGGGACGGGTAACGGTTAGGTAGGGGTGCTTGACCAATAGCAGGATCAGTAGGGAAACTGCAACGGAAATATAGGGAAGGGATGTTTTTTGTTCTTTGACCACCAGTACCCGCTCAGCCCATACATACAGGAAGATCATGACGATGTAGCCGAGCCGCAGCCAGGTCCCGCTTTCTCTTAGGAAACGGGAGCCCAGGACGCTGTCCCGGATTTTATTCAGCAGGTGGTTGGAAAACTGTTGGGGGCGCAGAAAGTAGGCATTATAATGAGCGATTTCGGCAAGGCAAAATCCCAAAAGAACGAAAATGCCGAGGTACGTCAGGAAAGGATCGCTCTTTCCGTTACTGGATTGCATAGCTGAACTTTTTAAGGAGGAAAAGAAAGCGACCCGGGGAAAAGGAAAGGGTACCCTTTTGTTCCCCGGGTCGAAAAAGGCAGGGGAGCAGGATTAGCGGCGCATGCCCCGGGTTTTGGCGGGCGGCTCTGGAGTGAGGTCTTCCTGGGTAATGGGCGTCTTTTTCTCCCCTTTGTCCTTGGTGTCCTCGGAAGCGGCGAGGCGTACGCCGCCCTCATCACCGACCACGGTAGTGGACTTCGAAGCAACGGAAGCACTGGCAGCAACCGCGTGGGTAGCCTGGCTGCTCGTAGCGCCCTGTTCCTTGCCGTTGGGCACCTGCGGACGGTCAGCAGTATGTGCGTTCTTGGGCAGGACCACTTCAGTGGCCTCGGCTTTTGCGGCAGCCGGCTCCTGGTGCACCTGGGCCCCTGCGATCTGCCGGGTGCTCACCTTTATTTCGCCGCCCTGTTGCAGCTCGTCCAGCTTTTTCTGTAATTCCCCGGTATGGTAGAGATGTAATTGGTAGCCTTCGCTGACCGATGGATGGAGCAGCTGTTTCAAGAATTCCTTTGCCTGCTCCACATACTGCCGCAGGCCCCGGTACAGGTCCACTAGAGGCTGAAGAAGGCTGAAATGATTCCCCCTCTGCTGCGCCGCTATATAGTCCAGTGCCTGCTGCGGATGGTCGAATGTTGGATGCAGCCGCGTAACGTTTCCGCATTTATCGCTTTCCAGGACAGTAAATTTCTTCACCAGGTCCTCACCCGCGCCCAAGGCGTTGCGCAGCATCGCCACCTGGCTGTGTTGCGGCTCGCGGTACTCCAGTTTAAAGGGGTCATGGTTATGAAGGATCAGGCGCATGGGCTGGAAGGCTACGGAAAGAAGGTTCACGACTTCATTACCGGTCTGGCCGATGCGGGGTTCCTCCTGGGGCGTGCCCTTTTTTCGAAGGTCGATCGGCCCCCCCTTTCTCAGCTGTTCCCGGTAATGCTCCTGCAGGCTGTTCGGGGGATGGCCATTTTCCCCTGCAGCCGGCTGCTGGTGGTTTTCCTGGGGGAGGGCTTCGCTGCGGGCGGCAGCCCTGCGGCCACCCTTTCCGGAAGGTCGTTGGCGCCGCTGCCCCTCCTGGAGGGAAGAGGAAGTGTTTTCTTCCGCTGCTACGGCCTCCGCCAGCGCCTGGCCCGAAGCGGCAACATCACTTTTAGGAGCAGCTGCTTCCTGGCCAGGGAACCGCAGTTCCAGGACTTGGCCGCGGAGCAGCTGCTCCTTCTGCCCCGCATCAATAGACTGTCCCATAATCGAGCTGCGGTTCAGCACACTTTGAGCGGGGACGGCTTCAAGGGTGTTGGTGTCCCAGTCAATATAGATGATCGCCCCCTTGGGATCAGCTTTCTCGTGCTGGCGCCAATCCTCCTTGTACACCCAGGCGTCCAATGTGTCCTGCCGGCTGGTGATCCGGGCAATTTCTTCTGGCGCCAACTGGCTGCGGTGAAACGATTCAATGTTCAATTCCGGCTGCCGTTCAGTGCTATACAGGCAGGGGTTCTTTTGATCGTCCTCGTACAAGCGGTACTTTTTAAACGGGTCTCCCGGGAAAGTGGAAATGAGTGAGGTCCGTAACCCGGCTTCGAGCCGTTCCTTTTCCCTGGGAAATTCCTGCAGATAGGCCGCCAGCGTCTCAGGCATGCCGATGATTTGCTCGTTTGCCATCTCGGTAAGGTTAAGGGTGATAAAATGTATATTAAAATTATACAGATTGTAAAACCTTGATGGAATGACTTAACTACATACCCTTCTTCCTTCTTTTCCGCCTCCGCTGCTCCTCATCCTCTTCGCTGGTATCCGCCCCGGTATTCAGCAGCTCGCCGGTGTACGGAAGTGGATATACGTCCGCCCGTTCAGCCGCGATTCCTTCCGCTTCTGCACCCAGGACTTCCCGGGCAAGGTCTGTAAACAGGTGCCTGCCCTGAACGGAGGTTTCGCCCTGCAGCACGGGCGCCGCATCGACTTGCGCGGCCACCGGCGCCTGGTCGGAAAACAGGTCTTTTATCTTGTTCCAGGAAAGATCCCTGCTTAACTCACTGGCTTTAAAAACCTCCCCGCTTTCTTCATGGATGAAGGAAATCCCATAAATGCCCTTGGCATTGATGGCCACTTTCACCCCGACGCCCGACTGCTCCAGCTTGTCGGCAAACTCCTGCAACGTCCTTCCGGGCAGGAGGGATTTTTTTACCAGCTCATAGACATTGGCTTTAAGGGATTCCCTGGGAGGCTGTCTCATAGGGGAGTGGCTGATCGGGGGATAATGGTTGCCGTCGGGCTGGTGCCGCCTTTGGTTACGCTCCAGCGCTTTGGAAATGGCAGTGAACGAGAAATTCTGTAAAAATGAAGATCCTTTCAGGCCGGGGCTTGCCTGCCGGCCGTGATCATCTATTATAAAAAAAATGATGCCGTTTTTTTGCCCAGCCCGTGCGGGTTTCCCCCTATTTTCATCCTGAAGGAGGAAGGAAACGCCCTGCCCCTGGAGCACCTGCCGCAGTCCCTCCAGACTTTGGGAACGGCTATCCCGCAGCGCCTCCTCTATTTTCAGCGCCACCCGGCTTTTGAGCCCGAGGTCCGGCGCTTCCGCTTCCATCTTTTTCCCTTTGATTTCTTTTTCCCGCGGCACCTCCAGAAGTCCGTAGGCGTTGACAATGCTGTCCAGGGCATCCTGGGAACGGCGGCGGTCATGGCTGTCCGAAATCCGCTTGCCCTGCCCATCCACCAGCACCGATACGATATGGATATGATCGTGCCCCCGGTCGCCGTGCCGGTAAACGGCATAGGGAGTGGCGCCGAACCCCATGGCCTTCATGTAGTCCGCGGCGATACCCATCCACTGCTCAGGGGTAAGCACCTGGCCGGGCGGGCTGTTGAGGCTCGTATGGAAGACCGGCCGCTCCACGTTCTTATTGAGTTCGGCAAACTGGGTGAGCTGGGCGGTGAGTTGCCCGCCCCGCTTTTCCTCCTGCGTATAGATCATACCCTGGCAGCCCAGGTACTGGGCAACGCCCCCGGCCACCTTGCGCTCGTTATAGTCCACGGCGCCTTTGATGTATTTCCCCTTACGGATCGCAGCGATCATGGCAGTAACTTTTTAATAAGGCTGATGGCTTCCACCATCCGGCTCTGGAGGTCGAGAGCCACCTCATGAAATTCTTTGAGGTTCAGCGGAGGCTCATGAAACGTGTTTGTGTACTGGGCAATCTGGTTCAGGTTGTTTGAACTGACGCCATGGAGCCGGAGCATTTCCTCCAGGATCTTGCGGTACTGATCCGCGTAATGACGGTAATTATCGGTCTGCCAGAAGGCGTCATTTTTATGAAGATGGAGTAAGTAATCGGTGATGGTGACGTCCCTGTTTTCGGCTGCCTGCACGATATCGTTATAATCAGAGGTCACCACACGGAAGGGTATCCTGTGGTTTTTCACGCGGTTTTCCCGCTTCTTTTTGGGATTGTCAGCCATGCCTTTTAATCTTTTCTGCGAATGTAGGGAGCAACCGGGTCATTCGGCGACCGCAGGGAGCCGGTTTGTGGACGCCCACAAACATACCTTGCTTTCTGAACCGCAAGGAGCAGACCAAAATGGCTGCAGGTAGATGAAAAAAGCCGTTGGAAAGCGGTTGTCCCAACTGGTAAGGGGAGGAGTGTAGCGGGAATCATAAACGGCCAAGATTGTAAGAGCGGAAAGGATGAAGCATTGGCAACCTGGCTTTAGCTTCCGTTTCAGGAACCGGCAACAGGCAGAAATAATATAAAAGCAAGATTGTCAGCAGGTTATAAAATAGCAATAACTATACAAAAATGGAAGAATAGAAATATATAAAAGTAGAAAAGCAGAAAACCACAAAAGTAGAAAAGTAGAAAATGCTACATTTCTATAAAGATCAATTTCTACAAGGATAAAAAGATACGTTTCTGAAAAAGGAAATGTATGTATAGATAAATAGATAAAGAGATAACTGAATAGGTAGATAAATAAATTAACGGATATACCTATATGTTGGTATATAGATTGATTGACAGACTGGTTATCAGAACCATTACCATTCTTAAGAGGAATACACTTTCATAGAAACCTACCTTAGGAAATCCCGGAGGATACCATCCATTGAGGAACCGTTGAGCAGGTAAGAGCGACACATTCTTCTGCAATCAATAAAAACCACGCAATGACAATAGGTTTCATCACTTCGAAAGGAGGGGAGGGGAAATCCATGATCTCGCGTATGTTCTGCACCTTCATCAATTATGACGCCGTGGAAATTCCTATTATCCTCATCGATGCGGACGTACAGGATTCCCAGGGTACCAAGCGGCAGAGCGACCTGCTGCGAATCCAGAACAAGTTCTACGGGGAGCGGCACTGGCTCACCCGGAAGCTCCAGCAATTGCTGGATAAGGACGGCAGGCTGTACGACATCATCCGTATCCCGGAACCGAAGTCGGGCCAGGGGAATAACAGGGCGTTTGCCGACCTGGTAACGGCCCTGGATTTCTATGATACCCATAAACAAGATGCCCTGATCGTGGTGGACGTGGCCGGTAATGCCCTGAGCGACAACTTCCAGGCAGTAAAACCCCACCTGGACTACCTTTTTATCCCGGTTTCCCTGGGAGAGGATGCCCGGAACGTTTTTCACTCCAACCTGGAACTCATCTACGAGACGCGCGAGACGTATAGGCGTCTCAAAGGAGTATATGCCTTCTTTAACCGTTACCAGAAAAATAGGGCGGTTCATTTTGAAAAACTGCGAGAGCAGGTGCTGGCGGAGGAGGCAGCCAGGCAGCTCGGTATTGAGTTCCTGGAAAACCATATCGTGGAAACCTCCATACTCAATAACTCTTCCCTCGTCAGTTCCCTGGTCATCAATGCCTGTAACACCCTGGTGCCCCACACCAGCTATTATGATTTGGGAATCGACAGGTTTGCCTTGGAGGTAATGGAAAAATCCTATTTCAAACAGTACCAACTGCAATAATTATGGAAGACACTACGGCTAAGGTGATCAACGGGGAAGAAAAGGGAAATAAAAGGGAAACCACCCAGGAGCGGTTGCATCGCTTGCAAAAGCTGGACGAAGAACTGCAACGGCAACAGAAAAACCTGACCGCCCCCTTTAGGGCGAATGGAGCTGCAGGAGGCGCAGCTGGCCAGGAGGTGGATAGAAATCAACCCGGCGACCCAGAACGGGAAACTTTGGGCGCACGGCAAAACCCATCGTTGCCGGTAATGTCCCGATCACCGGCGCCGCCTGCTGACAGCCAGGTAGCCAACAATGCAGGGCCAGCGGAGGACAGCGAAAATTTTGGACAGCAGTTGGAAGGGGAAGGCTCAAAAAATAAAGGAAGAAAAACAGCCGATAAAAATAAAAGGGAAAAAGAAAGTCCCGGCGAAGACCTCGACACCTTCTTCCAGGAGTACCTGGAAAAGGTAGACGTCTCCGGCCAGGGAATTAGCGTAAAGCTGGTGGACAAGAACCTCGCATTGGAGCTGAACCAGTTAATTTATGCCTATAAGATCCGGGCTAAGAATAAGAACATGAAAATCAGCCTGCAGTTACTGATGTCCGCTATTATTTATAAATGGCTGGAAGATTATGAGGGAGATATCCGGAAACTCTTTATGTAGATAACTACATTTTTTTCAGTCATATATAATTTTATAATTTAGTGAACGTTATTGAGATACCTGCACTTTTTCCTGCTGCCTGATTTTTATCGCCAAGATGAGATACCATTTAAACTTAATGCATAATGAATTGGCAGGACTGGTTTGGCCGAAATTTTGCCGCAGGCAAAAGAGGCCCGCAACAAGCAGAAAACAAGGCTGCAGGTACTGAATTTTTAAAATTTGTACCTACCAGGAAACGGGTTCCGGAAGATCCCGTTCCAACTTCAAAACAGGCGGAGGCGCCTTCTGTTCAATCTCCTAGCCACGAAACCACGGTAGCACTAAAAAGTGAATCTCAGGCTGATACCCCCTTGAATAGCTCCTATCCGTCACCGTTGAGTATCATTCGAAAAGCCGTCTTACGATCAAAGCAGTTTGATAATGAAGTTGCCGGCACTTCTGTGGAGCACTTCCTTCAGGAAATGCTCCAGGAAGGCCGTCTTCAGTTTGTTTACCGTTCGGAACCCCGCGAACCGGAGGTTATCCCTGCGCACCTGGTGGAGTGGAGAGGAAATGTTTTGCTGATCAGGGAACTGGATGACTCGCCCGGCTTTCGCTCTCTGGAGCTTGCCTGCCAGTTGGAAGGCGAGGAGGAAAGGAGAAGAAGCGGAGAAGCAAGGCGCCGGCTGGAGCACGTAAAAAACGCTGCCCCAACCGACAAGCCGGTGAAATTACCGGCCCCCGAAAGGGAAAAGCCGGAGCAGCTCAGCGATGAGACGCAGCAGCGCAACAGACCGGAAAACAGCAGGATCCAGGGGGAAAACAACGCAGTCCCTGCAAAAGGTAAGGGTGGCCAGCAGGCCACTCTGGACTTTCCCGGGCAAGGGAAGGAAAAAAACGGGAGTCGAAAAGTGGATGATTTTATAACCGGCGAGTTGAAAAAGGACAGCAGCGGGCAGCAGCAAAATGGAGACGAAAAAGGGTAACGTTCATGGTGTACTTCCTAATCAATCAATATATAACCATGAAAAAAGACATTTTATCTGCCTACGAAAGTCCGCAAAGGACAATGCTAAAGAGCTTCCTGGTACTTTTTGTATTGGCGCTGCTGCTACCCTCCCTTTGCCAGGCCCAGATCGGGGTTGTCTCCGATAAGTTCCGTACGGTGGCCACAGAGGTAAAAAGTGTGCTGCGCATCGTCATCCCCGTGCTGATGCTTATAGGGCTTGCCCAGGTGTTCTTCATGTACAAGAACGGGAACCCGGATGCTAAGAACCGCCTCATCCAGGTAATCATCGGGGGCGTGATTTACGCCGCGGCGGACGCCATTATGACCCTCCTGAACATGGCCTGAACCAGGGGACCATACCCATTCGGAAATAGCTCATTAAAAATCCTGAATTATGAAGAAGAATTTCCGGCTCTTTGTCCTTCTGTTTTCCATCCTGCTGCTCCTCGTGCATATCCTTTTTAAAAGCGGATGGGGAGGCGACAGTTCCCTCGCTCACCTGCTCCGGCAGGCGCCCGGCAACGGGGGCCTTTTGCTGCTGGTCCTACTGGGTATCGGGGAGTTTTTGGAGTTATTCTCATTAAGCAACAGGGGCAAAAAGCAGCTGCGCGCATGAAGTTTACGACCAACAACAGCCTCAAGGAAAGGCCGGTCTTTTTCGGGCTCAAGGATATTTATGTGGGATACATCGGGATCGCCTTCACCCTTGGTTTTATCCTGGCGTTCCTGGCTTCAGGGATCTTTGGTCTTTCCCTGGGCATTGGGCTGGCAGGCACCGGCCTGCTGGTTACCGGGGTCTACCTGTTCCTGCGCTGGGTCCAGAAAAGGCCCCAGGACGCGGATGTGTTCCTGGACCGGTTCCTTTCCTATCATATGCAGGGGTTCAAAAAGATCAGCGCCGGTTACTCGAATAACGAGCAGTTTTTGAAATTCAAAAAGAAGTAGGTTATGGGGTGGAAGGATATTTTTTCTTGGGGAGGAAAGCCAGTTCCTGCCGGGGGTACAAAAGAGGAAATAAACGGCAGCCCGGTGCCCCTGCCGGCGACGGACGGCGTAGCGGCCGACGAGCCGGCTCCTCCTGCGGGGCCCGCTCCCGGGAAAGGGAAGCGGGAAAAATACCGCAGTGTATCTATAGAGGACGCCTGCCCCATTCTGCTTCCCAACGCCTCCTATGACGGAAATGTGTTTGTCAACAAGTTCGGGGATTGGTCGCTGATGTACAAGGTACAGTTACCGGAAGTGTTTTCCCTGGATTTCTCCGATTATGAGATCCTGGTCAGCACCCTTTCCCGGTCCCTGAATATCTTCCCCGCGGATTACGTCATCCACTTTCTTTATTTCTGCACGCCCCGGGCCGTCAGCGTCCAGTCGAACCGGGAAAACCTGATGGACCGCTGGTTCACGGCCCACGTGGGGATCCGAAGTGCCATGCAGGTGGACTGCTATGTGGTGTTCACCCGGGTAGCGGACCCCGCAAGGACGGCCAGTGATTTCCATGGGGTGCTTTCCCTGCTGAACTTCCAGCCGGCCTTCGACCCGGATCATTACAGTGCCCGGGCGGTCCGGGAGATGTACGGGGAAAGCGAAAAATTTATGGCGGCCCTGAGTGGGGCGCTCACCGAGGATTTTAAACGCCTGGGGTTTGCCCCCCTTACCGCGGAAGAGGCATTCCGGGTGATTGCCGACCGGTACCTGAATGGCCGCTGGCAGGGAGAAAGCCGTGAACGGTCGGACCTGTTCCATCATGAGGACGGCATGACCGTTGGCGACCAGCAGCTGTTTTGCGCGGTCATGAACCATAACGGCTATCCCACCGAATTGCATACCTCCCGCATTGATGAAAAGAACTCTCTGGCCCGGATAGGGGAAGTGGAGGTATCCTTTGCCCACCAGCTGGTGTATGGCCTGGACTTCCCGCACCTGGTACACAACATCTTTTATACGCTGGACCAGAAAAAAGTACGGGAGGGGCTGGAGGCGCGTGAGCGGCAGATGCGCTCACTGGCGGCCGGCAATTCCTGGAACGTAGCGAAGCTCAAAGGAATAGAGGAAGGGCTGCGCCTGATCAGCGAACACCCGGAGTACCGGCTGGTGGAGCAGGTATTCGCCGTTCAGCTGCTCGCAGACAGCGGGGCCGAAGGGGAGCGGAGCCGCCGCATCGGCCGCCTGCGGAACCTCTTTGCTACCCTGGATATCGGCATGAACATGTGCGCCTATGCGACCATGAACTATTTTTTTACCCTGACTCCGGGTGTTGCCTCCGCTATTCCGAAGGGCAGCCGGGCCCTGGGGCTGTCCCAATGGGCAGCCTCCATGATGTGCTTTGAGGATCTGCAACGCTCTGCCATAACGGGTGTGCCCTTCATGGAACGCCGGTTCAACACCCCGGTATGGGTGGACATCTGGAACTACCCCGGCATTGAGAACCGCAACCAGGTAGTGATCGGCTCGAGCGGCGCGGGAAAGAGTTTTTTGCTGGGGCACCTGGTTTCCTACTTTTTGTACCAGTTCATCGACGTGATCATCGTGGATATCGGCTTTTCCTACAAGAAGCTGCTGTTGCTGGAGGAAGACGAGGAGAACCGCCTTGCCCGCTATGGGCTGCAGGAGTTTATGGAACGAAAGAACGCCTACCTGGTGGAAAGCTCCGCCTCCAAGCCACTGGTGTACAATCCGTTTTTGGTAGCGATCAGGGGCGAAGACGGCGACTGGCGCATTCCCCGGGAGGACCACGAAATTGACCCGGCCAACTTTATTGTGACCCTGATTTTTATGGCCTGGAAGGGAGGCGATGAGGACCTTTCCAGCGAGGTCTACTCGGTGCTGACGCAGAGTGTGGATTTTTACTATGACTGGTTTAACCGCCAGGCCCGCGAGGAACGGGAGGGCAGGGGTAGCAACGAAAAGTATGGTTACCCCTCATTTACAGGGTATTATAACTTTTTGATCAGTGAATTCAAAGAACACTTTCCCCGGGTCACCTCGAAGCATTTTGACCTGGAGAGCTTTGAACTCGTGCTGGGTATCTATGCCCATGGCCACCTCCGCCACATCCTGAATTGCGAAAAGAACCCGGATATTTTTGATGCCCGTTTTGTGGTTTTCGAACTGGAGTACATCAAGAACGATAAGTTTCTCTTCGGGATCACCTCCGTGATCATCATGCAGGTGGTGCTCGAAAAGATGATTTACTCGAAAAAGGCGGCTGCCCGGAAGGGCCGTAAGGTATACCTGCTGATGGACGAGGTATGGAAGGTGCTGTCCTCCAGCATGAAGCCCTTTGTGCAATACATGTACAAAACGGCCCGCAAGCACGACGGGGCCATCTGCGTGGCCACCCAGGAGGCCGAGGACATCATCAAAAGCGGCATCGGCGATGCCATTAACGGGAACTCGGACATCAAGATCCTCACTGTCCAGAAACAGGATAAAAGGGCGGTGCTCCAGGATTACTTTTCGCTTTCCGACGCCCAGACCAATCTGTTGTACTCCCTGCAGAAGGACAAAAGCGGCTTCCGCGATGTGTTCTTCAAGTTTGGCACCAAGGCCACGGCTTTCCGCTTCGAGGTCTCCCCGGAGCAGGCCCTGGTATTGAGCTCGTCGGCCAGGGATAAGGGGGACGTCTATGGCCATTACGATAAAAATGGAAATATGGAGCGGTCGGTCTACCAGGTACTGGAGGACCGCGGGCAAAAAGGTTTTGTCGATGAGGATTTAAGGTAAGGGCGCTCCAAAACATTATTAGTGAACCAAAAACGCTTTTGCCATGAAAAAGGTGCTGATTTCCTTTCTGGCTCTTGGGCTTAGCCTCTTTGCCCTGCCCCTGAGGGGACAGGTGATTGTTTCCGACCCAATGAGCTATGCTCAATTGGTAACCAATGCCACCCAGGCGGCCACCCAGGCTACGGCCCAGATTACCCACCTGCGGGCGATGACCAAATGGATTTCTAACACTTGGGAAAAGTCAAACGAAGCAATTAAAACTTATAAACGGTCCAAAGAGTTTTGGCAGAAGTCCCAGGAAATCGTAGACAATATGGGCAACATCAAAGGATGGGTGCAGCGCGACGGCGCCATCATGAACCAGAACTTCAGGAAGGAGGCCGATGAAACGGTCCGGGTGGCGGGTGGCATCATGGCGGATGGGGTAAACTATATTACCATGGCTGTGAGCAAGGACAACCTGGATTATTCTCAGCGCATCGAGCTGGTAAACAAGGCATTGGGGAAGCTGGAGGAAGCACTTTGGAAGATCAACCGGCTGAAGGTAAAAGTGGAAGACGACTATATTGCCACCTCCACCATTGAAATGAAGCAGGACCTGCGCAACTCCCTGTACAAAGCTTTTTCGAACAAATAAAATCCGAAAGCCATGTATGTGCTCGATTCGGGCAGCCCTGTCACGCAGGCGTTTATGCCCTTTTTGGAAAAGATCGCGCAAGGGGAGGTAGGGGGGATGGCCTCCGGGATCATGCATCATGTAACGGGCTATGCGCTGGCGGTGGCCGGCATCGGCTTTTTAATCAGCTATGCGGTAGGCTCGGCCCGGATGATGACCGGGCAGGGAATGGCCTGGGGCTTCATTGTCAAGCTGATTGCCATGTCCTGCCTGATACTTTCCTATTCCCCGATTGCCAAGATTGTTTTCAGTGCCCTGCAGGCACCTTCCATGGCAGTAATGGAAGATGTAGGAAACCGCATACAAAACAATGGAACAAGCACGTCCATGGAAATGGATAAGGCGAACAAACAGGCGGAGGCGAATAGAGAGGAGCGGGCGAAAAAGGCCGCTAATACTCCATCTGAAGACAATGCTGGGGTAAAGAATGCCACCCACGAAATTGGCCTGGCGGAAGTATTTCTGGATCCTGGGGGTGCATTTTATAAGTCGCTATCCAATCTGTTCTTTTATTTTATTACGTTCCTGATCGACCTGTTGTCCCTGCTGGTGGATGTGATCTTTGTGATCCTTTCCCGGTACCTGCTCGAGATTTTGTTCGCCCTGGGTCCTATAGCCATTGCCTTTTCCTTCTTTCAACCGCTGGAGGGGTCGGCTATTGGCTGGTTTAAATACGTAGTGGTGGTTTCTCTTTGGGTATTTATCCTTTCCGCCATTGACCTGATGAATACGTCGTATGGGGCCACAGCTGCAATAAAGTCCATGAATGACCAGATCAGCGCCATGAAGTCGGGTGCCGCTAAGGATGCGGCCGTAGAGCAAATGAGCCTGGTGGTGATGGCCCTGAAGCTGGGACTGGTGATCATAAAGTTGTTTGTTCCCAAGATAGCGGATGTAGTTATCAGCGGTTCCCATGGGGGTAATTTCTTTACCGCTGCTGCCGGCGCCGTGACTGCTGCCGCGACCAGAATAATGGGCGGGGTACCCAAAGCAGCCTGAATCAAAATCATTCATCTCTAATAGGCATATCATGAGAAACCTGATCTTTATTTTAATTATTAGTGTTTTCCAGCTCTGCTCCTGTAAGGATGCCAGCAGCGAAAAGCCAGAGGCCTCCGCACCCACCGAAAACGAATCAAAGGTTTTGGAAATTAAAGGTGATCCCGCTTCCAAAATAAGCAGCTTTTCAACAAAGGAGGTAGCGCAGAAGGCTTTGGACATTTACCAAAAGTCGGACAGGCGCTTTGAGGGAAAATATACGAGCGTGTACACCATTTCCCATGGAAAGAAACTGGCCATAATCGTGAGTTTAAGTAAACTACCAGCTCAGCATATATATGAGCACCTACCTTTTGATAGCAGCGATTATAACATGGATATGCTTCGGTATTACTCTTGGGACGAAATGGGTGTTTCTCGGCATCGCCACAGTCGGGGAAATCTGATTTCTGCCGGCGGGCGCCTTCAAATGGTGCAGAGCTCTACATTCAACCGGTCTGGATCGGTTTCCTTGGATGGCGAAGTACTAAAACTGTACACCCCATTCACCCCCTCAGTCACCCAGAAAGAGCCTTGGCTCACGACGATAAATTGGGAATTGAGCAAAGCTACTGGAGCGCCCTATCCTCCGGACAAGGAGTTCAATGGCTACGATAAGGAAAATGACTTTTTATATAATGATCCCGCGTTTCAGGATCTACTGAAGCAAAATCCTGAGTTCTCGGCAAAAAACTGAGTTTCACCATGGACACCAATCAAAGATTTCATGAAGTAGGAACGATTTCAGGCATCAACACGATGGTGAGCGGTTACCGCAAAATGGTGCTCTGGTCGATCGTCACCCTTGCCGCCGGCTTTATCATTTGCCTGGTCATGATGAAAAGCTTTTATGTAAAGGAAGCCAGGCAGGTGTTTGTCGTCAAGGAATACGGACTGGAGAAAGTCAGGGACAAAAAGGTAATGGTGGAGGGGCACGTAGCCATGTTCCTCACCAAATTTTTTGCCTTGGACCCGAGCAATTACAAGAAAAGTACGGAGGAAGCGCTGAACCTGATCGGCAACGACGGGAAAAAGCTCTACAATGCCTACAAGGAAAGGCAGTGGTTCAACCAGATCGTTACCAGCAACCTTAACATCAACCTGGACATTGAAAGCATCCGGGCCGATATGAGCACCTATCCATACACGGTGGTCTTCGAATCCAAGATGGTGGTGCAGCGGGAAACAAACATCCAGCGCCGGTACCTCAACGGGCATTGCCGGGTAAGCGAGACGTCCAATTCCGAGCTGAATCCCTATGGAATGATGATCTCTGATTTCGTAATCACCCAAAATGACGACTATGTGGAACCCAAAAAGCGCGGCATTTTTAATTAGTTGCTGCTGGATCCTGGCGGCGGCGGCCACTCCCAGGGATTCCTCCTACTTCAAAACCATCTACGTGATCAAAAGCATGAATACCTATGTCCAGTTCACCGGGGTAAAGCCCAAAAGCATCAACGTGGGCGGTAGTACCGGAGACTTCCTTTGGAGCGTGGATCCCGGGGGCATCGTTATGTTTAAAGCCGTCCGGAAGAATTTCCCTGCTACCAATATGCTGGTCACGACGAAGGACACGGTGCTGCAGTTCCGCATTGAGTATGGGGTAGGCGGTAAGGGAGACCGGATCAATAAGATCGACCTTTCTTTTAACGGCCGGTACTCCGGCGTGGAAAAGACCGCAGCCGACCGTCGCCACGACAGCCTCAACAAGCTGCTGAAAACCAAACCCTACAGCGAAGCGGAAATACTCGTCCGGGACGCAGCCAACCCCTCCGAATACCAAGGCGACTTCCAGCCAGCTTCCTTTGGTGCCGTCCGCCAGGCACGCAGGGAGGTCAAGCGGGTGAACTTCGGGGACGGGTACGGGATGCTTTCCCTGGTAAACTTCCTGCAGGATAAGGATTTCTTCTACTTTGTACTGGGTTTTGAAAACCGCTCTAAAATCGAGTTCCCCATCGATTACCTGTCCTTTGAGGTGAAGTCGGTGAAGCCTGCCCAGAAAAACGAAACGGACCAGCGTTTCTATGCCAAGTACGTCCCCGACCCGACTAATGCAAAGGTGATCTTCTCCGGGGACCGCAAAAGGCTCATCTATGCAACGCGCAAGTTCGCGCTGCGCCGGGACGAGGAGCTGCACATTAAGCTATTTGAGCGCTCGGTGAACAGTAAGGGCCGCCAGTACGAGATGGTATTGCGGCAAAAGGTGTTCAACCGCAGCCTTCAGGTCCTTCAAACTTATTAATATGGAAAAGAAACCAGCAGGCCGGCGGCCGGTGGACAGAAAGACCATAGTGGTGCTGGGGGCATCCGTTCTGGTGCTGATTCTGGCCCTTTCCATCTTCCTCAGCCGGGCGAAGGGCAGGGACGAGAACCTAGCGCTGAACACGAATGTGC
Source organism: Huijunlia imazamoxiresistens (assembly GCF_037132455.1). Lineage (NCBI taxonomy): Bacteria > Pseudomonadati > Bacteroidota > Chitinophagia > Chitinophagales > Chitinophagaceae > Huijunlia > Huijunlia imazamoxiresistens. The sequence continues at coordinate 26,368 of NZ_JBBBEI010000023.1, read as the reverse complement.
CGCCCCCGTCCAAGGACAAAATGCACCTGTACGATTCGGTTTCCTCCAATAAGGCGCTGGCCTATGAAGAAGAAAAAAAGAAGGCGGACAACGGGGCCGTACCCCTGAACCTGGACCTGGGGCCGCTCACTACCCCGGCTGAAGAAGAAAGCCCGGAGAGGAGAAACCCTCCACGGGAAGGCGCCCGCGACTCCCAATACCTGGAACCTACCTTAAAGGAGCAATTGAAGATGTCGCAGGAGGAGTTTTACCGCCAGAATCAAAATAACGGCACCGGGCAGCAGCAGGAGGAGGAACCGCCCCGGAGGGAAGTTCCCGTATATGCACCCCCGCCGGCCCCTCCTCAGCAGCAGGTGGAAGAAACGAAAAAACCGGAAGGTTTCACGTCCGTCACCTTCGATGGCCGGGGCAACCCCGCTACCAAAACGGTGAACGGGCAAACCTTTGTGTACAGCGATGCGGAAAAGGGGGCAGAGGACGTAAAGGGCAACGTACTGGAGAGCACCGGCGGGGATGTGTACGCGGACAAGCAAAACATTGTGGGATCCATCATGCGGCGCCAGGACGTTTACAGCGGTTCGCTGGTGCAGATCCGCCTGGAGGAGGCCATCGTGGTCAACGGGGTGAACATCCCCAAAAACTCGGTGATCACCGGCCGGGCCCGGATTAGCAACAGCCGTATTGAAGTGGTCGTGCCTTCGGTTTATGTGGGCGGGATCCTCTATGACATCGGCTTCCAGCTGTATGACCAGGACGGGGTGTCCGGCCTTTACATTCCCGATGCGGTCAGCATACGCCAGGTACGGGCGGAAAACTTCAAGGCATCGGTGAAGCAGGGGATCAACCAGGAAGTGGAGAACGGCACCCGGGAAAGCACGGATGGGGGCAAGGCCGGCGCCATCAGCCGGACTGGCCGCACCCTGGCCAGGATGGTAACGGGGGGACAAAAGCCCCTCAAAATCAACGTGCCGGAAGGCTATAAGGTGCTCCTCCGGCCTTATTGTGAAAGTTGTAAACGCTAACCAGGCATGAGAAAGCTCTCCTTCCTTTTGGCGGTGCTGCTGGTGCTCCAGGGGACACCCCTGGGGGCGCAGGTCAGTTTTGCCGGGGAAAGCCTGCCGGTAGAAAGGGGCCCGGTTGTCTTCACCCTGGATAAATTCATTAAGCGGTACAAAAAGCAGGCGTGGATCGACAGTGTCAAGCAGCTGGCGGTGGAGGTCTTTCCCATTTTGACCCGTATCCTGGCCCGCGAGGCAATACCCGAAGACTTTAAATACGTGCCGGTGGTGGAAAGCACCCTGGACGTCTTTGCCCTTTCCCCGGCCGGCGCGCGGGGGATGTGGCAGTTCATGCCGCAGACGGCCACCGCTTTTGGCCTCCGGGTGCAGGGCGGTAGGGATGAGCGCAGCGATTTTATCAAGAGCACTTATAGCGCCTGTGCCTATTTAAAAAGGCTCTACCGGATGTTCGGCAGCTGGCACCTGGCGGCAGCGGCATTTAACTGCGGGGAAGGAAGCCTGGGCGCCGCTATCCGGCGGAGCGGCACGCGGGACTATTACAGCCTGGTGCTGAACCGGGAAACAGCCGAATACCTGTACCGCATCGTGGCGGTCAAGCACCTTTTCGAAACTGATCCGCGCTATGGCGCCCTTTTCCGTAGTGGGGAGACACTGGTACTGCAGGCTGCCGATAGTAGCTTTTCAAAAACAGAAGTTGCAGGAGAGGGGGACCAAGGGTTTCGGACGGTTTACTTTGATCAGGACACGCTGACGCTGGATGCCGGTGGCTGGCATCAGCCGGACCGGTAGAAGCGTAAAGGAACCCTGGGCCAGGCCCGGTTTCCTATTCCAGGGTAAAGTTCTTTGAGTCGTTGTCTGCCTGGCCCCATAGGACCAGGCTATTCGGAATCCTTTTTAGCGGTGTCGTCATCATCGGAAATGGAAATGACCTTGCCTTCCTTGCTTTCTTCTTTTTCCTTATGCTCCCCGGAGGGGGTAGATGACGCAGTGGCAGTTCTCTTCTTTTCGGCTTTCCGCTGGCGGTACTGGTCCAAGGCTTCCTCGTAGCCTTCCTCACCGGGAAAAAGGGTATCCGGGTGGTAGCGCCGGATCAGCCCACGCATCCACTCGGTAAAGGCAGGCTTTAATTCCCGGCGGTAGGACAGAACAAAATAAATCAGGATGCTGAAAACGTAGCCCAGCAGGATCAACCGCATCCAGAGGTTCTCCCGTACGAAACGGTTTCCCATCACGAGTAGGATGCAAATGATGCCGGTAAAGCAAACCACCGGAACAGCAAGATGGCGAAGCATAGAAGAACTTCTTTCATTGTCGTGCTCCATAGAAAACTTTTTATTAAATATAAAATATATAATCCCTGTAAGGACCAGTCATTTACTACATAAAAGTTGTCTTCACATGGAAACGCTGTATCCAAAGTTATCGATTAAAAACCCCGAGGTATTGGACGGGCTTGCCTTTTGGTGCTTCCGGCTTTCCATGGTTATGCTGGCCGTCAGCCTGCTGTATTTTTCGTACCTGCTGGTGGGCTATTACACCTGCCGCAGTGCGGCGGCGAAAAAATCGTTCCTCCTGCGCAAAGGCGTGGCGGGTGCCCGCGGCAAAGGGGGCAAATGGTTCCTGGGCTTTCTGGTCTTTTTCCTGACTTCCTATTATTTAAAATATAAAATGTGAAACGATGAAAAAGCTTGTTTTGGTGCCGGCGCTGTTAGGGGTGGTCGCAGCTTGCGCCCAAAACTCCTGGGGGATCAAAGGGGGAATGACCCTAGGCAGTGCGCTCCATCACCTGCAGACGGTGCGGCAGTTCCATTACCCGCAGGCCGGTTATTACCTGGGGTTGTTGCGGGAGATCCCCTGCGGGGTTAGCGGGGAGACGTTTGTGGTTCCTTCCCTGGAGCTGGCCCAGCGGGGTTATACGGACCAGGTTTACACCGGCAGCCAGGTGACCGGCCGACACAAGCTGCAGGTGACACATACCATTTTTTCATTGGGACTGGCCAAGAAAGTAGCCTTGGGCAGGGGCGGCACCAGGCTGTATGCGGCCCTGGTCCCTTATGCGGGCTATGGGCTGGGGGGAAAAGAAAAGTACCTGGGCGGCGCGGCCGACAGCACGTTCTCCCTTTCATTTGGGGAAGAGCGCCGCAGCTGGAAAAGAGACACGGCAGGGAAGTTCCTGCGGCAGGGCAACGACCTGGTCCGCCTGGATGCCGGCGCCGGGATGAGCCTGGGCGTTGAACTGGCCAGCGGCCTCCGGCTGGAAGGCAGCTACCGGCTGTCGCTGCGCAACAACCTGCCGGCTGGAACGGCGGAAAACCGGCTCCGGTTTACCGGGTTTTCCGTGGGCCTTACCTACATCATCACCAATTACTACTAATCATGAAAGCAATTGACTGGCTGGTGTTTATGGCCGTGCTTTTAGGGGGCTGTAAGGCAAAGGGGGACCCGGCGCTGGCGGCCCCTCCTTCAAATGGGGAAGGCAATTTGGGAATGGATTTTATATCGGATTCCCTGCCTGCCTCTCTTAAGGAGGACCGGGGCATGGAAAACAGCGTCTCCGGCAACTGGGAAGGGGTTTATTACCCTTTATTCGAAATGCCTGATGGTAGGATCTTGGAGGACAGCGGGGCTGCGATTCGCTTTAAAATGGCTCCAGATGGCAGAGGTGTTTATAGAGAGGCACAGCTTTTCGGCGACTACCGCAGCGACTTTTTTTCCTTTGAGGGACAGCCGGAGGGCGTTGCCGTTTCCCCCAGTTACCGGGGGTGGACCTACTACCGGCTGAGTGACAGCACACTGAAGGACAACAGCGGCAACCGGTATAAAAAATCAAAAGGGGGACAGCGATGAAAAAGAAAAAGGAAACAGGCGGCCCCCGGATCTGGACGGCAACCGACGGCCGGCAGTTCCTGGAGGAGGCGGTCTGGCGCAATTACGAACGCGGCCTTTTGAAGGTACCGGTTTCCACCTTCGGGGAGGAGGAAATCCAGCTGCTGACCGAAACGGTCTATGGCTACTGCTATGACCTGAAGGGCCGGCCCTCGCAGGGAATGAAATACCGCTACCTGGTCCGGCAGAACCAGGTGCTTTCGGCCTTTAACGAAGACGGCATCTACCAGGCTGCCTTTGATGTGGCGGTGGAATGTTACGCGTCGCCGGGCAACTTTTCGGAAACCCGGGCCAGGCTGGAAACGGTAATCCTGTACAGCTTTACCGGGGTAGGCAACATTGTAGTGGTCCCTTACCACGAGGGAAGCGGGATCATTACCGGGCTGGAGGAAGGCTGGAAGGGAAGGGTTTATCCCGTGGCGCCGGTCGTTTCCTTCGCCGACAGTGCCGGGGTACTTTCCCGCCTGGGCTTTCGAAAGATCTGGAACCGCAAGGAGCGGCCTGTGAACGACATGCTTTTCGCGGAGGCCTGGAAGCAATTGTTTTCCTGCATCATTGATTAACCGGAAACCTTTGGAGCGAACAGGCGATTGTAAAATAATGGGCAAATGCAGGCTTACCCCTTCCGGGCTTCTTTATGCGGCAGCGCTCCGGTTTTAAGTCAGAAACTTGCCAAGACTCTTAAATATTATTAATATTTTTAGTTTGAAAAAACTTGCACTATGGACAGTTCAATGCCGCAGGCTTTCAACAGTGATTTTTTGGAAGCGAAACTGCTGACAGATAAGCGCAGGCTTCAGGAAATTTACGATCTAAGAGTACTATCATATGAGGATTCGCCTTATTCGGTATATATTAATAAGGAGAAATTTCCCAATGGGTACTTCGATCATTTAGACCCGCTTGAAACGACGTATCATTGGATTGTGGAGGAGGACAAAAAAATTATCGGGTCAGTACGGGCAGCCATCATTCAAAACCTTGAGGCGTTGAAGGATGATTTGCCACCACTCGAATTACCCCAAAATGTTCCCTTTGCCTATTGCGGCAGGACGGCCGTCCACCCGGGCTTTCGATCAGGGAAGGTAATGCTCCTGCTTGACCATGCCATACGACGGTTTATTACCGATAATTCTGAAATAAAGTTTGCATTTTGTTTAGCTGTGCCGGAGCGGGTGAGCGCGGTAAAAAGATTAGGCTTTCAATCGAAAGGCTTTGTACCGTATGACTGGGGGATAGGCGAGAAAACTGAGTTGGAAGCCTTTGAATTCAAAAAATAAGTTCAGGAAACCTCCCCGCACTTTAGCAATCTCTTTCAATAAAACAGAACCTGTCTACAAGAATGGAAATAATCTTTAATAGAAAGGTAGGTTAATTTCTAAAGGGAACGAAAACGGAAAGCCGACGTAACATGCCATAAAGAGCATGTTACCAAGCGTGTTTGGAGCAACGCATTAGATGATCCTGCCGCGAAAAAGATGCTATTGCTCGTTTTCTAAATGGTTATCATAAAACTATAAAACTACTTTTCCATAAAAGTAGTTTTATAGAAAAGTATAAAAGGCGCTTTATGACAATCCAGGAATTTACATCACTATCCGAAGCCGAACAGGGGAGACTGTTGTTCCTGGAAGGAGAATTCCTCCAGGATCGGGCAACTTCCGGGGAACGCAGGCAGATGCTTTATGGTTTATATGGATTCTGGGTGGAGGTGGTATACAACCGCCGGGAGAACGCCATTGAAAGCATGCACCCCTTTGCCGACACCAGGAGACTGGAACCGTACCTGGACAATATTGCGCTTCCCGACTTTTTGCGGGGCACCGGGGGATGAGTCCCGTTGCCGCCGGTCGCAAATGGCACTTTGCCCCCTGGTCCGGTGAGGAGCAGAACGCTTGCTTACGGAAAAAATGAGTTTATGAAATACAGCTTGTTTCCCTCCTTTCTGGCGGCCCTGATTGCAGCCGCCCTCTGCATCTCTTCCTGCAATAAGGAAGGCGGTGACCCGGACGATGGCGGAAACCTTATAAAAGGCCTTGTCCGCGATACCCTGGCCGGTTACGACAGCGCAGGATTCCGGGACGCGGCAGGCAAGAGCGCCCGGTTCTTTTTTCCCTGCGAAGCGGTGGTGGACCCGGGCGGCAATGTGATCGTGGCAGACGAGGGCAATGACTGCATCCGCAGGATCACGCCGGCAGGAGAGGTCAGCACCCTTGCCGGGAGCCTGGAACACGGCTGGGGTGTCATCAGTTGGGGCTTCAGGGACGGGAAGGGCACGGCGGCACGGTTTAATGCGCCTCAGGATGTCGCCTTGGATGCCGCGGGGAATCTCTACGTAGCGGATGGAGAGAACCACAGCATTCGGAAAATCACCCCGGACGGCACAGTCAACACGATTGCCGGAAACGGGGAGGCCGGGTATACGGACGGAAGAGCGGACACCGCCCGCTTTTTCATGCCTACGGCCCTTGCGGTGGACTGGCAAGGCACCATCTATGTAGTGGAGCGGTTCCGCCACCGGGTCCGCAAAATCGCCGGCGGTATGGTCACCACCCTAGCAGGAACCGGGGAGGCAGGGCTTAAGGACGGAGCCGGGAAAGAGGCCCGGTTTTACCAGCCGCGGCAGGTGGCAGTAGATGGAGACGGCAATCTATTTCTGGCGGATGGGGACAACCGCTGCATCCGGAAGATCACGCCGGCCGGCGAAGTGACCACCCTAGCCGGGGGGAGCGGTTCGGGTTTGGCGGACGGAAAGGGACAGGCTGCCCGCTTCATTCAGCCCGAAGGCCTAGCCATCGATAGCCGGGGAAACCTGTATGTAGGCGATGACGGTTATTTACGGAAGGTCACGGCTGCAGGAGAAGTAAGCACGCTGGAGGTAGAAGATTTTGCCGGGGAACCGGCCCTGTTTCGGTATGCGACGGGGGTAACGATGGACGCGAAGGGTAATCTTTTTGGGGTGGAACGCAATGATCATTACGTATGGAAGCTCAAAAGAAAGTAGGAGCCCCCTTCCGGCCAGGCAGGCGAATATCCTGATTTTCTGGCGGTGTTTTTGGGCGTTACGAAAGAACACCGGGATAAATGGAAGTAATAGGATACATAGTCGAGCTTTTATTTGTTTTTATACTTTACGGGCTGGGGGAGTGGTTCAAACGCAGGGGAAGGACCAAACTGGCCATGGCCACGTTTCTTACGATGTCGCTTTACTGCATGTTTTTGCTGATTATCAATAATTTTTACAATTAGAAAGGATATGCGGGCCAAGGTCTTCTATCCTAAAATTTGTTACACGTCTAAATCGTCCAAAAGTTCTGATAATATTTTTGCCTGTCGACAGGTCAGACAAAAAAGCAAACATCTATTGTTTAATCGAAAACCGTTTAACCAAAAAGGAAACAAAATAGCTGACATAGAAAAATTTAAATAAAGTCTTCAGCACTTCGATAATCCTTCCATAAAAGGAATAAGGTTTGAAATAACCTGTGCTATTTCCCAGCATATGCATTATGGAATCATACAGGTATTTATCTATGGACGGAGAGAACTTTTTGCTCTCCATGTTAGCAATATCTCCTAAATGTTGGTGAACTTGATTATCAGCTATCCACTTCATATGCTTTTCCAAATAGGAAAGCAGGATGGGAACAGCATTTTCATCTAATTTTAAAGGAAAATGCTTATATGAAATTATCTTTTCCAAAGCAATAATTTCAACTTGGTCCTTCCCTAAGGTAAACTCCATATAGTAGGCTATGCTAATAACTCCTCGAGAACTACCTTCGGTTTTTGAAAATTTAATATCTACTTGAGCAAGCCGATAAAAATAAGATTGGGTAAAAGAATACCAAGGTGCTCTCTTCTCTACTAATTGAAGTGGTTGCGCTTTATGATAATTAATATAGTCGTAAACATTTTTTACTTTCTGCAGGGTAATCCTCGCCTCTTGTAGGCTTTTTTCATTTTTCTCTCGGTAGGCTATTTGCTCCTTTTCGATCAATACCGGATCAATAGTGTATGTAGAAGTGTCTATACTTTGTAGACTGAAACTCATTACGCCAAAAATCACGGCTGTGAAAACTGCGAACAGGATTAAAACGAAATAGTTTTCCGGCTCGTATAAGAGATGTTTCTTCTTAACCCAGCTGATAAACATATGGGGCAGGAATAAAATGACCAAAACAATAGAAACGACTAAAAATATCTGGCTGAGAAAATCAGAGCGGTATAAAAGCTTAGGAAAGGCCACGTATATCATACCAACTATAGGAAATATGCATATAACGTAGCAAAAAAGAGACAAGAAGTCTATTTTTTCTCGATTAAAACAGGCATTGACCGTTTCCGTTATCCTAAACATTTATAAATATAATTACTTTTAATACAAAAAAAGAACAGCACGCATCCTACAGTTTTGCAAAACCGTGAAAGAATAAAAAGCATTAAAAATGGATCATAACCAACCTTTATTAAAACGAGACTGTAAAAAAACCGTGTAAACATTAGCAAAGTCACATTGTAAGTAAAAAAGATACTATATAGAAACATCACCCAGTCAACCCAGGCCGGGTGATGCTATTACTTTTTAAAGCAGGCCTTCATCAGCGAAACTGTAGTAGCCTTCGCTGCTGATGATCAGGTGATCCAACACCTTGATATCCAGGCACATTCCTGCCGCCCGGATTTTGTCGGTGAGTTCCCGGTCCGCGTGGCTGGGCTGGAGCGCGCCCGAGGGGTGGTTATGGCAGTTATGTAAAACTTTGCATAATTCGCATTATGTAAAGTAACCGTTTATGTAAAGAAAAGAGGAGCAACAATAAGTAAATCAATAACTTACCTATTATCACTCCTTCGTTTCTTTACATAATAATCTTAGAACTGCTTTAGCCAGGTAATTAAATTGTTGTCCTTGGTCCACATAGCCTCTTCATTAGGAAGCACTTTAACATAGGCTGTCTCTAGGGCTTTTCGTTTTTGTTTGGAATCGGCCCTGGCATAGATCTCTGTAGTTTGAATGGATACGTGCCCTAATATATCGCGGATATATACCAAGTTCACACCTGCTTGAAGTAGGTGCATAGCCTTGGAATGCCTAAGGGAATGGCAGGTAATCTTTTCAGGAATCAAAATCTTATTTACATCCCGAGCCGCTTTACAATATTTCTGGACTATATGATTGATACCTGCCCGAGTAAGCTTTCCCTTCCTACTGTTAAAGAACAGAGGATACATATTAGCATACGGCTCGTTTAACCGATGCTCCTTCAAGTAGTTTTTCAGATGATCGGTTTGTGCATCAAGCATGGGAACCAACCGTGTTTTATTTCCTTTCCCTATAATCTTAATGGTTGGAGGGTTATCGAGCCGGAGCATTGAAGGCGTCAAATCAATAATTTCCTGTACCCTTGCGCCACTATCGTACATAAGTGCAAGCAGGGTTAAGTCGCGCCTTCCTTTTGAAGTGGTTGTGTCGGGTTGCGCAAGTAGCAGCTTCATTCCCTCAATAGTAAGGTAACTAATGCTCTGTTGAGGTGTTTTCTTAAATTTAATGGATAAAATCTTCTGGCATTCATGAATGTAATCCAAACATTCACTTTGCAGATACCTGTAAAATGAGTGAATGGCTGCCAGTCGAGAGTTTCGTGTTGAATGGCTGCATTTTCTTTTCTTTTCAACCCAATCCAAAAATTCAAGGATCGTCTCTTTTTGGACTTTCTGTAAGGTAAGCTTTTCAATTTTTATGTGCTTCTCCTCTTGGACAAAGGTCAGTAGCAGGACGAATGTATCTCTATAGGAAGCAATAGTATGAACGCTTGCGCCCTTTTCGTCGGGAAGGTATCTTGACAGAAAGTCAGAGATATACTTTGCAAAATCAGTCGGTTTCATAACTTCTAGGTTTAGGGAATACATCGAGGCAGATCATATCAACATCTTTAACCAAATCCGGAAACATGTTCGCAGTAAGCCGGACATAATGATTGGTGGCCCCTAAGGATTGATGTCCCAGATATGTTGAGAGAATGGGTAGTGAAGCATAAAGATCAATCCCGGCTTCGGCCATATTAGCCAAAGAGGTGACAGCAAACGTATGCCGCAAGTCGTGAATGCGCGGCCATCGCTTTTTTTCAGTGCATTGAATGGCAGCTTTCTCCAAGCATATTTTAAACCAATCCCGCACTCCTAAACCACATTTCTTTCCGTCAAGACGGACAAAGAAATTTCCCCATTTTGTTTTTCTTATAGGGAGTCGATCCCGGTATCTGACATACTCTTTACAAACCGATACCAGGGAGTTTGATATCGGTATGATTCGCTGCTTGCCATTTTTGCAGTCCTTGACACGCAAATAATTTTCCTCCAGATTAACGTCCTGATTCGTTAGAGCTAAAGCTTCGCTGATGCGTAGTCCGGTACTGTACAGCAACCTAAGCAGTGTTGGCATAGAAAACAGGCAGCTTTTCATTGCCCGTTTATTTAATACTAATTCATCACAGGCCTTAAACAGGGCATCAATCTCTTTTTGAGAATAGATATAAGGATAGAATGTTGTCCGGGGATAAGGTGGAAGTTTAGGTATATAAGAGGAGATGCCCAAGTCGCATAAATAAGCAGAAAACATTGCCATATGCCTTACTCTTCCATGGTGGTAAAGTTCCGTTTCTTCCGGCTGCTTTTTGCACCACTTTTGCGCAAACTGCTTGGTAATGCCAGGAGATACTTCTCCTTCCTTCTCTGCCAACCGGTCAATCTTACCTAATATTATGGCTCCTGTGGTATACTTAAACCCTAGTTTCCTTTTCATCTCGATGAACTGATTTATATGCAGCCCATAGATACTGTTATAAGTCCTATTCATAAAAAGCCCCTCCTTTCTGCTCATAAAAACCGTTGGCTACAGGGGGCACATCAAGCATGCATTGCTTCATCGAGTTGAGATCTATTCGAAGGTAAAACCTGGTTGATTCCGTATTTTCATGTCCTAATACTTCAGAAATTACTGGAAGAATAGTGTTTTTTTCCAGTAGTCTGGCACCCAGGCTGTGCCTCAGGCTGTGCGGCCCAAATCTTCTTTCTCGGGTATCAATGCCTGCTCTTTTAAATGCTCTTTGAACCACATGGGTGATAACATTGCTTGAAGAAAAAGGGCCACGAGGAGGCCTTTCTGTTAAAAATACATACGGTTCTTCAGATTGAGGCCGGCCGTATTTTAAGTAATCAATGATTGCATTACCCACGTCCGGCAACAAAGGGAGGATCAATTCTTTGCCTGTTTTAGCTTGATTTATTTCCAGGGTGGAGGTATCCCAGTGCAAGCTTTCAAACTTCAGCCTGGCGATATCTGAGGCTCTAAGACCGAGCCTGGCTGCAATAAGAATAATGGCAAAGTCTCGTTTTCCCTTTGCGCTGGAGCGATTTACTGACGAGATCAACTTTTCTATTTCTTCTGTTGAATAGGTAGACGGTAACTTCGGCTGAGTGACCGATCTGTATTTTGGAAGGTTTCCGGAAAAGTCTACTGCTAATAGTTTATGGTTGAAGGCGTACTTTATTAAGCCGCGAAGTGCTGGCAGTAAAATGCCCATATTGGATTTTTTACTGATATCCAGATCGTTTAGGTATTGAAGGATTAAAGGCAAATTCACTTCTTCAATGGCGTGAAGCCCCTTCCTATTGCAGTACCTAAAAAAATGAAAAAGGTTATACCGATAGCTTCGAATACCCTCTGCAGACATTCTTTCCTCTATTCTTTTGTAGTCAAGGAAATGTTGAATAGCCTTGCCAATAGGTCCGTTAAATATCCTTAGCCTTTTTTCAATACGCGGCGCTAAGTCAATTTGCTCAGTCTGCTGGAACTCCGTCAGCATTTTAATAGCATTATATAAATGCTTTTCATAGGAGGTAAGTTCTTTGATACCACGATTCCCAAAGAAGTGACGCAGGACCTTTCCCTCTACTTCTAAGGAATAATACTCAATGTCCTTGGAGTCCATAAAGTTCCTAATCCGTCGCCAGTTTGCCTTGTAAGTCCCTACAGTTTTTATTGAAAAAAAGAGCTTTGACTTAAGGTGATCCGCAGCATTCACAATCAATGAATTAATTTGTTTGTCCATAAACAAAATATTTAAATGTGAAAAACGCTGGTAATTAGAACTTTTATTTCAAAAATTCAATAGAACAGGCTGGTTTACAAGGATGTAAGCATGAGCTTTCTAATAGGCGATATGAGTAGTTAGATCATTAATTTTACACTATGAGACGCTTTTTGTGATGCGACTATCAAAGGAAAAAAAGCTGTATACATTACTATATTAACAAGTTATCAGTTGTCTAATGAGTAATCTTAAATTAGCAATAGAAGATCTATATTCTACCTTTAGTCAATACACGACTTTAGGCATTCAGCATTGCGACTGTGGTTGTATTGATGAAGAAGACGTAATGAAGTTGCATTCAAAGCCACTTAGAGAATTAAATGAAGACGATTTGGTTTCTTACCATGGTAGCGCATTATTCACGTGGGGAGACATTGAACATTACAAGCATTTTTTACCAAGAGTTTTCGAATTATATTCAATTAAGAGAAATTCCGGATTGATAAACCTTTTTGATATTGGCTGCAAGTTGGAATATGCCAAGTGGACAGACTGGCCAGAAAACGAAATACAGGCTGTAAAAAGTTTTGTACTTGCAGACTGGATAGACTTTGCAAATGACACTACTGCAAGAGTTAGCGATACCGACTTAATAAATTATTTAAGATTTCATGATATAGAGCAGTTGATGCAGAATTGGAATATTACTCAATCTGAAAAAGCTTTAAGAAATTTTGTGATGTTCTTTTATTATTACGGTAACTTGATACTTGACAATCGACTTAAGCTTAATGAGAAAGAGTCTAATCAAGAACTAAGGAAACTCATTTATGCTAATAACCTTACCGAAAAGTTACAAGAAGCGTTTTTTAAATATGAGGAAAAGGACAAGGAGTATGCAGAAAAGGTTTCTATCGTTTTGCAAATGATTGAGCAGCAATTAAAAATAGATAAGGTAAACAATAGGTGAGTAAGCCAAAAGATAAATGCATGGGCCTACTAATAGTTAAGAATGCTGTTTGAAATATTATGCAAAGTTTATTCTTTATAATAATTTGACTATCAGCGTATAGTGTAACTTTCTTTACATAAGCGTTTCCTATACATAATGGCAGAGCAGGAGGCTGACGCTGGATACCTTTAACCCCGCTACCATAATCAACCGGGGATCAGCGATGGTGCTGGTGAGCCCTCCGCTGAAAGCCTGGTACACTGCCAGCACCCGGTTGGCCCGGTTCAGGTACAGGACCTTGAACTGTTCCAGCAGCCCGATCTTTCCCTCTTCCCAGCAGTTGAGGAATATGTGGTAGGCATCCTCGGAACAGCTGATGAGCGGCCTTTCGGAAGCTTTGACCTTGGAGCGGTACACCAGTTCGATTTCGGAAACAGCGAAGGCGTCGGAGGGGCTGAGCATCTTTTTCATACTTGATGTTTTAGGAATGAAAAAATAAATGACGGCACCTCGTCAGCCATCCCGCTCCCATTTGTGCAAGGAGGATCGGAATAAATGCGTGAATTGATGCTGATGCACTCTTGATGCGGATGGTACAGGATAAAAAGAAGAGGAGCTGCATTGCCGCTTTATGCCGAAGTTCCTTGCAAACAAATGGGCAGGGGATGGCTAAGTTTGTATAGTCATGGAATTTTTATTTGGCTAGGCGTGCCCAGTAGGATTACACGACGCCGAAGGGTGCGACGCAACCAGTGATTTATGGTTGCAACACTGCTGGTTTCCATATAAATCTCCAAATACCGCATCCTGGCGGACAGCGCGCCAATTGTAGCGTTATGGACCGATCCAAGCACCTATGCGCTGGCAAGGGTATTCCCCAAGAGTTGCAAGGTAGGGCGGAGGGCTTGGTAAAAAAGAAAATAAACAGGGCTCAACGCCCGATTCAGCCGTTAAGGCAATGAAGTCGACAGTTTAGGGAAAACCCGGCTAAGGATATCCCCAGCGACTTTTCGGGAAAAGCTGCCTGTATAAAAAAACGGGGGAGGTGAAATGATCTTGGATGAGTTTCCTGATACCATTGATAGAACCATTGAACGACCCAAGATCTTACCGCAATTCAGTCTTGTTTATTTAAAAAAATTAAAAATACTCTAACTCATGGTGTTCAAGTCGTTAGCGAGAGCTTGTTCATCATAGACCGTTAGATTTCCATCACGAAGAAGAGAATAATATCTGCGGCCGGCTTCCAAGGCGGCTCTTTTGTCTCCGGACCGTAAAGCCTGATCATAATCCTGTTTGGCTTTAATTGTATAGGCTTTTCTTTTTCGGTCTTTTCGTGAACCATTAATGAGCAGAAATATGCAGATTACCAATACGATTAAAAGAAAGATAGCGAATCCCATAATGCATAGTTTGATTTGATAAAGTAAAAAAGAAAATCTCTACAATCCAATTGTTTATTGCTTCATCCCCGCCTTTTTCATCCATGCTACATTAGGAGCTAAGTCTATAAATTAATATTAAAATGTCTAAGCCAACGATAGGGAAATTAGCCGTGGCTAGGCAACGAACAGTCAGGATTTCCCTGCCCGTTCACTCCATGGTATTGATGGCGCAGTTTTGACCAGCTGCTTCCGGCTCCTCGAAAGGGTGGGTTGCCTCGAATTTTCCTTTTTCACCGCATGGTCTCCACGGCTACCCTGAACCTGTTCTTTCAGGTGTTTCTCGATTGCCTGGATTACCTCCTCCAGTGCCCTTTGATCCTTCACCTCTCCCTCCACCACCTTCCAGAAAATGGGTTTACGTTTTAACCCTTTTGCCAGCAGCATGGGCCGGTTGCTTTGCAGCACCACCTTTTTATCGCCTGCAGTAAGGGTAAACAACTCAAACCCCTTCAGGGGCTTTCCCTGCTCCACCTGGAAAACATACCGCAGGGAACCGTACGGGAGGTCAATTTTAAAGCGCATAGGCAATACTAATTATTTTAGCAATGCCTGCAAAAAAGAGGCCTACCGGAAATGGCTAATACCAAAATGAGCTGCTTAATGGGAGCGGAAATCACCCCAAACGCCGCCGGAGCGCTTATATAATTTTTCCGGCGCCGCATCTTGTAGCCATCAGTTCCCCAAATTAAAAAGAATGGCCTCAAACCTACATAGGAAACAGGTGATCCGCAACCAACAGGCATTAGCCGCTTTTTTTTGCTACTGCTTCCCCTACCCTGTCTGACCGAGGGTCAGGCTGGGATGGAAGTCCTCTTTGTTTTTGTGGCTGTGACGACCGTTGCTTTTTATACGATTATTGGAGGCGGCCTGATTTGGCTGGTGGCAAAACTTGCCCGGCCATTAAAACCGATATCCCTGAGGGTTGCGCTGGGCATTGCCCTGGTTCTTTCCCTGCTGTTGCTGTTGGCGGGTGGGATCTGGGTCTCCCCGCTTTTTTTACTGGAGGGGGATTAATGCTTTTGCTGGAGGGACTGCACAGAAGGTTTGTCGGAACGGCAGCCTCCAAGGGCAGGAGCGCTCCCTGGGCAATGAAGCAGTCCCAACGCCCGGGCGGTAAGGGTAATAACTGATTACAGGAAAATTCAATATTCCTTTCCTTCTTTTTTCACTAGCTCATGTGTAACTTGTTTTTCCTATTCGTTCCCCTGCTCCCCTGTCCCCTCCCTCTGATTGATGAACTCCTGCTGCAGCTTCCTGTTTCCTCCGGGAACGGGTCCCTGCCCCATTGGTAACGCTCCCTTTTCCTCCGTATCTTGAACGGGCATTCCGGATGCCCGGGGAGACGAACCCGAAGGCTTGCATTTCTGTAAGCACATCCTACCCCTTTTCGAAACAATGCGTTGCGGGTGTCCTTTGCTTTTCGGCATTGGTGGCCAGGCATGCGGCAGACCGCCGGCCTGTGGCTGTATGGCGGATACGGCTATGGCAGCAGGTCGATTGGATACCTGAACGATTTATGGAACTTCAATCCTGCTACGGGCAGGTGGACCCTGCAGAGCGGCGATGGTGCCGTAGGGGTCAAGGCTGCCTATGGAACCAAAGGGGTGGAGGATGCCGCCAATACCCCCGGTGTACGGGCACAGGCCGCCTTTTGGACGGACGGCAGCGGCAACCTGTGGCTCTTTGGCGGGCAAGGTTATGACGGTCGTTTCGGGTTCCTGAGTGACCTGTGGAAGCTCAATCCCGCTACCCACGCCTGGACTTTCCTGGGCGGCGGTCGTTCGATGAACGTGGCGGGGAAATATGGGGCCAAAGGTGTGGCTTCCGCCACCAATATGCCGGGCGCCAGGGTGGATGCGGTTTCCTGGAGAGACGGCAGTGGCAACCTGTGGCTGTTTGGCGGTGGCGGTTATGTCGCCGGTGCCCCCAACTGGGGCTTCCTGAACGATTTGTGGAGGTTCAGTCCTGCCACAGGCAGGTGGACTTGGGAGGGCGGCGACTCTACGCTGAATGTGCCCGTTGCCTTTGGCGCCAAAGGGGAGGGGTCTGCCCTGCACCATCCGGGAGGAAGAGCGAAAGGCGCTTCCTGGAAGGACGGCAGCGGCAACCTCTGGCTGTTTGGCGGGCAACCCTATATCGCCGGCGCCGGTGGGGAGCGGAACGATTTATGGAAATTCGGCACAGGTAACCCTGCCGCTGGCAACACCATCTCGCTGAACCCGCCGGGCTCCGGCAGCATTTGCCCCGGCGCTTCTATAAATATTTCCTTCAACGCCACCGGGAGTTACGGGTAGGGCAATTCCTTTACTGCCCAGTTGAGCAATGCGGCGGGATCGTTCTCTTCCCCGGTGGCCCTTGGCTCGGTCAGCGGCACCGCCAGCGGCTTTTACACCATTAATGCTACCGTTCCCGAAACTGCGGCTGCCGGCACCGGTTTCCGGCTACGGGTGATTTCCGCGGGTCCAGCCGTTATCACCAGCGACTCCGCTAACCTTACCATAGTTGCCCCGCCTGCCACGCCCGTGATTTCCTCCAGCGGGCCAGCCAACTTCTGCAGCGGGCAAACCGCCACCCTCACCGCACCGGAGGGTTACACCTACCTGTGGAGCACTGGGGCCACCAGCCGCTCCATTACCGTGGACAAAGGGGGTACTTATACCGTAACGGTTTCTACAGCTGCAGGCTACTCCGCCACTTCCGCTCCCCTTACCCTTACCGGCGGCATGCCCACCTGGTACAAGGATGTGGACGGCGACGGCTACGGCAATGACGATAAGCCGGTACTGGCCTGTTCCGCGCCCGTAGGCTATGCCGCCAGGGGTGGCGACTGCAAGGGCCAGGACCCCACTGTTTATCCAGGGGCGGTGGAGCTCCTCAACGGGATAGACGACAACTGCGACGGCATTAAGGATAATGTTTCAGGCGTAACGGCGGCTGCTTCCCCGCTTAATGATGGCAGAGAAACCCCGGGGACCACATCCCTGAAGGTAAGGATAGGAGCCAACCCCACGGCAACCTCTTTTACCCTGCTGGTGCAAAGCGGCAGCACAGGGGCGGTATCGCTCAAAGTATGGGATGGCCTGGGCCGGCTGGTGGAAGTGCGCAGAACCGCTGCAGCCGGCAGTACGCTGACGCTGGGCGAAGGCTACCGGCCCGGCCTGTACCTGGCCGAACTGAGGCAGCGCAGGGAAAGGCTGACAGTAAAGCTGGTCAAGCAGCCCAACTAATACGTTGCGTTCCGGTCTATATACCAGCCCGCCCTTTGTTGTTGAAACGAAGGGCGGGCTATTTTGCGCTTGGTTTTCTTGCCGATCCTATAGGACGCAGCCCTGCTTTGGTAAGGCATCGGCTTGGTGTCATTCTTTTAAAGAAACCCATCCATCAAGAGAATCCATCAAGAGAAAAAAAATAAAGGGAAAAAGAAGTTTGAGGCACTAGCCAGGAAACAGGCAGCCGTGGAAAGGCATACTTATGTGATTTTGGGAAAGTAAAAGCAGAGGGAATGGGAAAATAGTGCGAAGAAAAAAATTAACGTTTTGTTTTTCGTATCGTTTTTCTTTGCTTCTTTGCACCACGAAAAACATCCGGACTAACCGGATCAGCGGCTGATCCAGCTGAAAACAGGACCAGCCCTTGATAAACGTTTTTTGCTACTAACGATTCATATTGCCGCTAACGATTGCCTTGCATATGAAATTCTTTGCTACTAACGATTCTTATTGCCACTAACGATTGCCCTGTCTATGAAGTTTTTTGCTACTAACGATTCATATTGCCGCTAACGATTGCCTTGCATATGAAATTCTTTGCTACTAACGATTCTTATTGCCACTAACGATTGCCCTGTCTATGAAGTTCTTTGCTACTAACGATTCTTATTGCCACTAACGATTGGCTTGCTGATGTTCTTTGCTACTAACGATTGACCTTGTCACTAACGATTGCTGCCTTTCTTTGCTACTAACGATTCACTTTACCACTAACGATTGCCTTACCTTCTTTCGATGACACAAAAATAAGAGGAGTCCTGCTCCTCTTATTTTCAATTCCTGTGCCATCTCATTATGTCAAAACGGGCCAAAGGCTTGTTAAAACCCTTTACCGCAGTGGGTTTCAGCCGTTTATATTCATTATTTCCAACCCTTTTTTTCCGCGGAAAATTTCATTGTTTCACCATTAAAACAGCCGAAGGGACAAAAAGGCCGAAAAGGTAGCGAAAGCTGCCAGGGGCCGTCAGCCTGCGCCGGTACAAATACGATCCCGTGACCGGCCATGGGACAAACCCTCCCCAAATGCAGAGCTGCAAGGCTGGTGAGGAGCTCTCCTGCTTCCCGGCTGGACGGACCAGGTTGTCGTCCCGGGTAAGGGAGGGAATCCCGGGAAGAACGTCTTTAAGCACTGCAGGAAAAGACTCAATGTGGTGTCGGGAAGCCGTGCCGGTTTATTCTCAGCCGGGCCAGCTGGATGACCGCGAGCACCATTCCGCACAGAACGGAAATGCCAAACAGCCATAAGGTAACCAGCGGTACGCTCTGCAAGAAGGTACCGTAGTTGTAGCGAATGCGGTCATTAATGAAAAAGATATAGAGGGAAAGCAGGGTCAGCAGGATGCCGGCAAGGTGCAGGACGGGTTTTACCCAGGCCCTTCGCTTTATCCGGTAGAGCTTATGGCAGATATACAGGCAAAGGATGCCCCCGGTCCCCAGCACAGAATAGTCCCCGCCATGGGGAAGGGCCAGGATGAGGTATACCAGGTAAGGTCCCCCGAAAGCTTCCCCGCTGATCAGGATCAGGACAAAAGTGAAGAGTTGGGCCAGGGGATACCCGGCTATACGCAATGCCTTCATAATGCTTTGGTTTAGAGTGATCCCCTGAGGCGCCTGGACCTTTCGGGAGGGGCATAGTGCCGCAAATCCGGTGTTAAATTCCCTTAATTCCTGTGTTGCTGCTTCTTCCCCTTTCCTGGAAATCAACAGCCCTTGAAAGCAGGGAGCAAATGCCTTTGAACAGGTAAACTGAACCAATTCAGGAAATGTCCCTTTCTTTCGCCTTCCTGAGCTTGCCGGCCTTCATGGTATACCCGGTTTTCATGTATTCGTCAATCTTTATAAGCTCCTTCGTCCATTCCCCATTTCGTTTTTTAGGTTGCAGCCGGAAATGCCCCCGTACCTTGAAGCCCTCGGTTCTCACAAGGGTCGTGATCCACCGGCAGTCCAGCAGCTGCACCTTCAGGTCCGTTTCGTTCAGGTACATGCAGCTGATGTCCTTCACCTTTTTGCCGGCCGGCAGGTACCTGGTTTGGACCTCGGCAAACTTGATAAAGGCAAGCGTTGTCGACAGGAAGTTGACCACCTCATCCCAGATTTGGAATTGGCTCTGGTCCTTAAAGGAGGGGCTCTGGTGCATCATATCACAGATCACGGCCTTGCCATGATCATATGAGGTATAATAAGCGAGCCGGTTGCAACTAAAGAAGAAGATCACACCCTTTTGCTGGTTTTCCAAATGATACAGGAAAGAATAAGAGCCCGGGTAGATGAGGCAGCCGGACAGGTTTTCCAGGGAGCACATGACTTCCTCCGTCTGCAGTTTGTCATAGCATAAGTGGATTGCCTCGGCAAACGGGTTGGTGATGACCTGGACGTTCGAGCGGAAAAGATCCGTGTACCGGTCCAGGCTTTCCTTAATATGCCTTTGTACGGGGAGAAAGTCAACGAGCGCTTCGGGGGGAATGGGCATTTGTCGCTTACCGACAGGTGCATGAAGGAGGGCCAATGCCGGGTTTGTATGGTAGCTTAATTTCATACAGATAAGCTTTAAAGGGTAAATCTTTTGTGTTTGCCTGCCCTTAAGGAGTTTGTTGCAGGAGGGGCCAAAAGAAGGGATAAAGTAGGGGCAGGCAAATGTGCAATGCGCTGTAACAAGTTACTCTTCACCTTATATACCCATTAATAAATTTAAATATAAATCTGGGAACTAAGCCTCTGCAATAGGGAATGTAGATAAAGAAATGCGGGTAGTTTTAGGAGCTGCCTCCTGCACCTTTAAGTAGCTGAGCACCACAAAGTAAAGGCCCGGAAGGCTGGGAGGGGCGTTGAAGATGGGGGCGTTGTTTCGTTCCGGGAGTAGGGGCTTTTCGAGCGGTGAGGGCCCTGGGCCTGTGGGCAAGGGAAAGATTGGTGATGTTGCAGGGGTCCTGTGCAGGCTGTTGCCCCGTATTATTTGAACGGGAAGGACGCGCGCACGGCAATGGACCAAACGCTGATCAGGGCAGTGCTTCAATTTGAAATAAAATAAAGGGAAAAAGAAGTCCCTGTTCCGGTCAATAAACAAAGGATTATTGGCTGTTCAAAACCGGGGCAAGGCTCACGGAACGCATCCTTAAGTTGCAGCACGCTAGGGTGGCGGGCTTCCAAAGGAGGTTGTAGCAAAAAGAAAAGGCCTCTGCCTGAGAAGCCTCTTCCTTAATTAACGTGAATTAAACGGTGCACCTCTAAGACTAGAGGGTACGATCACTTGAGTAAAATATGTAACGTACATATAATGCCAGAACCCGTTTTCCGGCCTGCTGTAGACAAATAACCGGCTTCCCCCTGTAAGCCTAAATGCCGGTACGGTATTTCCCTCCTGCGGGGTTCGCTAACCTTCCTTTACAAGATATTTTGAATCGATCCGGATGGTAAAGAAGCTATACTTCACCCAGTAAAGGTCCTGCCCAGGCGTTGACTTTTGAGTGTCCAGGTACTGCACGATTCCCAGTTCGTCGTTGTCCAGGGCATGCTGGAACAGGAAATGGTTAGCCTTGGTGGATGGGTCCTGCAGGATCAGGTCATCTAAGTGTACGCGGTCGCCTTCGTTTAGCATGCTGCGAAGGTAGGCCCTTCACCCCCCAGGCACCAAATGCGGATGCACGTTTACGGAATCACTGGGCCCCTCCAATAAAAAGGGAACGGGCCCAAATAGGGAACGGTCCGGGATATTTATTTAGGGTAATGAGGCCGCCAGCTGTTGTTGCCCGATGGTCTAACCCTGAAGCTGCTGCATCCAGTACGGGGCTTACGGGAAAGCGGGGTAATTTTAAATAACTTTAGAAACCACAGGACAAACGGCAGCCCGAGACCGTCTGCATTTTTATTAAAATCATGGGCTGCCATTGCTACAATTCTGCCATGAAAAGCCTCATTGGAATCATAACGGCCTTGTTTAAACCTCAAGGGCAAAAGAAGCCCCTTTATCCTTCCCGCCGCCGGAAAAAGGGCTTACAGGAAAGGGTGGCGGAAGACCTCAGCAGGGGAGACCATAAAATGGCTGTCCGGCGTTTAATGGGTTCGTTGCAGCACGATCCCCTGGACCCCTTGGTCTTGGACAAGCTGGCAACCATTCTTTTTGCATACGGCCTGGATGAGCGGGCAGGGCGGTATTGGTACCTGAAGATGGATAAAGGGGAAGGCGAGCGGGAGGCTGTGCGCGCCTTTGAAAAGTCCCTGGGCTCGGACCCGATCGCCATCCTTAAAAAACTCATTACGAAGCGCAGGTTTGCCTTTTCCCGGCTGAGCGAACCGCAGCTGCGGATCCTGGAGGACCTGCTCATCCAGTCCAGGCAACGAGAAGGCACAACTCCCAGGTTTTTAAAGGGTCTGGAAAGGCACCTGAATAGCCCGAAACGCTTTACGCGGCCAGGATAGGCCGAAATCACCCGGACTACTAATTTTTTCGGGGGGCATAGCTGGTTGGTGCACAAGGAAAAGCCCTCCCTGTTAGGCCTCTTCCACCCAATCCCACCAGGCGATGACAAAGGTTGTTCCCTCCGGGGTAAGGCAGCCGCAGACCGTCACCATGGGCACCATCAATTCCTTGTAAACACCGTTATCGGTATAGTTTTAACCAGCTTTCCATTGACTATCTTCTTAAAGAAGCGAAGCAAGTAAATCCCTCTAAGTTCTGTAGTATTGTGAAATAATATTAGCCCCTAATGATATGGATCACTTCCACCGACCTAGCAGGCTGGGCACCGCAAAGAGACTGCGAAGAGCATTTTCCGCTCCTGATCCGACGACTGATTGTTGCCAGCCCGGTTCAACTTACTTGGATGCAGTTTCCCGCCGGGGACAATGTAGCACTTCCTGGATTTGACGGATATCTGGAAGCACTTTCTGCCACCCCGTACATCCCTGAAGGCAAGTCCGTCTGGGAGATTGGAACCGGCAAGGATTACCGTGACAAAGCCAATGGTGATTACCAAAAACGCGCCGAAAAGCCCCTATATATGGATCCCATGGATACAACTTTTGTTTTCGTTACCCGTCATGTATGGCGGGAAAAGGAAAGTTGGGTGGCAGAACGGCTGGCAGAAGGAAAGTGGAAAAATGTAAAGGTGATTGATGGGCTGATGCTGGAAGAGTGGCTGGACACTTGTCCTTCGGTAAGTGCCTGGCTTGCAAAGTATTTGCACAAGTACGGTGAAGACATGGAAGCCCTTAGTGACTTTTGGGAAAACTGGAGCCAAAACCCGCAGCACAAGATTGCGCCTAAGCTGGTCACGTCCGGCAGGGAAAAGGAGATGGATGAACTAAAAAGGTTCCTTTCTGCCGCCCCGGCTCAACTCACCGTTAAAGCCACAACTACAGAAGAAGCCCTTGCTTTTATTGCGGCAGCTGTGGAACAAATGGAAGGGGAGCACAAAGAATCCATCCACGCCCGAAGTGTGATCGTGGAATCGGAGCAAAGCCTGCGGAAACTGATTCCATCCATTACCCATATGGTAATTATTTATAAAGGGGAAGATGCCGGACTGGGTATGAAGGTGACAAAAAGCGGCCATCATGTTCTGCTACCTTTGGGGAACGAGGTCACATCCAATCGAAAGGGAATTCACCTGCCAAGAATCAGGAGGTCTGGGTTTGAAAGTGGATTAAAGGATATGGGGTTCGGTAATGAAGAAGCCCTGCGCTTAACCCGGGATTCCGGCCAAAGCCTTTCGGTTCTGCGTAGACGGCTAAACTTCTCTGAAGGCCAGCAACCCCAGTGGGCGAAGAACGGACCTCACCAGCACCTTCTGCCTGCACTTTTTGCAGGGGTATGGATAGACCAAAGCGAGGGCGACCGAAGCTTGCTGGAATTACTGTCCGCGGAGCCTTATGACCGCTACATATCAAAGCTTGCCGGCTGGAAGATCGATAAGGACCCACCTGTGATGCAGGTCGGCCATGTGTGGCGGATGACTTCTGCGCTGGATGCCTTGTCTATGCTGGCTCCTTTTATTACAAAAGATGATCTGAACCGTTTCCGGGAAGCTTTTCTTCTTGGTCTAGGTGAAATAGATCCACGCTTGGAACTGGAGCCGAGCCTACGTCACATGGCCGGTATCAATCAGAAAAGTCCCCGATTCTCCCCAGCCATTAAAGAGGGACTTTGCCAGTCTTTAGTGCTGATGGCTGTTTTCGGGGAATCATTTGATTTGCAGGCACACCCGTTCCCTCAAGGTTTTGCAGACTCACTAGTTCAGGAACTGCTGAAAGAAGCAACGGGAGATAAGTGGTGCTCTTTACAAACCCATATTCCTCTTATTGCCGAGGCAGCGCCTACATCTTTCCTGTCTGCAGTGGAGCAATCCCTGGAGAGGGATCATCCGCCCATAATGAAAATGTTTGAGGAGGCACCAGGTTTGCTCAGTCCGCATGCATATCATACTGGATTGCTTTGGGCTTTAGAAGGGTTAGCCTATTCCTCCGAATACCTTCATCGGGTAATCCTTATTTTGGGCAAGCTCTCTCGCCTTGATCCCGGAGGCCGCCTGAGTAACCGCCCAGCTCGCAGCCTGAAAGAAATCTTAATTGCCTGGATTAGCCAAGTTGATGCAGACTATAGCCTGAGACAAACCATTCTGAGCCGACTGATCCAAAGGGAACCAGAAGTGGCCTGGACCCTCTTGTTATCCCTATCACCAAAGTACCATGGCTTTCCCAGTTCGATTAATAAATGCAGATGGCGGTTCAATTCCCAAGATATTGAAAGGCAGGTTTCTGCAAAAGAAATCGAGGATTACCGCTCCTTCATTTTTGACCAACTATTGGCACTTGCGCAGGGAAGCGAAGAAAGACTGGGTGTTCTGGTGGACCTGCTTCCAAAGGTCCCCGCGGCAGCCAGACAAAAGTTGGTACAGTTGCTGGTGGGCAACAGGAATAACATAGAAACCGAAGGCATTGGTATTTGGAACGCCCTCAGGCAGCTAATTGGAAAGCACCGCAGGTTCGTAGAGCAACACTGGGCCTTACCATCAACGGAACTGGAAAAGCTGGAGGAAGTGCTGAAGTTGTACGCGCCGGTGGATAGCAAAAGAAGCTTTGCGTATCTCTTTGAAGGGGACCAGATATATGATAGCGACCTTGCTGATTATATGGACTTTAAGGAGCGGGAAAAAGCCCTGAAGAGTAAACGGCTGAACGCCTTAAGGATGATTTACGAAGAAGAAGGATGGGAAGGACTAATGTTTTTAATCCACAAGCCGGTAAAGCCTAACTTACTGGGATATACCGCTGCAGGCCTGTTCGATTCAGCGGCAGAGGATACAGAGTTGCTCCGGCTTTTTTCCGAATCAGTCGAAGGAGAAGCTTTTACTCAGTTTTTTGGCAGCTATTGTTTCTATAAGTCCTTACAGGCGGGAAAGGAATGGAGCATCGGCATGGCAACACGTATGAACCAACTGCAGTTGGATTCAGCGCAGCAGGCCCGTTTCTTTTTGGCCCTCGTATCGGACCGGCCCTGCTGGCAACTGGTGGAAGAGGCTGGGCCAGAGGTGGGTAAAATATATTGGTCGAGAATGCCCCCGAACTTTTTTTCCCTGGACCAAGCAGATGCAGGCTACTTGATTGAAAAGCTCAGGGTATATAAAAGGCAACGGGCTGCAATCGAACAAGTGGCAGATTTTGTAGAGAATGTCCCTTCATCTGCTCTGGCAGAACTCTTACGGGAGGCTGCGACGGTACCTACGGAGGAGGATGTCCAGTTGGATAGGATAGGAGAAATAATCCAAATTCTGCAGGAAAGGCGGGACCTAGATAAGCAAACACTGGCCCAACTGGAATGGTTCTATTTAGACTTTTTATCTTGCTACAGCTCCGAATATAGACCGGTTACTTTATTTGAAGAGCTAAAAACCAACCCGACCTTTTTTGTTGAAGTGGTATCTCTTCTTTATAAGCCCGACGACCGGGAAACAGATTCGGCATTAACGGAAGAAGAAAGACGGCAAAAGGCAATATTAGCGATTCAGGCCAAAAGGCTACTGGACAGCTGGCGGGATGTGCCCGGTGCTCAACCTGATATTACCATCAAAAAGGGAGAGTTGTTTGAGTGGGTGGCTCAAGCAAGAAAGGCCGCGGCGGAACTGAAGCGCGTATACGGTGTGGACAGCCGACTAGGAAAATTACTGGCCTTCTTTCCAAGAAATAATAGCCGCTGGCCTCCTGATGAAATCTGTGAACTTATTGATTCATTGGATAGTAAAGTTGTACAAAGGGAATTTGGCACCCAGATTTTCAATAACAGGGGACTTTATATAAAAGACCCACACGAAGGAGGGGCACAAGAAAGAGAGTTGGCATCCTATTTTGAGCGCATGGGAAAACAGATACTTTCAAAATGGCCGGTCACGGCTTCCATTTTATTTGACCTTGCCAAGGGTTATACTGAAGATGCCAAAAGGGAGGATGACAGCGCTCACTTGGATGAACTTATCTGAACAGAGTCAATTTAGGAGTAACAAGCGAAAACAATTTATTTCAGGTTGACTTGGCTCCCTCTGCATGCGGACAGTTGCTATATCAATAATAGTGGCGGATTTCCTAAAAGAAAGCTTAAGGGGAGAAGTAAAACAACCGCATTAAATTATACTATTATTACAATAGTCCGGTAATTTTTTGAAATACAGTAGAGGTTAAAAAATAGTTGGCAGACAACAAAAAAGGCATTAGA
>NZ_JBBBEI010000022.1:0-97178 GCF_037132455.1 Huijunlia imazamoxiresistens | reverse complement strand
ACAGAGAAGTTAAGCCCCTTCTGGCCGATGGTACTGCATTTAGTTGCGGGAGAGTAGGTAGCTGCCATATTTATTCAACAAAAGCCTTTTCTTCGGAAGAGGCTTTTGTCGTTTAGGGACGGACCTCACATCAAAAATCTTCTTTCCTCTTTCATCCTTTTTTCTTCCCGGCGTGTTCTTATATCCAAAATCCTACAATTAACGATTTTCGAAATGCTTAGCTCCCAGCCCTTTAAAACCATGCTGCGCCTATTCGTCCTGGCGGCCCTGCTGCTGCCGGCTGCAAAGGCGGACGCCCGGAAAAAATTCAACCTGCTGCTGGCCCCCGGCACTGTTACGGAAAAATCCGCCACCCTGCTGTGGGATAAACAGGCCGGCGGGGACAGTGCCCTCTACGAAATTTTATTGAACGGAAAACTGTGCGGCACCACGGGTAAAACCAATTTTACGGTGGAGCAACTGGCGCCCAATACCTGGTACTCCGTGCGGGTGCGCCGGAAACAACAGAAGAACGCCGATCCGAAAGACAACAGCAGCCTTCGCTTCAAAACAGCGGCAAAGGGAAAGATCTATAACATCCTCGATTACGGGGCGAAAAGCGATACCGCCTTTATGAACACCAGGGCGATCCAGGCGGCCATTGACGCCTGCTCCGCAGGCGGAACCGTACGGATCCCGGCGGGCACCTTTATCTCCGGCGCCCTGTTTCTGAAAAGCAACATGACGCTGCAGATCGACGAAGGGGCGGTACTGAAAGGTTCCAAAAAACCGGAAGACTACCTGCCCATGATCCTTAACCGCTTCGAGGGCTGGGAATTAAAAACCTACGCCAGCCTGCTCAATGCCGGCACCCTCGACCGCAAAGAAGTGTACAACGTTAAAAACCTGCGGATCACCGGCGGCGGCACCCTCCAGGGCGGCGGCAGACGCCTGGGTGACGCCATGATCAAAGCCAACGGCATGCGCAGCCGCGGCCGCCTGGTACTGCTGATGAATTGCCAGAACGTAAGCATTTCCCACCTCACCCTGACCGAACCGCCCTCCTGGACCCTGCACTACCTGTACAGCGATGACGTCAGCTGCCATGACCTCGATATCGTCACCAACGGCATCCGCAACGGCGACGGCATCGACCCAGACTCCTCCACCGACTCCTACATCTTCAACTGCACCTTCGATACCGGCGACGACTGCATCGCCATCAAGTCGGGCAAGAACCCCGAAGGCTATTACGTGGGCCGGCCCACCCGCAACGTGCGGATAGCGGATTGCAACTTTACCCGCGGCCACGGCATCTCCATCGGCAGTGAAATGTCGGGAGGGGTGAGCGATGTGCTGGTGCAGGATTGCAAAGCGGGCGCACTGCTCCACGGCATGCAGATCAAGGGCACGAAGGAGCGGGGAGGTTATGTGAAGAACGTGACGGTCACCGATTGCCAGTTGCTGAAGATCACCGTCTTTTCGGCCGTGAACTACAACAACGACGGCGCAGCGGCTCCCGAACCGCCCACCTTTGAAAATTTCGTTTTCCGCAATATCGACCTGACACGGGCGTCCACTAAGGAGCCGGTCATCAATATCAACGGTTTTAAGGACCCCGCCCACCGCCTCCGCGATGTCACCTTTACCAACGTCACCCTGCCCGAAGGGGCCAGGGCGGTGATCAATGATGCCGAGCGGGTGAAATTCACCGAGGTCCGAACGGCAGCCGGCACCCAGCCCCAGTTTGCCGTAAAGAACAGCACGGAGATATTTTATTAATGGAAAAGCTGCTTTAAAATAATTCCCGGGAGGGCACACCTCCCTGCCGGCCAGGCCGGTGAAACCGCTCTCTATTATCTGGTAATTTTTAAGTCGCCCCTTGTGTTTACTCGGGGCTTTTTCTTTTGAGGAGGCAGCAGGTGCCCGCCCTTTTCCCGCCTGTAAAAAAAATCTTAAAAAAACGCTTCCTTCCTTTCATCCGCTTTTTCTGCTGGGGTGTTCTTATATCTGTAACCCCGTTTATGGGGCCCGTTTAACCACCTTTTTCGAAGGGACTGTTTGTATAGGAAAAGGCCGGGTGCCCTGCGCAGGCAGCCGGCTTCCGGGGGGCCGACGGCCCCCCGGATTAACCACGCTGATTTGTTGTACCAGAAAAAAACAGGCATCCGGATGCTTGCTGTCATCCTATTGCCCGAACCAAACCTGCTCAAATAAAAACCTGCGCTTGCACATGAAACAAATGTTACTAACGATTGGGACGAACCATTCGTCCGTACGGACTTGCCGGAACTGCCCGTTGTCCTTTCCACTGCCGTCCACTTCCTTCCCTGCTGCCGCGGCAGCAGCAGGATCCCCGTTAGTATACCTAAGAAGGAATGCCCCGGCCCTGCAACGCCCTGCCGGCCAGCTATAGCTTTTCCCCGAACGATCGATACATCTCCATAAAATACACTCCTTTATTATGATTCAGTACATACGTGGAACGTTTCTTTTCCTGGCACTGGGGCTGCTGATGACCAATTGCCGCAAGAAAGCCTTCGACGAATTCTATGGCCGCCCCGAAAACCTGGCGCCCCCGATCTACCAGCAACTGGAATCCATGGGCCGGTTCAAAAACCTGCTCTCCGCCATCGACAAAAGCGGCTATAAGGACATCCTCAGCGCCGCCGGCAACTGGACGCTCTTCGCTCCCAACGACAGCGCCTTCGGCGTGTACCTGAAGGACAAGGGCGTGGCCACCGCCGCCGACCTCGATTCCAACGCCTGCCGCCAGCTGGTGACCTACTGCCTGGTGTACAACAACTTCGACCAGAACTACCTCGCCGACTACCAGTCCAACACCGGCTGGGTGCCCGGCGCCGCCTACAAGCGCCGCACGGCTTATTATGAAGGGTTCTATACCGATTCGCTTAACACCAACGGCGGCAAGGCCCTCTCTGCCAACCGCAACGGCTCCTTTGTACTGGGCGACAACAACAACAAGTACATTCCTTTCTTTGTCGAGGAGTTTATGCAAAGCAAGGGCCTCACTGCCCGGGACTACAACTACTTTTTTCCCAACACGCCCTACACTAAATTCAACGTGGTGGACGCCGGCGTGCTGAAAGCCGACATCCCGGCCGAGAACGGCTACATCCACGAGATCAACAAGGTGGTTACGCCTTTGGCATCACTGGACAAATACCTGGCTTCCAAACCCGAGTACAGCCTCTTTAAAAAGCTGTTTGACAAATACCTCGTGGCATTTATTGAGAATGCCCCTGCCACCGCCCGCTACAAGCTGCTGACCGGCCAGGCCGACAAGGTGTCCATCAAAACGTACAGCGGTGCGCTGGCTTTTTCGCCCAACAACGAAAACTTCCTGAAGCAGCAGGACAACGACGGCCAGGCTAACGGCTGGACGCTGCTGGTGCCCAACAACGAGGTGCTGAAAAAGTACCTGGGCGATGTGATCCTGGAAAAGTTTGGCTCCGCCGGCCTCAGCGGCGACCAAAAGCTGGACCAGGGCGTACTGGACCAGGTGCCCCTGCAGGTGATCGTGGACCTGGTGAACGCCCACATGGCCCAAACCTCTATCTGGCCCAGCAAGTTCACGACGCTGAACAACTTCCAGGGCGAGCTGCCGACCATGGATGCCTACCAGGACGTGGCCGACCGCCAGATGCTGAGCAACGGCCTGTTCTATGGTACCACGGCAGTGCAGCAGGCCAACGTGTTCCGTACCGTCTATGGCAAGCCGTACCTCAACCCGGCTTACCTGCTGATGACCAAGGCACTGGACGCCAACTGGCGCTACAGCATTACCGTGCCCAACATTAAATATACCCTGCTGATGATGCCGGATCCGGTGATGCGCGCCAACGGCTTCGACTTTAACTACCAGGCCAACCTCTGGAAGCAGAAAGAACCCGGCGCCACCGCCTACGACTCCAGCGCCGCCGGCGCCAAGCTGCAGCGCGTGCTGGCCACCCATATCCTCAAAGGCGACGTGGATGTGGCAGGCGGCTCGGGCATCGTGGAAACCATCGGCGGCGAATACGTGCGCTACGACCACGGCGTGGTATGGTCGCACGGTACCAAGGCCATGAGGGTGGTACCTTATTCCTCCAGCAAGGACCCGGTCAACGGGCGGGCCTACGCCAGCACCGACAGCGTGCTGTGGTACAGCAACAATGCCATCGGCCTCTACCTGCAAAGCCTGGCCGACGCCAACAAGCAGTTCACCCCCTTTTACCAGTACCTGCGCAACTCCAGCCTGTTTTCCGGCAATAACGTTACCGGCGTCACCCAGGGCGTCTTCTATACCTTCCTGGTGCCCGACTCCGTGGCCATGCAGCGGGCGGTGGACAAGGACCTGCTGCCATATACCGTTTCCGGCACCAAAAGGGTATTCAAGTACAACCCCGATAACCAGAACGATAAAACCCTGGTGGAGAACTTTATCAAGTACCACATCATCAATAAGAACGCCGTGGTGCCCGACGGGCAGAAGACCGGCTCTTTCTCCACCCTGTACCTGAAAAACAACGGCGATGCCTCGAACCTGTTTATTTCCAGCCCGGCAAACCTTACCAACAACATCCTCAACGGGCAGATGCAGGTACGCGACGATTTTGGCAAGACCGTCAACCTCCGCATCGCAGGCAGCAACAACCTGGCCGACCGCATCGTCATCCACCTGCTCGACGACTACCTGGAATACAACCCCAATTAAACAACACTAACTCCATTAGTAGAATGAAAAAGATTTTCCGTTCGTTTTCCTTCTTCGCCCTGCTGCTTTCCCTGCAGGCGGGCGCACAGGAAACCCTTATCCTGCGCGGACAGATCCTCGACAAGGACAGCAAAGCCCCGCTGCAGAACGTAACGGTGGCCGAGGTGGATGCCGATAACCGCATCATCCGCGGTATCTCTACCGACATCAACGGCAACTACGCCCTGCGCATCACCAACCCCAAAAACAAGATCTCCATCTCCTTCATCGGCTTTAAGACCATCACCCGCAGCATCAACGCTTCCAGTCCCACGCTGAACGCGACGCTGGAAAACGATGCCAGGACCAACGAAGAAGTGGTGGTGGTGGCTACCGGCCGCACCTCCAACGGCAACCTGGCCATCGCCGACCGCGACCTTACCACCGCTTCGGCCAAAATTGACACCAAGCACCTCGAAGAAATGGGGGCTACCTCTATCGACCAGGCCCTGCAGGGTCGCCTGGCAGGGGTGGACATCGCCGCCACCTCGGGTGACCCCGGCGCCGGCATGTCCATCCGCATCCGCGGTACCTCGTCGATCAATGCCGGCTCCGACCCGCTGATCGTGGTGGACGGCATGCCCTATGAAACCGATATCCCGGCCGACTTCAACTTCGGCACCGCCGACGACCAGGGCTATGCCGGCCTGCTGAACATCGCCCCCTCGGACATCAAGGAAATTTCGGTGCTGAAAGACGCGGCCGCCACCGCCATGTGGGGCGCCCGCGCCGCCAACGGCGTGCTGATCATCACCACCAAGCGCGGAGGGGTGACCAAACCCAACATCACCTACACACTGCGCGCCGCCATGACCCGGCAGCCGAAGACCATTCCCATGCTTACCGGCGACCAGTATTCGACCCTCATCACCGAGGAGTACACCAACGGCCGCAACGGTACGCCGCTGAACACGCTGACCTCGAAAGAGTTCGCGTACGACCCCTATGACCCGTACTATTATTATAACTACGGACGCAATACCGACTGGTTGGCCGACATCACCCGCCTGGGCTTTACCCACGAGCACAACCTGTCGCTGAGCGGCGGCGGACAAAAAGCCCGCTACTTTACTTCGGTAGGTTACGTGGACCAGAAGGGCACTACCATCGGCACCTCGCTGAAACGGATCACCACCCGTATCAACCTCGATTACAACGTGTCCGAGCGCATCAAGTTCCGCACCGACTTCGCCTATACGTTTTCCGACAACCCCAAGCTGTATACCGGCAACGTGCGGAGCATTGCCATGAACAAGATGCCCAACATGAGTATTTACGAATACAACGAGCAGGGCATCGAAACGCCGAACTATTTTTCGCCCGTGGAGAACATCCAAGGCAGGTACCCCGGCACCTACAACCCCTCGGCCATGGCCACCAACGGCATCAACAGCCTGGTGACCAACCGCGTGACGCCGACCTTCAACCTCTCGTACACCATCATCCCCAAAGTGCTGACCGCCTCCTCGGACGTGCGTTTCGACATTAACAACACCAAGAGCAAGACCTTCCTGCCGCAGATTGCTACCGGAAGGCCCACTACCGAGACGACCGTGAATGCTGTATATGATGGCGACAACGACGGTATGTCCGTGGCCACCAAGACCAACCTGGTGTTCACCCCGCATATGCCCGACCGCCATACGCTGATGTCGCTGGTGTCGCTGCAGACCTCCGACGGCCGCTCGGTATCGAACCAGATGCAGACGTCGAACACGGCCTCCTCGCTGCTGCAGGATCCCTCCGTGGCTTCCCGTACCCTCACCGGCAACGTGGGCGCCAGCACCTCGCAAAGCCGCTCGGTGGGCGCCCTGGCCCAGCTGCAGTACGGCTTTGACGACCGCTACATCATCAATGCCGGCCTGCGCGGCGACGGCAACTCCAAGTTCGGGCCCACCCACCGCTACGGCCTGTTCCCCTCGATCTCCGGCCGCTGGCGCGTATCGGCGGAAAAGTTCATGAAGCCCTTCACCTTCATCAACGACCTGAGCTTCCGTGCTTCCCATGGACAAGCCGGCAACGCCCCCCGCGGGAACTACGGCTATTTCAGCCGCTACAGCACCCTTTCCTGGAACTACGCAGGCCTGGCCGGCGTGTATCCTTCCTCCATGGAGCTGACCAACCTGAAGTGGGAAGTGGTGCACGGCACCAACGTCGGCGCCAACCTGGTGCTGTTCGACCGCAAGATCAACGTGGACGTGGACGTGTACCGCAACCGCACCACCGACCTGTTCTTCAACGACCTGAACATCCCTGACTTTTCCGGTTTTTCGGCCGTGGACATGAACGTGGGTACCATGGACAACCAGGGCTGGGAAGTGAACCTGATGACCACCCCGTATAAATCCAAAAATGTAACCGTCGACTTCAACTTCAACATCGCCCAGAACCAGAACCTGATCCGCGAGATCTCGCCCTTCTATCCCAACCGGTCGGGCGACCCTTCGCAGAACGGCAAGTACCTGGCGCTGCTGCAGGTGAACAACCCCTTCGGCTCTATCTACGGCTACCGCTACGAGGGCGTGTACAAGGATGTGAACGAGACCATCGCCCGCGACGAAACCGGCAAGCCGATCGTAGGCCCCGACGGGCAGGCGGTGATGATGCGCTTCAACTATCCCAAGACCGACTACGTGTTCCAGCCCGGCGATGCGAAGTATAAGGACATCAACTACGACGGTACCATCGACTATAAGGACGTCGTGTACCTGGGCAACAGCAACCCGAAATTCTCGGGCGGTTTCGGTCCCACGCTGAACTACAAAAAAAGCCTGAAGATTTCGGCTTTCTTCAACTTCCGCTACAACTACGACGTGGTGAACGAAACGAAGATGCTGACCACGAACATGCATGGCTTCAACAACCAGAGCACGGCGGTGCTGCAGCGCTGGAGAAGGGAAGGGGACGTGACCGACATGCCGCGCGCCCTGTACAACAAGGGCTACAACTGGCTGGGTTCGGACCGATATGTGGAGGATGCTTCCTTCCTGCGCTTCCGTACCGTAACCGTGCGCTACAGCCTCAATGAAAAGCTGACCCGCAAAATGCACGTGAAAAGTTTTTCGACCTACCTGACGGCCGAGAACCTGATGACCTTTACACGGTACACCGGCCAGGACCCGGAGATGTCCTCGCGCAGCCTGGGGCCCTTCACCATCCTGCGGGACGGCTCCACCACACCGCCGGTATTCATGATGACCTTTGGCTTAACCACCACTTTCTAATACTCAACTGACGTTTAATAGTAGTGTAATGAACAAAAAAATTTTCCTCCATCTTTTCGCCGCCTCCGTGCTGGCCCTGTCGGCCACTTCCTGCCAGAAGTGGCTGGACCTGAAGCCCCAGGACGGCATCGTAAAAGACGAATACTGGCAAACCAAAGAGCAGGTGCAGTCGGCCGTGATGGGCTGCTACGCCACCCTGCTGGGCGATCCCGGCGGCAAGGACAAACCCCTGAGCGAGTACCTCTTCCTCTGGGGCGAGCTCCGCGCCGACATGCTGTTTCCCGGCCTGAAGATCTCCATCGACGAGCAGGACATCATGAACGTGAACACCCTGCCCTCCAACAACATCATCAAATGGAGCTCGGTTTACCGCACCATCAACTATTGCAATACCGTGATCGACTTCGCCCACGAAGTGCTGAAAACGGACAACACCTTCACCCAGGCTAAGCTCAATAGCTACCTGGCCGAGGCAAAAGCCCTGCGGGCGCTGATGTATTTTTACCTCGTGCGCTCCTTCCGCGACGTGCCCCTGAAGCTCAAGGCCACCGTGGGCGACAAGGACGTGGAGCAATTGCCCAAGAGCCCCGCCGACGTGGTGCTGAAGCAGATCGAGGCCGACCTGGCCTTTGCCGAAAACAACGCCGCCTATGCTTACGGCAGCCTGCCCCAGGACAAGGGCCGCATTACCCGCTACGCCGTCAAAGCCATCCAGGCCGATGTATACCTGTGGCAGGAAAAGTACCAGGAATGCCTGGACGCCTGCAACTTTATCATCGACTCCCGCAAGTTTGGCCTGGTGGCGGGCAACAGCGGCTGGTTCAACAACCTGTACTACAACGGCAACTCCAACGAAGCTATCTTTTCCTTCCAGTACGACATCCAGAAGACCAACTCGTTCCATCCCATGATGCTGGGCTCCTCGCAGCGCCTGCAGGCCTCCCCGGCGGTGATGGAGGAGATCTTTACCCAGGACCTGGAAGATGATACCAAAAGAGACATCCGCGGCGACGGCGCTTCGGTCAATTCCGGCAGCAACGCCATTTGGAAATACGTAGGCGCCAATTATACCGACGCGCGTACCGCCGACGTCTCCTACGCCCACTGGCCGGTATACCGCTATGCGCAGACGCTGCTGGACAAGGCCGAAGCCCTGAACCAGCTGAACCGCAGCGAAGAGGCCTACGAGCTGGTGACCACCATCCGCAACCGCGCCCGTGCGCTGGACGCTTCCTTCAGCGGCAGCATCGATACCACCAACAAGGCAGGAGCGGAGTTTAAAAAGGGCATGACCGACTTCATCCTGGAAGAGCGGGCCCGCGAGTTTGCCTTCGAAGGCAAGCGCTGGTACGATATCCTGCGCAACGCCAAACGCAACAACTACGAGCGCAAGGACCTGCTGCAGAAAATGGTCATCCGCGCCGTACCGGCCATCCGCCAGGAATCGGCGATGCAGAAATACAACGATCCCGACAGCTATTATTTCCCCATCCCGCTGAACGAGATCGAAACCGCTCCTTACCTGGTACAAAACCCTTTTTACAAATAATCGAAACTACTTGTTATATGACGAAGCTTTCCAAATGGTGCGCTGTCCTGGCCGCCAGCTGCCTGACGGTGTTCTGGGCCTGTAAGAAAACAGAGATCCAGGAGTTCACCACCACCGATACCAACATTGTCGGCTACCTGCGGGCGCATCCCGACCAGTTTTCCGACTTCCAGAGAGTGCTGGACCGCACCGGCATCAGCCCGTACCTGAACGCCTACGGCGCCTATACGCTGTTTGCCCCCACCAACGAGGCCGTGCAGTCGTACCTGGCAGAGAAAGGCATCAAATCCATGGAAGAGCTGGATTCCGCCCAGCTGATCAACCTGGTGAAGCTCCACCTGATCCGCGATACCCTGCCCACCACCCGCTTTACCGACGGCAAGATGGGCATGCCCACCATGCAGGGCCAGTACCTGCTGACCCGGGCCAACAATACCGGGCAGACCGAACTGAACCGCAGGGCCCGCATCACCCAGAGCAATATCCTCACCGGCAACGGCTATATCCACGTCATCGACAAGGTGTTGCTGCCCGCCCAGAAAACCCTGGCCCAGCTGATCGAAGAAAATCCCGACTATACCATCCTGACCGAGGCGCTGAAGGCCACCGGCTTGTACAACAGCCTGAATAGTACCAACAACCCCGACACCACCAAGCGGTGGCTGACGGTGTTGGCCGTATCCGACGCCGTCCTGCGCAGCCAGAACATCCACAGCTACGCCGACATCCAGCGGCGCTTTCACGGAACGGATACCGCCGGTCCCAAACAGGACAGCGCCTACATGTACGTGGCCTACCACATTCTCAACGACATGAAGTACGTGGCCGATGTGGCTTCCGCTCCTTCGCACAATACACTGGCCTACCAGAACGTGGTGACCACCATCGTCGACAGCGCCCAGCGGCTGCTGCTCAATGACGCCGTGTTCAACAATGTGCACGAAGAAGGCGTGGTACTCCACCGCGCGACCAGCGACAACGTCGCTACCAACGGCGTGCTGCATACGCTGCAGGGCGATATCTCGATCAAGAAGCGCGACCCCTTCGCCGTTTTCTTCGATGTGGCCGACCAGCCCGAGATCCGCAAGAATGTAGGGGTGTTCCGCAAGGCCAGCAAATCGGTTTCCTTTAACCCCGGCCAGCTGAGAGATGTGGCCTGGCAACAGGGCACCATCACCTACCAGGTGGAAGGCGCTAACTCGTCGAACTACCATTATTGGGACGATTTCCTGCGTTTTGGTTTGCGTACCAGCTCGGCGGTCAACAACTGGATCGAATTTACCACCCCGCTGCTGGTGGCCGGCCAGTACAAGGTATGGATCTGCTATCGCCGGGATGCCCATGGCGCTTATACCCAGGTTTCTTTCGACGGCAACCCGCTGTCACGGATCGTGAATTTAAACGCGTACATCTTCAGTTCTACCGCTTCCGACCCGGTCCAGGAAGCCCAGGGATTTAAACGCTACTCCTTTGGCCTGGTTACCGGCATCAATGCGGACGGAACGTACAAGATCAGCCAGCCCAACAGCGCTACCGCACAGCCGGCCCAGCTGGCCGGTATCATCAACGTAAAGACCACCGACCGCCACAAGATCAAGCTGCAGGCCATCAAGGATTTTGGCTCCGGCGGCGCCGGCGTCAACCTCGATATGATCCAGTTCATCCCGGTAGACCAGGACCAGCAGTACCCCCGCTTTGGCCGCGACGGCAGCCAGATCGACCATAAATAAAGACAATTTCGTCCCGCCCCGGGCGGGACGAAATCCTATCATAGTACTATTTCCTTAAAAGACAATAAGATGTTTCAACGTAATAAAAAATCCCTCTGGCTCCTGGCTGCGGCCTTTGCCGGCGTTCTGTACGGCTGCACCAAGAAGTGGGAAGACCATAACGCCCTCACCGATGAAGCGCTGAAGGGCAACCTGGCGGAAGCCATCGGCCAGACCCCCGGCCTGGCCAAATTCAGCGAGCTGCTGGTGAAGTCGGGCTACGACAAGATCATCCGCTCCTCCAAAACCTTTACCGTCTGGGCACCCTCGGATTCGGCCCTGCAAAGCCTGGATGCCGCGCTCCTCCATGACTCGGCCAAACTGGCCCAGTTCGTAGGCAACCACATCTCGTTCCAGTCCTATACCACCACTGCGCCTGCCGGGCGCATCCAGATGCTCAACGGCAAGTACCACGCTTTTGCCGGCAGCAGCTTCGACGCGGCCCAGGTGCTGACGGCCAACAAATACGCCGCCAACGGCGTGTTCCACGTGATCAACAAAGCCCTGCCCCGCGTGGACAATATCTGGGAGCTGATCGGAAAAACTTCCGATGCCCCCGCGCTGAAAGCCTACCTGCAATCACTTGACCGCCCGGTCTTCGATTCCAGCATTGCCACGCAGATCAGCGTGGACCCGCTGACCGGCAGCCCCGTGTACGATACCGCCTCGGGCATGTCCATCCGCAACTCCTTCCTGGACGATGTGATGAACGTGGCCGACGAATCGAAGGAATACACCCTGTTCCTGCTCACCGACAGGGCCTACACTTCCGAAACCGAAAAGCTGAAGCCCTGGTTCAAAACCAGCGCCGGCGTCACCGACACCTCGGCCCGCCATGCCCAGAACTGGCTGGTGAAGGACCTGGTGTTCCGCGGTAAATATTCCCTGTCGCAACTGCCCGACACCCTGGTATCGGCCGCCGGCGTAAAAGTGCCCGTGAACAAATCGGCCATCACCCAAACCTACCAAACCTCCAACGGCACCGTGTACGTGATCGACGAAATGGCCGTGAAGCTGGAGCACCGCTTTCCCCCCATTTACCTGCAGGGCGAAAACCCCAACGGCTTCATGACTTCCAACAAGGGCGGCAATACTACCTACCGCCTGCGGGTGAACCCGGTGACGGGCCAGAAGTTCAACGACATCTACATGAAAGATTATGGTTTGGCCAACTACTGGATCCGGTACAACGCCCGCAACCTGCCCTCCATGAGCTACAATGTGTACTGGGTAGCGGTGAACGACGTGCAGACCACACCCCTATACACCCAGCGGCTGGCCGTGGACAGTGCCACGCACCCCACACCCTTCAGCAAACAGATCCAGTATCAGAACTACGGCGAGGAACTCTTGGGAAAGATCACCCTGAATAACTACCGTACCGTTCCCCTGTACGTGGTGGGCCCCAACTCCACTTCCACGACCAGCGGCAATACCTCCATTACCCTGGATTACATCAAGCTGGTACCGGCCTTTTAAGAGGTTTTGACAACAACATTTTTCGCTACTCATAAAAAATGAACATGCAAGGATTTAAGAAACTGATGGTTGCGGGCCTGGCGGCGCTGTCCGCTTCCGCTGCCATGGGGCAAAAGGGCGGGCCTGCCACCAGTGGGCCGGCAGTGGTGCGCG
The DNA here is from genome assembly GCF_037132455.1 of Huijunlia imazamoxiresistens. NCBI lineage: Bacteria > Pseudomonadati > Bacteroidota > Chitinophagia > Chitinophagales > Chitinophagaceae > Huijunlia > Huijunlia imazamoxiresistens. The sequence goes on along the minus strand of NZ_JBBBEI010000022.1, from coordinate 84,269 downwards.
CCAAAATAGACACCAGCATCAAGGTCAGCGGCATCATTACCGATGCCGCCACCGGCAAGCCGCTTCCTGCCGTAAGCGTCACCATCCCTGGCTTTTACGCCGCCTTTACCGACGACCAGGGCCGCTTCTCCATCGTGGTGCCCAACTACAAGGCCACCCTGCTGGTCAGCGGCGAAGGCCTGCAAACCCGGGAAGTGGCGCTGAAAGGCCGCCGCAAGGTATCGGTGGCCCTGTACGAAGAAGGCTTCCAGTCGCTGTACGACAACGTGGTGCTGCCCTTCGGCTCCCGGCCCCGTACCCAGGTGACGCAGGCCGTAACCTCCATCCATACCGACGGCGCCTGGAACCGCCCCACCGAAACGCCCGACAGCTACCTGCAGGGCAAGGTGGCCGGCCTGTCGCCGGTGATGCGCTCGGGTACCGCCGGTGTCGGCGCCCTGCTGGCGTTGCGCGGCTACCATTCGCTGAATGCCACCAACCAGCCCCTGATCGTGGTGGACGGCATGATCTACGACAATACCGACTACGGCACTTCCCTGATCTCGGGCCATTACACCAACCCGCTGGCCCTGATCGATGTAAAGGATATCGAGAACATCACCGTGCTGAAGGATGCCGTGAGCACCTATGGTTCCAAGGCCGCCAATGGTGTCATCCTGATCACCACCGCTCATGCCAAAGAGCTGGCTACAAAGATCGATGCGGCCGTTTACGGCGGTGTCAACTTTGCGCCCCAGTCGCTGCCGGTGATGCAGGCTTCGGACTACCGCGTGTACCTGTCCGACATGCTGAAAAGCCGCGGCTGGAGCAACGCCAATATCCAGTCGCAGCCCTACATGAACGACGATCCCTCCAATGCCCACTACTTCCGTTATCATAACGAGACCGACTGGCAGAACCAGGTGCTGAAAACTTCCTATAACAAGAACGCCTACCTGAAAGTGAGCGGCGGCGACAACATCGCCAAGTACGCCCTCAGCATGGGCTATTTGAACAGTGCCGGCGTGACCCGCGGTACGGACCTGAACCGCTACAGCGTGCGCTTCAACGGCGACCTGAACCTGACCAAAAAGCTCACCGCCCAGACCAACCTCAGCGCCACCCGCTACGAGCAGAACCTGGCCTTCCAGGGGCAGTCGTATAAGGTCAACCCGCTGTTCCTGGCCCTGGCCAAGGCGCCCTTCCTGGACCCCAACGATATCTCCGATGCCGGCGCCAAGTCGCCCAACCTGGCCGAAACCGACACCTTCGGCGTGGGCAACCCCGTGGCCGCCATCCGCAACGTGCGGGCCAACAGCAAGGCCTACCGCTTTTTCGGCTCCATCAACCTGCGCTACCAGCTGTCGCCCTTCATCGCTATCTACAGCCAGGGCGGCATCACCCTGGACCAGGTGCGTGAGCAAACGTTTGTGCCCCGCAAAGGCATCGCCGAAGACACCCTGTCTTCACTGATCGCCGACAGCCGCATGGGCGGATCGCCCCGGAGGGTGCGCAACCTGTTCAACGAAACCTACGTGGACTATAACCGCACCTTCCACCGCATCCATCGCCTGCAGGCGAGGGCAGGGGTGCGCTTCCAGCACAGCAGCACCGAGGGCGACTATGCCGGCGGCCTGAACTCCTCCACCGACGACTTCGTATCGGTCAGCTACGGGGTGGCGGCTTCCCGCACCACCGGCGGCTATATCGGCAAAGCGGCCTGGGTCAATTCCTACATCGGCGCCCATTACGGCCTGATGGACAAATACTTCGTGTCGGTGAACGGGGCCGTGGATGCTTCCACCCGCTTCGGCAACCGCATCCCCAATGCTTTAAAAATCGGCGCCAATAACTTCGCGGTGCTGCCCTCTGTGGGCGCTTCCTGGCTGGTGTCGTCGGAAAACTTCATGTCGGCGGTGAAGGCCCTCAGCCTGCTGAAGCTGCGGGCATCTTACGGCCTCACCGGCAATGACGATATCGGCAACTACACCGCCCAGACCACCTATACTTCCCAGAACCTCCTGGGTATGCAGGGCCTGGTGCGCAGCAGCATCGGCAACCCCTACCTGCAATGGGAAGGGGGCAGCCGGGCCAATGCCGGCCTGGACGCCGCCCTGCTCAATGAGCGCATCAGCCTGAGCGTGGACGTGTATCAAAATAAGACCGACCGCATGCTGGTGTACCAGCCCCTGGCCGCCGCCACCGGTTACACCGCCCTACCCACCAACAGCGGCAAGATGAAGACCGAAGGGATCGATCTGAGCCTGAATGGCCGTATCCTCCATAAAAAAGCCTTGAAATGGGATGTGGGCGTGCTCCTGTCGGCTTACCGCAATACCATCACCCGCCTGCCGGGTAACGAAGCCCTGGAAGCTTCCTTCGGCGGCGCCACCCTCCGCACCCAGACCGGCTCGCCTGCCGGCCTGTTCTACGGCTACAAGACGGCCGGCGTGTACCGCTCCGATGAAGCGGCGGCTGCCGACGGCCTGAGCGCGCCGCAAACCAACGGTTCCTTTGCCTCCTTCCAGGGCGGCGACATCCGCTTTGTGGACGTGAACGGCGACAAGGTGATCGACGCTTCGGACCGCCAGGTGATCGGCGACCCCAATCCCGACCTCACCGGCGCCTTTACCAACCGCCTCTCCTGGAAGCGCTTTACCGCCGAAGCTATTATCACCTTTACCAGCGGAGGCGACCTGTACAACGGGGTGCGGGCCGTGCTGGAGGCCCAGTCCTCCGCCGCCAACCAGCTCGAAAGCGTGCAGAACCGCTGGCGCGTTCCCGGCCAGGTAACGAATATGCCCAGGGCCGCCTGGGGCGACCCGGTGGGCAACGCCCGCTTTTCGGACCGCTGGATCGAGGACGGCTCCTTTGCCCGCCTGAAGGTGTTGTCGCTGAGCTACAACCTGCCCTTTAAAGGAGCCAAAATGGTGAAGTATGCCACGCTGTACGCCACCGCCAACAACCTCGTGACCGTAACCAAATACCTGGGCTACGACCCCGAGTTCAGCGCTTCGGAAAGCGTGCTGGGCCGTGGAGTGGACACCGGCCTGGAGCCACAGTTCCGCTCGGTTACCGCCGGTATTCGTATCGGTTTATAATTCCTGAACGCATTTAAAAAGTAAAAAGACAATGAAATTCAACATAAAGAAAATCAAACGGGCTATGCCCGCCGCGGTAGTGGTGGCGGCTTGTCTGGCGCTGGGGTCGTGCAAAAAGCAATTCCAGCTGGAGCCCGAAACGGAGCTCAACACCACCCAGGTGTACCGCAACGTCTATGATGCCGATGCCGCCGTGATTGGCGTGTACGGCAAGCTGCTGGGCATCGCCAGGCAATATGTGATCCTGAACGAGCTGCGCGGCGACCTGATGCAGGTGACCCAGAACGCCGATGCCGCCCTGCGCGACATCAGCACCCACAAGGTAAAGCCGGGCAACCCCTATGCCGACCCGCGGCCCTTCTACGCCCTGATCAACGACTGCAACGACGTTTTGAAGAACTTCGGCAAGATGCGGGTGGAGAACAAGATGAAGCAGGAAGAGTACGACATGCGCTATTCCGACATCGGCGCCATCCGCTCGTGGCTGTACCTGCAGCTGGCCATCCACTTCGGCAAGGTCCCCTTCGTAACCGACCCGCTGGAAACCGTCGACGCGGTGAAGGACGCTTCCAGGTTCCCCCGCCTGGAATTCGAGCAGATGATCGACACGCTGATCGCCTTTACCGAGGCGCTGCCCTGGAAAGCCCCCTACCTGCCGGGCACCAACCTGATGATCACCGTGGACGGCACCCCCACCCAGCGCTTCTTTATCGAAAAGAACGGCCTGCTGGGCGACCTGCACCTCTGGAAGGCCAGCATCAACCCCGCTGCCACCCACCACTATCCCATTGCGGCTACCTATTACCGTAAGGTGATGGAAAGCGAAGGGTATTTCGTCGCCCCCGGCGGCGAACAGTTTTACGACCAGTTCAAGAACTCTTCCTTCGGCGACTTTTCCGTCACCTATGCCAAGGGCGGGGATATTTATTCCCTCACCGACAACAACACCGCCGGCTGGCGCTCGATGTTCGGCCGCAGCCTGGACAACTCCTGGCGCCAGGAATGGGTCTGGGCGCTGCCCTTCCATGCCTCCTTCAAGCCGGAGAATCCCTTCATCGACCTGTTTTCCAACAACGGCGGCCGTTATTTGGTAAAACCCTCGCAGGAGGCCATCGACAAGTGGAACGGCGAAACCCAGCGCAGCGGCCTGCCCTACGACGCCCGCGGGCAGATGACCTACAAAACGCTGGGCGGCCAGCCGGTGATCACCAAGTACCTCTACAACTACCTGGACGAGACCTCGCTGCTGCCGGTGAACCTGCTGCAGAAAGGCGGTACCTGGTTCCTCAGCCGTGCCTCGGGCCTGCACCTGAAGTTCGCCGAAGCGGCCAACCGCGATGGCCGTCCCCGCCTGGCGGTTTCCTTCATCAGCGGCGGCCTCGGCAGCAATTTCGATACCTCCACCGCCTCGGGCCGCGATGTCACCAACCTGCAGCATACGCTCTGGGAGAGCGAGCCGGCCTACCGCTTCGACGCCCGCCTGGGCGAGGTGCCGCGCTTCCGCGCCCCCTGGTACCGCCACACCAGCATCCGGCGCCGCTCGAACCTGCCGGACCTGTCCATCCCCGCCGGCGACAGCCTGAACACCATTGAACGGTCGCTGCTGCACGAGTCGGCCCTGGAGCTGGCTTACGAAGGCAACCGCTGGCCCGACCTGGTGCGCTATGCCCATCGCAACGGCGCCTCCGTGCTGGCTGATGCCGTTTACCGCAAGCTGCAAAAGGACGGCTTTGCCGGCGCCGCAGAAGTGCGTACCTACCTGGAAGATAAAAATCACTGGTACCTGCCGTTTAACTGGTAAGCGTACCCCAACGAGCAATACAGTCACACATTCAATCAAGCAGGCCCGCCGTTTCCACGGCGGGCATTTTGCCTGTTCCAGGCTTTGTTAAAAAAAAACGGATGAAATCCGCTTTTCCTTTCACCCTAATTTGCTGCTGAGGTGTTCTTTACTTGCGATCGTTAGCATCCGCGCCCGTGTAGCGAACAGAAGGGGAGGGGCGCCGGAGATAACGAATGTTTGGACCATTACCTGTAAAAAACTCAAACGGGACCTGCCGCCTTGGTAGCTCCCGGAAACGATTTAATAAACCCACGCTTGCAAATGAAAAGAACAGTACACGCTGCAAAGGCCAAGGGCAGGCCTATTTCCGCCCCCTCTTCCGCTTCTCCTTTTTCCCGAACGTTCCGAAAATGTAAAAGCCTGGTGCCGGTTTCGCTGGCGGTGGCGCTCTCGCTGTTTTCCGGCGAGTCGCAGGCCCAGCAATGGCAGATCCTGGGCACCGAGTCCGCTATCGGCCTGGCCGCTTCCAACTACACCAATATTACGCTGGTGCCGGATGCGGATACCTCTATTGCCTACGTGGCGTATACCGAGTCCAACATCGCCAAGGTAAAGAAGCGCAATGCCGACGGCAGCTGGACGCAGGTAGGCGGCAACGTTTCCGCCGGCACGGCCTCCTACACCCGGATCTACACCGACAAGACCAACAACCTGTACGTCACCTACGTGGATGGCGCCAACGGCAGCAGGCTGGCGGTAAAGAAGTACAATGCCGAAACCGGCGCCTGGGAAGCCCTGCTGGGCGACAACGCGAACCTGTATGTGTCGGCCGGATCGGTCAACGGCATGAGCGGCGTTACCCAATACGGCGGCACGCCCCGTTCCTCCCTGGCCTTCGATTCGGACAATAACCCCTACATCGCCTTTGCCGAGGGGGCCACGCTGGTCCCTTACGTGAAAAAATTTGACGGCGCCACCTGGGTCGCTGTCGGCGGCGGCGCCGTGGTCTCCGGCATCCGGACCGTGGCCCTGAGCCTGGTGCTCGACGAGTCGGACCAGCCCTGGCTGGCCTTTTGTAATGTAGGTACCACCTCTACCGGCTCCACGGGCAGCCTGGGACTTTACAACTTTAACGGTACTGCCTGGACGGCGATTGCCAACACTATCGGCGGTATCCGGCATACCTACCTGGCCATCAACAGCGCCGGCAACCCGGCCATCGCCTATTTCAATACCGGCAGCTCCAACCGCGCTACCGTGGCGGTGTACAACAAAGCCGCCGCCACCTGGAGTTCCACCGTGCTCGGCACCCGCGATTCTCCCAACATCAGCCTGCTCCGCGATGCCTCCGGCAACCTGTACTGCTCGTTCCTGGACTTTTATGCCTCCACCTCCCGCAACGTGGCCCGCGTGTTCAAGCAGTATACCGGCACCACGGCCTGGAAAGAGCTGAAAGACCCGCTGGTCAGCGCCGGCGTGGACGAGCCGATCGGCAACCCCGGCATTGCTGTGGGCAGCGATACCGCAGCACCCTATATTGTGTACACCAAAACCAACACGGCCGGGTATTCCGCCCCTGTTGTGCGTAAATTCATTCCCCCGGCGGCTCCCGTGACCATCGCCACCTCGGCCCTGGGCGCTTTCGGCACCACCACCGCGGTGATCGGCGGCGATATTACCGCCGACGGCGGCTCGCCCGTTACCGAAAGAGGCGTGGTATACAGCCTGACCTCTAATCCTACCATTTCGAATAACAAGGTCGTGGCGGCCACTACCGGTTCCGGTGCGTATACCGTTAACCTGAGCGGCCTGAGCCCGGCCACCCTGTATTATATCCGCGCCTATGCCATCAATGCCGGCGGTGTCTCTTACGGCGGCAACGTGCGCCTGGCCACCCTGGCCACGCCCGATGCCCAAGTGAGCTCGCCCAAGCAGGTAGAGTTCCTTACCCGGGCCCTGGTGGCCGTGCGCCGCAACACCAGCACCGTGTTCGTGAGCTGGCGCCTGCTGGCCACCGATCCCTCGGCCATCGGCTTCAACCTGTACCGCGACGGCGTTAAAGTAAACCAGACCCTGATCACCGGATCTACCAACTTCCTGGATACCGTGGCCACCAACGGCACCTACACCGTACGTCCCGTGCTGAACGGCGTAGAGGGCGCTCCTTCCGCTTCCGCAACGGCCTGGGCCAACAACCAGCTGACCATTCCCCTGCAAATTCCCGACGGTGGCACCACCCCCGACGGCGTAGCGTATACCTACACGGCCAACGACGCCTCGGTGGGCGATGTGGACGGCGACGGCGCGTACGAGATTTTTCTCAAATGGGACCCGACTAAGCTGAACCACAACTCGGGCGGCTATTCCGGCGACCAGATCATCGACTGCTATAAGCTGGACGGCACCCGCCTGTGGCGCATCAACCTGGGCAAGAACCTCAATGCCGGCCCGCACTTCACCCAGTTCATGGTGTACGACCTGGACGGCGACGGCAAGGCGGAGATCGCCATGAAAACCGCCGACGGTACGATCGACGGCACCGGAACGGTGATCGGTGACCCCTTGGTGGACTACCGCAACAGCGGCGGCTGGGTGGACAAAGGCCCCGAATACCTGACCGTATTCAATGGGCAGACCGGTGCCGCCATGGCCACCGTTCCCTTTGGCATTCCCCGCGGCCAGTACTCCGACTGGGGCGACAGCTACGGCAACCGTGCCGAGCGTTATGTATCGGCGGTAGCTTACCTGGACGGCGCCCGCCCGAGCCTGGTGATCGGCCGCGGCTATTACGACAAACTGGTACGTGCCGCCTACGACTGGCGCAACGGCCAGCTGACCCTGCGCTGGAAATTCGACAGCAAGGACGCCAGCGACCCCGCCAACAACGCCTACAGCAGCATGGGCAACCACCAGATGACCATCGGCGACGTGGACGGCGACGGCAAGGACGAAGTGATCAACGGCTCCTCGGCCATCGACGACGACGGCACCCGCCTGTGGACCTGGGGCTATGGCCACGGCGACGCCCTGCACATGACCGATATGGACCCCGACCGTCCCGGCCAGGAGATCTGGCAGTGCCTGGAATCTCCCGGCCAGTATGACGGCAAAGGCATCCGCCTCAATGACGCCAAAACCGGCCAGACCATCTTTGGCGTCGCCACTACCGGCGACGTGGGCCGTGCCCTGGCCGCCGATGTCGACCCCACCCACCGCGGCTTTGAAATGTGGAGCTCTTCCGGCACGTTTTATAATGTCCAGGAAGGCGAGATCGGCACCAACAAACCCGTCGGCGCCAGCACCTCGGTGAACCATGCCGTGTGGTGGGACGGCGACCTGGGTCGCGAACTGTTCGACGGCACCATCCTGGAAAAGTGGAACCCCACGACCAAAGCGGTGAACCGCCTGGTGACCGTCTACCAGCAGGCGCCCATTTCTTCCAACAACGACACGAAGAAGAACGCCGCCCTCACCGCCGACATCCTGGGCGACTGGCGGGAGGAGATCCTGCTGCGCAAATCGGACAACTCCGCCCTCATCCTGTTCACCACCAACATTCCTTCGGACTACCGCATCCCCACGCTGATGCAGGACCCGCAGTACCGGACGGCCATTGCCTGGCAGAATTCAGGCTATAACCAGCCCCCGCATCCTGGCTTCTACCTGGGTTACGAGACCAATACAAATGCACTGGCCCCGTACCACATCGCCGTGAAAGATATCGTGGCGCCTGAAGTGAGCAGCATCACCCGCCAGGCACCCGACACCGCCGCTTCCAATGCCACATCGGCTACGTTCCGCGTGATCTTTTCCGAAGAAGTGAGCGGCGTGGATGGTTCCGGATTTACCCTGGCCACCACCGGCAACCTGGCCGGAACCATTGCTTCGGTAACCGCCCTGAACGGCTCGGTATACGAAGTCACCGTGGACGGCCTGACCGGTGAAGGCGACTTGCGCCTGGACGCTCCGGCCACCGCCGCTATAACCGATGCCTCGGGTAATGCCCTGGCAGGAGGCTTTAGCACCGGCGAAACCTTCACCCGTGTAAAAGCAGCGCAGACCATCAGCTTTGGTGCCCTGCAACCGCAATACGTGGGCGACCAGGTAGCGCTGTCGGCTACCGCTTCTTCCGGTGCCGCCGTTACGTACAGCTCCTCCAATCCCGAAGTGGCCACCATCAACGGCTCGACCGTGCAGGTGGTGGGCGCCGGCACCACCACCATCACCGCTTCCCAGCAGGGCGACAATCGGTACCTGGCCGCTACGCCGGTAGCGCAGACCCTGACCGCCGAGAAAAAAGAGCAGGCCATTACCTTCGCTTCCCTGTCGGAGAAAGGATATGGCGACGGCGACTTCGACGCCGGTGCTGCCGCCAGTTCCGGCCTGAGCGTGGCGTATGCCTCCTCCAATCCGGAAGTAGCCGAGATCGTGGGGGGCAAAGTGCGGATCAAGGGCCTGGGTACGACGCTGATCGCAGCTGCCCAGGAAGGCAATTACATGTACAAGGCAGCGGCAACCCTTACCCAAAGCCTGACCGTGAAAGACAAGCAGGCGCCCCTGCAGCCGCAGGCGCTGACCACCACGAAAACCGCCGACGGCAGGGTGGGACTGATGTGGCAGGCGCCCACCGACGACATCGGTGTGACGGGCTACTACGTGTTCCTCAACGGCAAGCAGCTCAACGAGCAGCCGCTGACCGTGACCAGCTTTATTACCGATGCTCCTTCCGGAAGCCTGGTATATGCTTATACCGTGATCGCCGCCGATGCGGCCGGCAACCTGTCGCCTGAAAGCGCCACGGCCCTGTTCTCCAACAGCAGCGGCAATGGCGGGGCGAACGCTTCACTGGAAATACTCAAAGTGTTCCCGAACCCCAACGAAGGCAACTTCAAGGTGCGGTTGAACAGCAAGGAAACAGGTACCGTCAACATCACCATCTGCAACGCCCAGGGTGCCGTGGTTCAAAGCACCAGCGAAGGCAAGAGCGGCGATGTGTACCAGCGCGAGTTCAGGATGCAAGGCGCGCAGAAAGGCATGTACCTGGTACGGGTAGCCGTAGGTACCTTTGTCCAGACCAGCATCGTCATGATCCAGTAACCGATTCAATTATGCAGAACGGCTCCGGGGACCCCCCGGGGCCGTTCTGCTTTTTGCAGGGCGAAAAAAAGTTTTTATTTCTTTCACCCGTTTTGCCGTCCTGCGTGTTTTCATAAGATACCCTGTATTTTTTTTCGAAAACGGGGGTTATCCGTCCGACAGAAAACAGGATCCGACCCACTTACTAACGGTTCGCCATAACCGTATTGAAGGCTGAGAGGCTGCTTCCCCACCGGGGTGCGGCCTCTTTTTGTATTCACGAAACATTTTCGAAAACTCGTGAAAATTTTCGAAAAATCTACTATATCGATTTCGTAAATAAAGTAGTAAAACTAGCGTAAAAGCAGCGCGAAACGGCTCATCTTTGATGGGAGCCCGGGAGGAAGGAGCGGAGTACCGGTAACGTGCAACCGAAGGGCCTCAACTCACCACATTGTCAATCTACCGATTATGCTGCTATACGATCAGGCTGTCGCCACCGTCCTCAATGCCCGTCCGGGTGTACGGGAATTCTTTATTTCCGTTTGTTATTGCCAGCGTACCTATCGCTACAAAGTGGAACAGTTGCCCCTCGGGGAAGGCGAGGAACTGATCCGCGTCATCAGCCCCAAAAAGACCGTCCAGCTCACCGCCCGCCGCCTCCGCACGGGCCGTGACCAAGTGAAAAAGAAATACTCCTACGACAAGACCGCTTTCAGCAATAAGCTGTTCATGGGCCGTATCATCGAGGCCATCGAGCAATACCCCGGCTAAGAAGATCCGGCAACCGAAATTTCTTTTGCAATACAGTCAAAAACAAGCAAGCGTGGGTCCCCTGTTTCTACAGGGGACATTTTTCCTGTATGCGTTGCTTTTCCCTGCTCCTGTCATCAATTCCAAGAATCATAGCCAATGAAACGATTGTTACCCATCCGTAAATCCGTCTTTAAAAACCTGGGGGCCGCCTTTCTCGGCCTCTGTTCCCTGCTGTACGCGGACGCCGCGTACGGCCAGCGGAAAATGGAAAAGCTGGGAAGGGGCGTGGTCGCCACCCGCACCGCCACGGGCAAGATCCTGGTCTCCTGGCGCCTGCTCGGGACCGAGCCCCAGGACATCGGCTTTAACCTGTACCGTTCGGCCAACGGCGGCGCCCCCGTCAAACTGAACAGCGAGGTGCTCTATGCCGGCACCAACTTCGAGGACCTGACCGCCACTGCTTCGGCGGCCAACACCTACTTTGTCAAGCCCGTCTGGGGCGGGGCCGAAAAGGCGGCCGAAGGCTCCTTTACCGTGCCGGCCAATACGCCCACCGCTCCCTACTACCGGGTGCCCATGCGCACCATCGCCAACTACCAGCTGCGCTACGCCTACGTGGGCGACCTGGACGGCGACGGCGAATACGACTTCGTGGTGCACCGCGGCCCGAAATCGGGCACCCCCTCCACCGTGCCCGACCTGGTGGAAGCCTACAAGCGCGACGGCACCCACCTGTGGACCATTGAGATGGGTCCCAACAGCTACGAGCGCGATAACATTTACGCCGGCTCCGCAGCCCTGCACTGCGGCCACGGCGACAACATGACCGTATACGACATGGACTGCGACGGCAAGGCCGAAGTGATCGTGCGGACCGCCAACGGCGTCAAGTTCGCCGACGGCAGCATGGTGGTCGACGCCAACAACAACAAGCAGTTCGTGTCGGTGCTCAATGGCATGACCGGTAACGAAATTTCCCGGGCGCCGGTGCAGCACCCCTACGTGGCGGCCGGCCCCATGAACGGCCACATGGGCATTGCTTATCTCGACGGCATCCACCCCAGCATCGTACTGATGGCCGCCAACCGCAATGCCGACCTGTCGTTCAACGAGGTGGTCAATACCTGGAATTGGAAAGCCGGGGGACTGGAGCACAACTGGTTCTTCGACCTGGCGGGCAAAAAGCTGCCCACCGGCCACCAGATCAAAATCTTTGACATCGACGGCGACGGCAAGGACGAGATCGTACCCCAGGCCTTTGCCCTGGACGACAACGGCACCTTGCTGTACAACCTCTACGACCAGGCCATCGACCACGGCGACCGCTTCGCCATCGGCGACCTGGATCCCAAGCGCCCCGGCCTGGAGCTGTACGGCGTGCAGCAGGGCTACAGCAAGCTGGGCATCATGTGGTATTACTGCGATGCCCGGACCGGCAAGGTGCTGCTGAGCCAGAGCAATCCCTCCAACCCCGATATGGGCCGCGGCATGACCGGCGACTTCGACCCCCGCTACAACGGCCATGAGCTGTACACCTTCGTGGAAGGCCTCTACAACGTTTCGGGCGTGGTTACCTCCACCCGCCTCCCGGGCTATTACCCCAACCAGCGCATCTGGTGGGATGGCGACCTGGCCTCGGAGATCCTGGACCAGGACAAGTTTGCCAAATGGAACTACCTGACCAATAACGACTCCCGCCTGTACACCGCCACTTCGGCCGCTACCGGCGCCGGCGTTACCCTCAACGGACGGGTACACCCCGCCCTATACGGCGACCTGATCGGCGACTGGCGCGAGGAGGCCGTTTACGAGTCGAACGAGAACAACGCCCTGGTGATCCTCACCACCCCTTATTTTACCGACCACCGGATCTACACCCTGCCCCATAACCCGGGCTACCGCAACGATATGTGCGTGAAAGGGTACTACCAGTCCAACAACCCCGACTACTTCATCGGCTTCGGCATGCAGGCGCCCCCGCTGCCGCCCATACAGGAAGCCACGGCCTACTGGACGGGCCTTACCCCCGTTTGGGACCACGCGGCCACCAACTGGAGCAACGGTACAGCTGCCCGTCCCTTTGCCGACGGCGATACCCTTATGTTCGACATCCGCGGCAACAGCGCCGACACCCTTCGGCTGAATGCTACTGCCGCCCCCGCCCGCATCTGGGCCATGAACCCCGAGGGCAAGGATTATATCATTGGCGGCAGCGGCAAGCTCACCGGCACGATGGACCTGTGGAAAACCAAGCCGGGCTCCTTTACCCTGGCAGGTGCGCACGACTATACCGGTCCCACGCTGGTGACCGAAGGACAGTTCAACGTCGACGGCTCGGTACAGAGCAAGGTCTTTGTCAAAGGCCTCGGCGCCCTGGGCGGACGCGGCACCCTGGCCGGCGGCCTTTCGCTGGATGCCGGCGTCAGCTCCAAGGGCGGCCACATCAGCCCGGGCTTTGGCGCCACGGGTGAACTGCTGGGAACCCTCACCGTAAGCGGCGACCTGCAGGTGGGCGGCAACAACAACTTTACCTTCGACGTCCTCCCGGGCGCTCCAAAAATCAACGACTCGCTGGTGGTGACCGGCAACCTGTCGTTCACCGGCACCAGCCGGCTGGTGGTGAACTTTTCGGGCAACAACTTTGTGCCCGGCACCTACACCCTCATCCGCAGCCTCGGCACCCTCACCGCTGCGCCGGCCAACTTTACCGTGGAAGGCATCGGCGGTGTTTCCAAAGAACTGCTGGTGGAAAACAACTCGGTAAAGATCCGCATCAACGCTGCTCGCCCGGCCGCCCACACGGTCTGGACCGGAGCGGTGGACACCACCTGGGATTTTGACCACCAGAACTTCAGCCTGGAGGGCTCCGCCACGGCCTTCGTATCGGGCGACAACCTGACCTTCGACTCCACTGCCGTTCAGCGCAACATCGTGCTGACCGAGACAGTGTACCCGGCTTCGGTTACGGTTAATGGTGATTCGGCCTATACGATTTCCGGTACCGGCAGCATCGGCGGCGCCACCGGCCTGGTGAAGAACGATTCCTCCAACCTCACGTTGGCCTCCGCCACCCATACCTATACCGGAAAAACCATCATCAACGGCGGGACGCTCACCGTGGCCCGCCTGGGCCTGCGCAACGAGCCTTCGTCCATCGGGGCTGCGGATTCCGCAGCTGCCAATATCCTCATCAGCAATGCCAACCTGGTGGTGAACGAACGCAGCACCACCAACCGGTCCATGACCATAAACGGTACCACCACCATCACCATCCCGGTGGCGGCCAACTACGCCATCTTCGACGCCGACATTACCGGCAACGGGGGGCTGGTGAAGGATGGTCCGGGCGCCGTGTACCTGGTAGGAGCGAAGAGCTTTACCGGTCCCGTGCTCATTAAATCCGGCCGCATCAACCTGCGCCGCAAGGAAGGCAACATGGGCGGCCTGGGCACCAGCAACGACATTACCCTGGAAAACGCCACCCTGGCGCTGGAAGATGTGCGCGACTATGCCGCCATTCCCTACAACCTGACCGTGCCGGGGGGCAAAGAGGCCACCCTGGTCACCGACGGCCGCAGCTCGCTGCTGGGCACCCTGAAGGGATCGGGCACCCTGAACCTCGACAACCCCTTTATCCGCACGGACTACCGGGGCAACTGGTCGGCGTTTACCGGTAAGCTCCAGGTGCTGCAGAACGACCTGCGCATTGCCAATACCTTTGGCTATGCCAACGCCGCCATCAACCTGGCCGGCGGCAAGATGTATTCCATCTCCGGGGCCTCCTCCACCATCGCCATCGGCGAGCTGTCGGGTGTAGCCGGTACTTCGCTGGGCTCCGACAACAGCACCGCCATCTGGACCATCGGCGCGAAAAATACCGATGCCACCTTTGCGGGCAACATCGGCAAATCGGCCCTGACCAAGGTGGGCACCGGTACGCTCACGCTAACCGGCAGCAACACCTACAGCGGCGCCACCAACATCAATGCGGGCCGCCTGCTGGTGAACAATAGCACCGGCACCCGCGGTACCGGCGCCGGCGCGGTAACGGTAGCCTCCGGCGCCACCCTGGGCGGCACCGGCTTTATCAAGGGCGCCATCACCGTTCAATCGGGGGCGAAGCTGCAACCCGGTTCCAACGGCATCGGCACCCTCACCGACAGCACCAGCGTCACCTTTGCTTCCGGCGCCATCGCCGAAATGGAGGTCAACACCAGCGCTTCGGTGTACGACCAGCTGAAAGTGACCGGCAGCATCGCCTACAACGGCAAGCTGGTGCTTAGCAAAACCGATAACGTCGATTTCGTCATCGGCGACCAGTTCCGGCTGTTCGACGCCACTTCGTACAGCGGCGCATTCACATCCATCGAGCCCGCCGTACCCGGCCCCGGCCTCAAATGGGACCTGAGCGAGCTGGGTACCACAGGTACCCTGAAGGTAGCGGTGGACGCCAGCGGCGTAATCACCACCTATTACTGGAAAGGTACGGGCGGCACCGCCACCGACCCGGCCAGCTGGAGCTCCGGCACCAACTGGAATACCGCAGCCGACGGATCGGGTGCCACCCGCACCCGCCCCGCCGGGGACGATATCCTGATCTTCGACGGCAACGTGATCGGCACTTCCGAACAGTATATCGGCCACCTGCCCACGCAAACCGTCGGCTCCCTGCAGGTGATCAATGGCGCCCGTGTCGCCTTCCAGGCTGACACCGCCCATCTCTATACCGGCAGCACCTCCCTGGTTGCCGGCCGCCTGCTGGTCAACAGCACTACCGGTACCAAGGGTATCGGCGCGGGCGCGGTGACCGTTGCCAACGGCGCTATCCTGGGCGGCACCGGCTATGTGAAGGGCGCCATTTCGGTGAATGCCGGCGGCACCCTCCAGCCCGGCTCCGACGGTATCGGTGCGCTCACCGGCGGCACCAGCATCACGCTGGCCGACGGCGCCACCACCGAAATGGACATCAACAAATCAGCGGCTTCTTTCGACGTGCTGAAAGTCGCCGGCGGCATTGCCTTCAACGGCAAGCTGTCCCTCACCAAAACCGGCGCGGCCAACTTTGCCGCCGGCGACCAGTACCGCCTGTTTGAGGGGGGCACGTATAGCGGTGGGTTTACCTCCTTCCAGCCGGCCACTCCGGGTGCTGGCCTGAAATGGGATACCACCGACCTGCGCACCACCGGCACCCTGAAAGTGGCGGCGGACATTACGGCCAGGACCTACTACTGGAGGGGCGGCCTCGGCAGCGTGAACACGCCTGCCAACTGGAACACTTCTGCCAACTGGAGCACTGCCCGTACCGGCACCGCCACCGGGCGGCCCACCCCCGCCCCGGATGATATCCTGGTGTTCGACGGCAGCCTCCAGGGCACCGGCGACTGTTACGTGGGGCAGCTCTCCACCCAAACGGTGGGCGCGCTGCAGTTCGTCAACGGCGCCAAGGTGAATTTCGCTTCTTCGGTGTACCCCACCACCTCCATATCCGATGCCTTTACCTCCGCGGTTTACGGCGGCTGTACCTACGCCGTTACGGGCACCACGGGCAGCTTTGCTTCCCTGAAGCCGGGTGACGTCATCACCACTGCTTCCGCGGTCGTCAACCCCATGCCGTATGCGCAGGTGCTGGCCGTCCAGGACGCGACGCACATGACCGTGTCGAAGGAAGGGTCCTTCCCCGCCACCGCACAGGCGCAGTACTTCCTGGCGCCGACTCTGTACACCGGCACGCTGACGGTAGACGCCACCTCCACGATCCAGTTCGGAACGGGCGCCAATTCGTTTTATTCCTTTGTGCTGAACACCAGGGGCGGCACCGTTGCCGGCAAGGTGAACTTCGTCAGCCGCGGCGGCCACCACAAGCTGGTGTGCACCACCCCCAACGGCGGCAGCGCCACGGCGGGCCTGCACTTCACCGGCGGAGCGGCGCTGAGCATCAGCACCAGCACGTCCGGCAAGGGCAACTACAACCTGGGCAACACCCTGGGCCAGTACCTCGACGGCAAGTTTATCTTTAATGATGGCCAGGGCGCCAACAACCGCCTGCCCGGTTATACCGGTGCTGCCGGCATCGTCTTCGAGTCGGGCAGCACCTTTACCATGGGGGCGGGCGAACACCATACCCCGCTGGGCACTTCCTTTGCCGCCACGGGCGACCTCACGTATACGCCGGCAACCGCCTTTATGCCCGGCAGCAAATACGTGAACAACAGCGCCAGGATCTCGGCCCCGCAGTTTATCGGGAATGACGAGCGGGTAAGCTACCCCAACCTGGAGTTCCAGGCAGGCTTCCCCACCAACCTCAACCTGGGCAGGGTGGAAACCCTGACCGTGGGCGGCACCTCCGGTGCGGCCGTGAATACCGGTTCGCTGGTGGTGACCGGCGACATCGTGAACCTCACCGCCAACGCCATCAACTTCGGCAACGTGCTGCTGGGCGGTACCGCCAACCAGGCCATCTCGGGCAACGGGCCGGTCGCCTTCGGCAACCTGAACATCGCCGACAAGGCGCAGGTGACCCTGGGCCGCAACGTTACGGCCACCAACGTGGACCTGCTGGGCAAGCTCCATTTCGGCAGCTACACCCTCGCCGGCAGCGGCGTCTTTGCCACCTATGCGCCTTATACGAAGGAAACCACCTCCGCGTTCACCTTCGGCTCGAAGGCCGTCAGCGGCGTGACCAATACCGGTGCCGGCACGCTCCAGTACGAGTATCCCCTGGGATCGAGCGTGACCGCCGGCGCCTCCCTGGCCGCCCGGACCCTGTACCGTTCCTTCACCGGCGGTACGGACGGACAGTTGTCCACCTTTGCACTGGCCACGGCCGGCGAGCAGGCCGCGACCTTCTCTATCGAGGGATCGTCCTACACCACCGGCGGCGTCCCCCTCACCGCTGCGGCACCGGGCTTCAGCTACCTGCTGGAGGTGAACGGCCGCGAAGAACAGGTCATCACTTTCGGCGCCCTGGGCCAGAAGTTCATGGGCGAGCCGGATTTCAACCCGGGCGCTACCGCTTCTTCGGGTCTGCCGGTGAGCTATGCCTCCTCTAACGAGGACGTGGCCATCGTCCAGGGCGGGTTGCTCCGGATCGTGGGCGTGGGCACCACCACCATCACCGCTACCCAGCCGGGTGATGCGGCCAACCAGGCGGCACCTGCCGTAGCGCAGGAGCTGACCGTGGTGAAGAAGGGCCAGGCGATCACCTTCGCCGCCCTGGGCGAGAAAGGCTATGGCGATGCCGACTTCAATGCCGGCGCCACCGCCACTTCCGGCCTGAGCGTGGTGTATAGTTCCTCCAACCCCGAAGTGGCCGAGATCGTAAACGGCCAGGTGCGCATCAACGGCCTGGGCACGACGCTGATCGCCGCCGCCCAGGAAGGCAACGAGGTATACGAGGCAGCCGCAACGGTGATCCGGAGCCTGACCGTTACTGACAAGAAAGCGCCCCTGCAGCCGCAGGCCCTGACCACCACCAAAACGGCGGATGGGAAAGTGGGCCTGATGTGGCAAGCTTCCAGCGATGACATCGGCGTAACCGGCTACTATGTGTTCCTCAACGGCCGGCAGCTTAATGAACAGCCGCTGACCACTACCAGTTACGTCACCAATGCCCCGGCCGGCAGCCTGGTGTATGCCTACACCGTGATTGCGGCGGATGCGGCGGGCAACCTGTCGCCCGAAAGCGCCTCGGCCCTTTTTGCCAACAGCAACGGAGGCGGCAACGCCAACCCTTCGCTGGAGATCCTCAAAATTTTCCCCAACCCCAACGGAGGCAACTTCAAGGTGCGGCTGAACAGCGAGGAAACCGGCACGGTAGTGATCGGTATTTACAACAGCAAGGGCGTGCTGGTCCAGAGCACCAGTGAAGGCAAGTCGGGCGATGTATACCAGCGCGAGTTCAACCTGCACCGCCTGAACAAAGGCATGTACCTGGTAAAAGTGGCCGTAGGCTCCTTTATGCAGACCAGCATTGTGCTGATCCAGTAACTTTGTTACCGGTAGAAATACAGGCAGGTGCAACCTGCTCCATCACGCGAACAAGGCCATTTTATGGCCTTGTTCGCTTATTGTAACCCAAATAAAAAAACGAAACGCATGAAGCATTTTCTGGCCCTGCTGTGGGTGTTCCTGGGTGTTTCCGGAACGACTGCGGGTAAGCTGTGGGCCCATGCAGAAAAGATCTATTACCTCAAAGGGCAGGTGGGGAAGCGCGAGCTGGTAGTCCGGATGCTTTGTTACGACGAGACGCCTACCCGCTATATCACCTACTTTTTCGGGGACGATAAACAGGACCGGTCCCTGGCCGGCACCTTTGCCGACCCGTACTGGACCTTTTTGCCAAAGGAAGAAAAAGGGTCGGAGACCCCCTCGCAAATACGGTTACGCATCACCGAAAGTATCCCGGACAGTTGCTGGAAAGGCAGCTGGACGGACACCGCGGGCAAAAGCCAGGACCTTGTGCTGACCCACTTGCCGGCCGACTCCCTGGCAGCGGCTTTTGCCGATCTTCCTTTTTTAAAAGAAACTGATCCCTACGACTGCTACAAGCTGGCGCACCTGCAATTTACCCTCCTGCGCAGCGAACAAAAGACCAAAGAACTGGCCTGCGACTGGTACCGCGAGGCGGCATCCGGCATCACCTCCTTCCGGCTGCGGCGGCTGGACAAAAAAGGGCAAACAGCCACCATCAACGAAGCACTCCGGGCGCTCCACCTGTCCCTGGCGCAAGCTTGGTTCAGCCATCTCCCGGGCCTTCGCCCGGCAGGCGTGGAGGTGCGCCTGCCCTACCTGACGGGCGAGCTGGCCAGCATCCGGGTGGTGGCGAAAAGCCGGACGGCGGCGGGCGACACGGTGGCGGCGAAGCAGCAGGTGACGCTGGCCCTGGAGAGCGGCAAACAGGTGGACCTGGAGCAGCTGCTTTGTTTTGAACAGGGGGCGGCCAAGCCGCGCATCGAGGACATGTTCCAGGTGTACAAATACCGCAAGGCCGTTTTCGGCCCGAAGCTTTTTTCCCTGTTGTCGGAGCTTTATCCCGGCCGGCTGACCGGCGACAGCTGCGGCACCGGCAAGGCGGAGACCTGGGCCCTGCCGGCCTGGAGCCTGACCACCGCCGGCATCGCCTTTGGTACCCCCCAGGGCGATCCCTGTAACGCCCTGCAATGGGCCGTTATCCCTTACGAAAAGCTCCGCCCGTACCTGGAAAAAACCTATCACCTGGCGCCGGTACGGTAAATGTCCCGAAGGCCTTCATGCAAAGTGAGCTCCTGGACCCACAGCTTAAGCCGCTGCTGTACGGGGGGGGGGCGGGCCTAAGGGATGTCATCACGGAGGGGCAGACGGCCGGTATCATGGAAATGAACCCGAAACGCTGCTTTAGCTATTGTTTCCTTTGATCGGCAAGTTGCATGGTTGTAACTGCTTATTTAGCGCTGACCAAAGCAAACGGGGGAGTTGATCCTGCTCAGCATGTAACGGGAGGATTTTGACCTCCTTTGCAGGAAACTACAACCCCACATGAAAAGCGCAAAAAAACTCTGGATCGCCTTCAGCCTCGTGGTGGGCATTTCCTTCCTGGTACTCGGATTTTACGGGTATAAGATCTACCAGAAGGCTCCTCCGATCCCCAAAGAAGTAGTGATGACGGATGGCCGGGTGCTGTTTACCGGCGATGAAATAAAAGACGGCCAGAACGTATGGCAATCCGTCGGCGGCCAGCAGCTGGGAAGCGTTTGGGGCCACGGTGCCTACCAGGCGCCCGACTGGAGCGCCGACTGGCTGCACCGCGAGTCCACCTACATGCTCGACCAGCTGGCCGTCCAGGCCTTCCTGCAGAAATTTTCCCAACTCAAAACGGAGCAGCAGGCGCTGCTGCAGGAGCGGTTGCAGCAGGAGATCCGCCGCAACACCTACGACCCGCAGACCGGCCGTCTTACCGTGTCGCCCCTAAGGGCCGAAGCCATTGCCGCCACCGCTGCCCACTACCGGGGCCTGTTCCGGGCCGATCCCCGGCTGGAACAGCTGCGTACCGCTTATTCCCTCCCGGCCAATACTATTAAGGACGATAGCCGCATGCACCGGATGAATGCTTTTTTCTTCTGGGCTGCCTGGTCGTGCGTCACCCTCCGGCCGGGTGAAAATGTTTCCTATACCCAGAACTGGCCACCCGACCGCATTATTGGCAATACCCCCACCAGCGACCTGGTGCTGTGGACCGGCTTCAGCGTGATCATGCTGCTGTTCGGCATCGGGGTGCTGGTGTACCACCACGCCAAAACCAAAGAGGAAGAAGTGGAGCCGGAGCACCTGCCCAAAAAAGACCCGTTGTTGCGCATCGTTGCCACCCCTTCCATGAAAGCCACCCTCAAATACTTCTGGATCGTATCGGCCCTGATTGTATTGCAGGTGTTCCTGGGCATTTTCACCGCCCACTACGGCGTGGAAGGCAACGGCTTTTACGGCCTGTCCATCGCCAACCTGATACCTTATTCCGTCGGCCGCACCTGGCACGTGCAGCTGGCCATTTTCTGGATCGCCACCTCCTGGCTGGCGACCGGCCTGTACATTGCGCCCGCCGTTTCCGGTTATGAGCCCAAATACCAGCGGCTGGGCGTGAATTTTTTGTTCATTGCCCTGCTGGTGATCGTAGGCGGCTCGCTGCTGGGGCAGTGGCTGGGCGTGATGCAAAAGCTGGGACTGATCCAGAACTTCTGGTTCGGCCACCAGGGATACGAGTACGTGGACCTGGGCCGCTTCTGGCAGCTGTTCCTCTTCGTGGGGCTGTGGCTGTGGCTGGCCCTGGTGTACCGGGCCCTGCGTCCTGCCATCAAGGCCCGCACTGCCGACCGTAATTTGCTGATCCTGTTCCTGGTGGCCTCCACCGCTATTGCCCTGTTTTACGGCGCCGGCCTGATGTGGGGCCGCCATACCAACCTGGCCATAGCTGAATACTGGCGGTGGTGGGTGGTGCACCTGTGGGTAGAAGGCTTTTTCGAAGTCTTCGCCACCGTGGTCTCGGCCTTCCTGTTTGTGCGTATGGGCCTGCTGCAGATCCGCACCGCCACGCTGAGCGTATTGTTTTCCACCATCATCTTTCTGGCCGGTGGGATTTTGGGTACCTTCCACCACCTGTACTTTTCCGGCACGCCGACCGCCGTGCTGGCCCTGGGCGCCACCTTCAGCGCGCTGGAGGTAGTGCCGCTGGTGTTGCTGGGCATTGAAGCCTGGGGGCAATACCAATTAAGCAAGTCCACTTCCTGGCTGGAGGCCTACAAATGGCCGATCTATTGTTTCATTGCCGTGGCTTTCTGGAACTTTTTGGGTGCCGGCATCTTCGGCTTCATCATCAACCCGCCCATCGCCCTGTATTACATGCAGGGGCTCAATACGACGCCGGTCCACGGGCATACGGCCCTGTTCGGGGTGTACGGCATGCTGGGCATCGGCCTGATGCTGTTTGTGCTCCGGGGCCTTTATAACCAATACGCCTGGAAAGAGGGGGTGATCCGGTTTTCGTTCTGGAGCATTAATGTCGGTTTACTGGTGATGGTGGTGATCTCCGTGCTGCCCATCGGTATTTTGCAAACGCAGGCCAGCGTGGAGCAGGGCATGTGGTATGCCCGTTCGGCGGAATTCCTGCAGCAGCCCGTGATGCAGACGCTTCGGTGGCTGCGTGCCCCCGGCGACCTTATTTTTGCAGCCGGAACCTTAAGCCTGGCCTGGTTCGTGGTGGGACTGGCTACCGGTAAATCCCTGGACCGCTCCCGGAAACTGGAGGATGCTGCCAAAGCGGAAAAGGTTTCCGAACCCGTTTACCTTAATTAAAAGAAAAAGCAAAACATGCAGCAACAAGATATTTTAAACATCGAAGATGTCCGGCGCCTGGTCGATACGTTTTACACCAAAGTAAGGGGAGACGAGGTGCTGGGGCCCATCTTTGAGGAGCGCATCGGCGACCGGTGGGCGGAGCACCTGGAAAAGATGTACCGTTTCTGGCAAACCCTCCTGCTGGAGGAACACACGTATTTCGGGGCGCCCTTTCCGCCGCATGCCCAGCTGCCCGTGGACGCACCACATTTTGAACGTTGGCTGCAGCTGTTTCATGCCTCCGTGGACGAATTGTTTGCAGGCGAAAAAGCGGAAGAAGCCAAATGGCGGGGCCGGCGCATGGCGGAAGTATTCGAGGCGAAGATCGCCTACCTGCAACGCAGGCACCATATCTAATCATCCCCAATACCATCCCGCTATGGCCGCCCATAACCAAAAACCCCTGGTGTATTCCTGTTTCCGACCTTCATGTTGAATTAACGGGCATGGGCGTCAAGAAAAAGCAGCACCAAGACTTCGACCCGGCCCAGGCCGCCATCGTGCTGGAACAGATACGGGAAGCAATAAGCAATAGACAATAGGCAATGCTTACTTTATGTGTTTATCGATGGTTCGTACCGGATTTTTTATTAATTAGCGGTCCTTAACCAACCATCGAACCGATAACATCATGAAGATTGCTTCCTTCCGCTCCTTGCCGGTAAAGCCGGCTCTCTTTGCCCTTTTGGGTTTTCTCGTCCTGACCGTTTTTCTGTCGGCCCGCTTTCCTGAAAAAGGCAAAAAACCGCTCCGCATATTGCTGGTTACCGGGGGCTGCTGCCACAACTACGGCTTCCAGTCCGGCGTCCTGAAAACGGCCCTCCCGGCTGACCTGAAAGCGGAATGGACGGTCGTCAACGAAGGGGGCACCGGTACCACCGCCCAGATCCCCCTGTACGACAAGGCCAACTGGGCCAAGGGCTACGACCTGGTGATCCATAACGAGTGCTTTGCCGATACCAAGGATTCCGCCTACATCCAACGCATTACCGATGCCCACTACAAAGGGATCAATGCCGTGGTGATCCACTGCGCCATGCACAGCTACCGGGCCGCTGAAATGAACAACTGGCGCCAGTTCCTGGGCGTCACCAGCCGCCGCCACGACCACCAGAGCCGCTATCCCGTAAAAAGCGTGGCCTCCGGCCATTCTATTCTAAAGGGCGTTCCGGCCGAGTGGACCGGCCCCAAGGACGAACTCTATATCATTGAAAAAGTATGGCCCAACACCACGGTGCTGGCCACCTCCGTCAGCGAACGCGATGGCAAGACCTATCCCGTTGCCTGGACCAACCGCTACGGCAAGGCCCGCGTATTCGGCACCACCTTCGGCCATTCGGATGAAATGTTCCAGGATCCTTCCTTCCTGAAGCTGCTTTCCAACGGCATCCGCTGGGCCGCAACAGGCAAATAGGGCAGGGGCTATATTGTAAATTATTCCAACCAACACAAGCATTCATTTCATTTTTTATGATCCAAAAGAAATTTGCAGCGCCCCTGAACGCCATGGTGGTACTGGCGCTGCTGGCTGCCGGCCCGGCAGGGGCCCAGAAAAAAAAGGCGGCCCCTTCGAGCCCGGCACCCGTGGCTACCGCTGCGCCGAAAGTTTTGAAAATGGTAACCGAACACAAGGGCCCCGTTATCACCGCCGACCATCCCGATGTGCTGGCAAGCAAAAACCGCTCGGGCTTCGAAACGGGCCAGGTGGTGAAGGAAGGAGGCGTCTACCATATGTTCGTCAACGAAATGTTTGAACGGCCCCACCGCGACATGCGCATCTCGTACTGGACCAGCCCCGACGCCGTGAACTGGAAACGCCAGTCTACCGTCGTGGAAAGCATCCCGGGCCGGACCCACACCAACCCCAAGGCGGAAGTGTGGGTGACGGGCGTGGTATTCAATGATGAAGAAGACGCCTGGAACATCTTTTACGTGGCCTACCGGGCGGGTGATTCCACCAAAGGCGAGATCCAGGGCAACGACTATGCAGGAAGGATCTGGCGGGCAAAGTCGGTGGTGAAAGGCCGTAGCGGCATCGCCGGCCCTTATGCCGACATGAACGTCCTGCTGGAGCCGGACGAAAACTCCCAGGCTTGGGAAGGACAGCAGGCGGTGGCCTGCTTCAGCCCGTACAAAGTGGGAGCTACCTGGTACTCGGCCTATGACGGGCACAACCACGTGCCCAAGGGCGGCTGGCCTACCGGCCTGGCGTTTGCCAAAAACCTGAAAGGTCCCTGGACAAGGATGCCCGAAGGCTTCAATCCCATACCGCTGGCCGACGTGTTTACGGAAAACGAGATCGTTACCCGCCTCAAGGACGGGCGCTACCTGATGATCTTCGATTCGTTCGGCGACCAGGAGATCGGCTACAGCCTTTCCACCGACGGCGTGAACTGGAGCAAGGAAACCCGCGTAAAAGTGCAGTCGCCGGGTAGCCTTTGGGCCGAACCGGGCGACCACTACACCCGCACACCGCTCTGCGCCCTCGAAGAGGAAGACGGCACTTTCACGGTGGTGTATACGGCCATGACGAAAATCAATAACCGGAATTTTTACGCGATCGGCAAATGTTCTTTAGCCTGGAAATAGCTCTTGGGTGTTACTATAGAAAAGCTATAGGCACATGAAAAAAAGCGTACTGTTTTTGTTGTTGTGCCTCCCGGCCCTGGCCTTTGTGGGCCGCAAAGAGCAAAAATCTCCCCTGGTGCGCTGGCTCCGGTAAAAGAATAATGGCGCCCAAAAACAAACCGGCCACCCTTTTTCGTTTAGGGTGGCCGGTTTATTTTTTGGACGCCGTAGGTGCCTCCTCTCTGTCAGAGAATATGTCTGTTTCTCTTAGAGGATACTCAATTCACCTTCAATACCACGATCCCGTGTTTGGGGAGGGTGAAGGGGCGGCCGGCGCCGAGGGGGCCCAGGTCCTTGTGCAGCCAGAGATCGCGCAGAGTGCTCTTTTTGTCGATGCCTGCTGTTTTGGGATCCAGCTTAAAGACGGCTTCCTTGTCGCCGCGGTTGAGCAGGGCGATGGCCTTCTTTTTACCGGCCAGTGGCTTCATCCAGATCTCGAGATCACCTGCCTGGAAAATTCGGCGGCCCTGCACAAAGGCGGTGTCCTGGTTGAGGGCGATCAGCTCTTTGTTGGTCAGGATTTCCAGGGTTTGCGCCGTCATGTCGCGGAGGTCGTTGCCCGCCAGCAGGGGCGAATTGAGCACGCACCACATCGAAAAATGCGTTTTGTCTTCCTCGTAGCTCATGCCCCTGCCCACCTGCAGCATATCCATGTCGTTGTAGTGGCCGGCGGAAGCATATGGATACAGGTCCGTATTGAGGTCGATGATTTTGAGGATGGAGGCGAAGTTGGGGCGGATGTCGCCGGAAATGCGCCAGGAGTCTGCTTTTTTGATCGCCCAGGTGCCGGGGAACTGCCAGCGGCAGACGTTGAAAACGAGGTTGGAGTCGATGGCTTTGACCGTGTCGATGATCTTCGTGTATTCCGTTTGCTCGTCCAGCTTCATGCGCTCACCGCCGCACCAGTCCACTTTCAGAAAATCGTATTTCCATTCCCGGAAAAACAGGTCGCAGTCCTGCCCAATGTGGCCGTAGATGCCTACGCCGAAGCCGTTAGGGTCCTTGTCGTAGATGGAGCCGCAGGTGTTCTTGCCCGCATCGGTATAAATGCCGGCCTTCAGGCCTTTGCCGTGGATGTAGGCGGCCAGGGCGCCCATGCCCGAAGGGAACTTCTTTTTATCTTCCAATAACTTGCCCGAAGCATCGCG
The DNA here is from genome assembly GCF_037132455.1 of Huijunlia imazamoxiresistens. Classification (NCBI taxonomy): domain Bacteria; kingdom Pseudomonadati; phylum Bacteroidota; class Chitinophagia; order Chitinophagales; family Chitinophagaceae; genus Huijunlia; species Huijunlia imazamoxiresistens. Next base: position 57,936 of record NZ_JBBBEI010000022.1, on the reverse strand, counting down.
GCCGGCGAAATAGCCGTCGTCGATATTGATGAAGCGGTAGCCGGCCTCGTACAGGCCCGAGGCCACCATGGCGTCGGCCTGCTCGCGAACCATCTGCTCGCTGATGTTGATGTGAAAGTGGTTCCAGCTGCTCCAGCCCATGATGGGAGCCTTTGGCTTCTGGGCCTGCAGCAGCGAAGCGGACAATAGAAAAGCGCAACCGGCAATAAAGCGTGCGGAATTTTTCTTCTTTAAAAGTGCGTGCATTTTTGGTGGATTATTATTTATAGGGATAACGTTGATCGTGCAGTTGATGGGACCGGGGATAGACCACAGGAACGGGAGAGCGGATGCTGCAAATATAGTCCACTTCGCTGCATCCGGGCCGTTTCAGGCCGCCGCAGGCCACATTTTTCTGCCCCGGAGAAGTATTTGCAAAAAATCCGTTTTTCTTTTCACCCCTTTCTCTGGTTGGCGTGTTTTTATTTCAGTAACGCTTATTATGCAACTAAACGACCGGGCCGTAACAGCAGTGGAAACAGGAAGAGAAACAAGAGGAATGAAACGTTTTTTCATAACCGTCAACTATAAGTTCCGCACCTACGAGTATAAGGTGGAGCAGCGGCCGGATTATGGAGAAGGGGAGATCATCAGCATCATCACACCCAAGAAAACCGTGGTGCTGACCGCCCGCTGTCCAGGGCCGCAGAAGGGACGCGGCAGCCGCAAAAAGGTGTACAGTTATGATGAGGATGCCGTCAGCAATAAGGTGCTGATGGCCCGGGTGATCCGTGCCCTGGAGCAATATGGTACAGAAGAAGGCTGTCGGGCCGAGGCCTGATCCCGCCGGGCCGCATCAGTAAGGTATTAAAGAAGCAATATACAAGCAAGCAAGCAAGGCCCGCTGTTTCTACAGGGGCATTTTTTCTGCCCCGGAAACAGGCGGTGTGAAGCCCCGGGAAAGGCGTATGTTTGAAGGCGCTCATACGTGTTTTTTTTACCTTTACCATATGAATCAGTCTTCACCCATGGCATCAGGGGCATATCCGGGAACAGGCGTTTTCCAGGACATGAAACAGCTTTTTCAGTTGTATTATTCCCGTTTGTGCTATTTCGCGTTCAAGATGATCGAAGACCGGGAAGCGGCCCAGGACCTGGTTCAGGATGCCTTTGTGGGCTTCTGGCACCGCCGTGACGACTTCGACAGCGAGCCGGCGGTGAAAACCTTTTTGTACGTAACCGTACGCAATGCCTGCCTGAACCGTATCCGCCACGAAAAGGTGAAGAAGAAATTCATCGACGCCAACAAAACTTCCGAAGCCGAGGAAGAAAAGGGCCTGAACAACCTGGTGCAGGCCGAAGTGGTGGGCGAGATCCACAGGGCCATCGAGGAGCTGCCCCAGGGGTGCCGCCAGGTGCTGAAGCTGGCCTACTTCGAGGGATTGAAAAACGACGAGATCGCCGGTGAGCTGGGCGTGTCGGTCAATACGGTCAAGACCCAGAAGGCGAGGGCCCTGCAGCTGCTGCGCCTGAAGCTGGATGCCGACGCCTTCCTGGCACTGCTGCTGGTGCTGCTGGCCCGTTGGTAAGGCGGCTGCACATGTAAAAAGATTTTTTTCCTTCACCCCTTTTGGGCATGAAGGTGTTCTTTAAATAGGATCAACCTGTATTTTAAATGATGAACACACACGAACAGGCTTTTCAACGAGCCCAAATCATCCTTAAGTACTTAAGGAATGAAGCCAGCGCCGCCGAGCGGGCGGAGCTGGAAGCCTGGCTGGCGGCGGACAGCGCCAACCGCCGGTTGTTCGACGAGCTGGCCGACGAGCAAAAGCTGCAGGAAGAACTGCGGTTTTTTGAAACCATATCCGTTCCGGACGCCTGGGAAAAGGTGGCCGCACGCACCGAGAGCGAGCCGAAGGTGGTGCCCCTGCGCCCCCAGCGGCGGCGCTGGTGGATGGCGGCAGCGGCCGCCGTCCTGGTACTGGGCGGGTCCGCCCTGCTGTACCGCCTGTCCGACAAGACCGTGGCCCCGCCCCCGGTGGCCGAAGCGCCGGCGCAGAAGCCGGCTCTTGCCCCGGGCGGCAATAAGGCGGTGCTGACCCTGGCCGACGGCGCACAGGTGGTGCTCTCCGGCAGGGAAGACGGCGAGGTAGCCCGCCAGGGTGCCGCCCGCGTTGTGAAGTCGGGCAGTCGCCTGGCCTACCGCACCGCCGGCCTCCCCAAAGCGGAAGCCACGCTGTACAATACCCTGACCACCCCCCGCGGCGGCGAATACCAGGTGGAACTGCCCGACGGCAGCCGGGTATGGCTCAATGCCGCCTCTTCGGTTCGGTATCCCACCGCCTTCACCGGAAAGCAAAGGATGGTTGAGATTACCGGGGAAGCGTACTTTGAAGTGGCGAAGAATGCGGCCCTGCCCTTCGTGGTGCGGGTAGCCGGTTCGGAAATAAAGGTATTGGGCACGCATTTCAACGTGATGGCGTATGCCGACGAGAAAGCCCTGGAGACCACCCTGCTGGAAGGTTCCGTTCAGTTCGCCGGCGGCGGCAAGGCCCGCCTGCTGCGGCCGGGACAACAGGCCCAGCTGGCAAACGGCCAGCTGAAGGTGGCCGAAGTGGACGCGGAAGAAGTGGTGTCCTGGAAAAACGGCATGTTCCATTTCGAAAATGCCGACCTCGAATCCGTCATGAAGCAGCTGGCGCGCTGGTACGACGTGGAAGTGGTATACCAGGGAAGTAACCTCCACGACCCCATTGTCGGTGACATCCCCCGCACTTCGCCGCTGCCCGAAGCGCTGAAGATCCTGGAGCTGACCAGTTCGGCCCACTTCACCATCGACGGCAGAAAGATCATTGTCAAGCCGTAGGAAGTCAATAGGCAATTGCCAATTGTCGCCCCGGACCTGGCAGGTTGTCAAAACCTGTCAGGTCTCTTTGTTTTCTATTAACCGGAAAATCAAGGGAATTCGCGACTTTCGCGTCTTTCGTTTTATTCGCCTAATCCGATTTTATGCAATTGCCTGCTTGTCATATGTCCCGGGAGCAAAGGGGAGGGGGAGGGTCGTGGTCCTGCGGCCGGCTGCCCGTTCTTTTGCTGTTGCTGCTCTGCCTCCACCTGCCGGGGCTGGCCCAGAAGGTCAGCCTGGACGAAAAGGGGGCAAAGCTGGAAAAGGTCTTTCGCCAGATCAAACGGCAAACCGGCTACACCTTCGTGTCCACCAAGTCGCTGCTGCAAAAAGCCCGGCCGGTGACCATTTCGCTGCAAAACGTTCCCGTCAAACAAGCGCTGGACAGCTGTTTCCGGGGCCAGCCCCTGACCTATACCATCGTCAGCACCACCGTGGTGGTGCTGGACAAACCCGCGGCGGCGCCTTCCAAAACCAAGCCGGTCGCGACCGGGCCGCCCAAAGGCGCCATGAAAGGCCGCATCCTCGACCTGAAAGAACAACCCCTGGCGGGCGCCTACATCACCGAAAAAGGAAAGGAAAACTGGACCACCTCCAAAGAGGACGGCACCTTTGTGCTGCCCACCGACGGTAAACGGGTGTCCATGGTCATTTCCTTCGTGGGCTATGCAACCCGCGAAGTGCGGCTCAGCCGGGTGGAAAAGCAGTACGACATCCACCTGACCCAGGCCGCCCAGGACATGAATACCGTGGTGGTGGTGGGCTACGGCATGCAAAAGAAAGGCGACCTGACCGGCGCCGTGGCCAGCGCCGACCTCGATGCCTTCCGCGATGCGCCCAATATCAATATCGCCCAGTCGCTGCAGGGAACCATGCCCGGCCTGGACGTAGGTCCCGTGCTGAGCGCCGGCGACGACCCGGTGTTGCAGGTGCGGGGCCGCACCACCATCTCGGGCAATACCCTGCCGCTGGTGGTCGTGGACGGCGTACCCTTCACCGGCTCGCTGTCCGACCTCAACCCCGAGGACGTGGCCTCGGTGGAGCTGCTGAAAGATGCCAGCGCGGCGGCGGTCTACGGCGCCCAGGCGGCCAACGGGGTCATCCTCATTTCCAGCCGCAAGGGCCGCAACAACCAGAAGCCCCGGGTATCGTTTTCCAGCTCCATGGGCATCCAGGCCCCCACGGTACAGCTGCGGCCCCTGAACCGCGCCGAGTTTTTGGAAAAGATCCGCGACCTGTACTACGACTCAGCCTTCCTGGCGCCGGACTATACCACCCCCAATCCTGCCTTCGACCTGGCGGGCAAGGTCGACTTCACCATGAAGGACTCTTCGGGCAAGCTGCTGCCGAACGACTTCAACTGGTGGGAAGCGGCTACCCACCCGGGCTTCCTGCAGGACCATCAACTCAGCTTCACCGGGGGCAGTACCCACATCGCCTACCTCATCTCGGGAGGCCTGACCCGGCAGAAGGGATTTTTTATCCAGGAGCGGTTCAGCCGAAAATCCCTCCGCCTCAACCTCGAGGCGCAGGTGGCCAAAGGATGGAAAGTGGGCATCCAATCCTTCGGCTCGTTCAACGATTTCAGCGGCGCCGAGCCCGGGATGGCGGACATTGCCCGGCACTCGCCCCTGCTCACGCCCTACGATGCGGAGGGCAACCTGATTCCATCGCCCGACCAGCTGCAGCTCGAAAACCCCTTTATCGCCAACGAGGTGGAGGACGAAAACCGCCGGAACAGCTTTTTTGCCAACCTGTTTTCAGAAATCTCGCTGCGGCGGATCAAAGGGCTGAGCTACCGCATCAACTACGGCAACAACTACCGGGTGGAAAAAAGCTACGGCGCCAACAAATACGGGGCCGGCCGTACCGGCGTGGCCACCAAGGACGACCGGGACTATTACGACTATACCCTCGACAATATCCTGACCTACAACCGCGACTTCGGCAAGCACGGCTGGACGGGTACCCTGCTGTACGGCGCCATCGAGCGCCGGTACAACCAGACCCAGGTGCGGGCGGCCGGCTTTTCGCGCCTTACCCTGGGCTTCAACAGCCTGGAGCAGGCGGCCCTCTTCACGGTCAACTCCAACGCCTGGCGCGAAGCCCTCAACTACCAGATGGGGCGGGTCAATTACCGCTACGACGACCGCTACCTGGCCACCGCCACCCTCCGCCGCGACGGGTTTTCGGGCTTTGCCGCCAACGAAAAGTTCGGCATCTTCCCCTCCCTGGCCCTGGCCTGGAACGTCCACAACGAAGACTTTTTCAGCCTGCCGCAGGTAAACCTGCTGAAGCTGCGGGTCAGCTATGGCGCCAACGGCAACCTCACCAGCCGCTACAGCTCCCAGGCCATCGTCATCTCCGGCCCGGTCTATGTCTTTGGCGACAACGGTACGCCTGCCTTCGGCCAGCAGATCCGGACGCTGGCCAATCCCAACCTGCGGTGGGAGAAAACCCGAGGCCTTAATGCCGGCCTGGATTTTTCGCTGCTGCAGAACCGCCTGTCGGGCAACCTCGACTATTACAACAATACCACCAACGACCTGCTGTACGATGTGTCCATTCCCACCGCCACCGGCTTTACGTACCTGCGTTCCAACGTGGGCAATGTGCGCAACCGGGGCATCGAGCTGGGCCTCACCTCCACCAACCTCCATTCCCGGCTGTTCGACTGGAACACGACTTTTTCGATTTCGCGCAATACCAACAAGATTACCCGCCTGGTAGGGCTGGATGCCAACGGCGATGGCCGCGAGGAAGACCTGGTGGCCGACATCCTGTTTATCGGGCATTCGCTGGGCACCATTTACAACTACCGCACCGACGGCCTCTACCAGATCGGCGACGCCATCCCGGCCAATTTCTACCCCGGCACCTTCCGGATCGTGGACGTGGTGAAGGACAACGAGATCACGCCTGCCGACCGGGTGATCCTGGGAAGGGAAGAACCTTCTTTCCGCTTCAGCCTGCTCAACAGCGTGAAGGTGGGGGCGTTCCATTTCCGCCTGTTCCTGAACTCGATCCAGGGAGGGCGCTACGGCTACCTCGGCTACAACTTCAACGGCCTGGGCGGCAAGCGCGACGACAACGGCCTGCGCCTGAACTACTGGAGCGCCATCGACTACTGGTCGCCCCGCAACCCCGGGGCCGAGTATCCCCGCTCCATCCAGGCGCCGGCCATCACCCCCTCCGTTTACAAGAGCCGGAGCTTTGTGCGGCTGCAGGACGTGTCGCTGACCTACAACCTGCCGCAGCGCCTGTTGAAAAAGCACGGTGCCCAGACCCTCAGCCTGTATGCCAGCGGCAAGAACCTCGTGACCTGGACCCGCTGGAAAGGCTGGGACCCCGAAAGCGGCCTGGGACTGACCGATAGCGGGCGGCCGTTGATGAAGACGTATTCCATGGGCTTTAACCTAACTTTTTAATCGCTCCTTTGTATGAAAACGCGCTACTGCCTGGCCCTGCTGCTGTTTCTGGGGGCGTTCTGTTCCTGCAAAAAAAGCTTCCTCGACGAGGAGCCGCTGGACTTTTTCAGTACCTCCAACGCCTTTGTCACCTACAACGACTTCAATGCCTCGGTCAATAACCTGTACAACCTGGTGCGGCGGGAGTTTTACAACCGCGACGAGAACTACCCCTTCGATTACCTCTACGGCACCGACCTTGTATTCGACGGCCAGCCCAACGTGCGCCGCCATACCAATATGCTCATCGCCTACGGCCCTACGGGCGGCGCCGATATTCCCCAGGTACACTGGCGCGACCTGTTCAAGATCGTGGCCGAGGCCAATACGGTGCTGAGCCGCATCGACGGCTCGAAAATGACGCCGGCCGAGAAAAAGCTGACCGAGGCCCGTGCGAAATTCTTCCGGGCCCTGGGCTACCGCACCCTGGCCTACCTGTACGGAGGCGTGCCCCTGGTGCTGGAGGAGGTGATTGCCCCTCAGGTAAACTTTACCCGGGCTACAAAGGCGGCGATCCTGACCCAGGCCATCCAGGACCTCCAGTTTGCCGCCGCCAACCTGCCCGCCCTCTCCGCCGTAAAGGATGGAGAGATAAGCAACCTGGCGGCCTGGCACCTGCTTTCCGAGGTGTACCTGGCCGCCGGCCGGTACGACCCGGCCGTCTCGGCCGCTTCGGTGGTTATCGGCAACCCCAGCCTGGCCCTGATGACCGCCCGGTTCGGCAGCCGCAAGACCGAAACCCCCGGCGACGTGTACTGGGACCTCTTCCGCCGCAACAACCAGAACCGCACTTCGGGCAATACGGAAGGCATCTGGGTGATCCAGTTCGAGACCGACGTGCTGGGAGGCGGCGCCACCTCCACGGCCCAGGCCGGGTCGTACCTGCTTGAACGCCACCATGCCCCCAACCTGCGTGATGTGAAGGTGGGCACCACATATCCCTTCCGCTGGCCCGTGGGCGACTATACCGGCGGCCGCGGCATCGGCTGGGCCGTTTCCACCAAGTACTTCAGCGACAGCATCTGGCAAAGCGATTTTACAACGGACATCCGCAATGCCAACCACAACTTCGTGCGGCGGTTCGTGTACACCAACCCGGTTTCCCCGCTTTTCGGGCAAACCCTCCATACCCAGGCGCCCCCGCCGGGGGTGACCGTGCCCTCCCGGGAAATGTATGCCTACCAGTCGAAGGTCACCACCCCCTTCGATCATCCGGACAACCTGTACGCCACCGCCCGGGACGCCGTGCCGTGGGAGCTGAACCTCAATGCCGGCGGCACCTATACCGACCAGTACCTGTTTCGCCTGGCCGAAACTTATTTGCTGCGGGCCGAGGCCTACTGGCGCCTGGGGCGGGCCGACCTGGCGGCGGCCGACATCAACGTGGTGCGGGCCCGGGCCCGGGCATCGCTGATCACCCCTTCAGATGTTACCCTCGACTACATCCTCGACGAGCGGATGCGGGAGCTGGGCGTGGAGGAAAAACGGCGGCTGACCCTGATGCGCCTGGGCCTGCTGTACGCCCGGGTGAAGCGCTGCAACCCTTATGCAGGCTACAGCGATATTCAGCCCTACCACAACCTCTGGCCTATACCCGCCGCCGAGATCGAACGCAACCGGGAAGGCAAAATGGAGCAGAACCCGGGATATAATTGAATTTCGGATGTCGGATTTCGGATTCCGGATCCCCTTGATAGATGTAGGAGTCTGTCTCCTTTGAAGGGTTCCGAAATCCGACATCCGAAATTTCATCAAGTATAATTCACCTAAAAAACGGCCGCTGCCTCCCCCCATTTTTCCGGCGGCGCTGTATTAAAGCAGGGGCGGGCAGGATGCGCTTTTGGGCGCGAAGCCCTAATTTGAGCCCCGGACCGGATTTTTTCCGTTGCATTTTTTAACCCACAGATCATGATTGTTCGCCGTTGTCCTTTTTTGCCCCAGGGCATTGCCCTGCTTTTTGCCGCTGCCGTCGCCCTGACCGCAGGGGCCCAGCAGCCGTCCGAAACTTCCCTGTCCGTAACTTCCAAAAGACAACCCGGGGCCTTCCCGCTGGTGGCCGCCCAAAAAGCCGTTCCCCTCTACGTGGATGCCGCCGATGCCGCGGTGGCGAAGATCGCCGCCCGGGCTTTCCGGGAGGATGTGGCCCTGGTGACGGGCATTCGCCCCGCTTTGGACAGTACGGCCGTAGTTCCGGTTACAGGCGTGATCGTGGGCACGATCGGTCAAAGCCGGCTCGTTGACCAGTTGGTAAATAATAAAAAGCTGGAAGCTTCCGGCCTGAAAGGGGCTTGGGAGCGCTTCGGCATTTCGGTGGTAGAAAATCCTTTTGGCAGGGGCGGCCAGGCCCTGGTGGTGGCCGGCAGCGACCCCCGCGGTACGGCCTTCGGCCTGTTCGAGCTGTCGAAACGCATGGGCGTGTCGCCCTTTTACTGGTGGGCCGACGCGGCGCCGCAGCACCGGGAGGAAGTGTACGTGGCCGGAAAATTCATGGCGCCTGCGCCTTCGGTAAAGTTCCGGGGCATCTTCATCAACGACGAAGACTGGGGCCTGCAGCCCTGGGCGGAAAAAACCTTTGAGCCCGAAACCGGCGATATCGGCCCCAAAACCTATGCAAAAGTGTTTGAGCTGCTGCTGCGCCTGAAGGCCAACTTGATCTGGCCGGCCATGCACCCCAGCACCAAGGCCTTTTTTCATTATCCCGGCAATGCGCAGGTGGCTGCGGATTACGCCATCGTGGTGGGCTCCTCGCATGCCGAGCCCATGCTGCGCAACAACGTAGGGGAGTGGAAGGAAAAGACCATGGGTGCTTTCAACTACCTGACCAACAAGGAAACCGTTTATAAATACTGGGAAGACCGGGTAAAGGAAAGCAGCGGCGTGAATGCCCTGTATACCATCGGCATGCGGGGCGTGCACGACGGCGCCATGGAAGGCGTCAAAGGACCGAAGGAGGCCATCCCCCTGCTGGAGCGCATTATCGCAGACCAAAGGGGACTGCTGGCGCAATACATGCACCAGGATGCCACCGCGGTGCCGCAGGTGTTTACCGCCTACAAAGAAGTGCTGGACATTTATGACAATGGATTAAAGGTTCCCGAAGACGTAACCCTGGTATGGCCCGACGACAACTACGGCTATATCCACCGGCTGAACAACAATGAGGAAGCGGCGCGGCCGGGCGGCTCGGGCGTGTACTACCATGCCTCGTACTGGGGCCGTCCCCACGACTACCTCTGGCTCGGCTCCACCCATCCCGGCCTGGTGCGGGAGGAGATGATGAAGGCCTATGAAAACGGCTCGAACCGGGTGTGGGTGCTTAATGTGGGCGATATCAAACCCCTGGAATACAATATAGAGCAGTTTATGGACATGGCCTACAACGCGGCCCCGTTCCAGGATCCCGCCTACACCCGGCAGCACCTGGCCCGCTGGGCCGCCTTTCTTTTCGGGTCCCAGAGGGCCGCGCAGATCGGCCATATTTTATGGGAGTACTACCAACTGGCCTTCGAGCGCCGGCCCGAGTTCATGGGCTGGAGCCAGACCGAGCCCACCACCAAAACGGCTTATTCGGAATTCAATCATTTCTTTTACGGCGACGAAGCCCAGCGCCGCATTGACCGCTACGCCGACCTGGAACGGCAGGTCCGAGCGCTGCGTCCCCAGGTAGCGCCAAAGGACCAGGATGCCTTTTACCAACTGGTATATTACCCGGTGGTGGGGGCTTCGCTGATGAATAAAAAGTTCCTATACCGCGATAAAAGCCATTTCTACGCCCTGCAGCAACGGTCCAGCGCCGCCGGTTATGCCCAAAAGGCGCAGGCGGCCTTCGACAGCATCGTGAAGGAAACGGATTATTTCAACAACCAGCTGGCCGGGGGCAAGTGGAAACACATGATGTCGTGGAAGCCCCGCGAGCTGCCGGTGTACCAGGCGCCCGTGCTGCCGCAGGAGGCGCCCGCCGGCCTGCCGGGCTGGGGCGTGGCCCCCGAGGGCTTTGTACGGCCCGATTCCTCGCTGGTGGGCGCTGCCGGCACCCTGGAGCTGCCCGCCTTCGACCCGCTGAACCGCCAGCAGTTTTTTGTCGATATCTTTTTGCACGACCGCCGGCCGGTGGCCTGGACCGCTTCGGTCTCCGATCCCCGCATCCGCCTGTCGCAGACGGCCGGCCGCCTCGATGGCGCGGGGCAACAGCAGGTGCGGCTATGGGTGACCGTTGACTGGAGTAAGGCGCCCGGCAAAACGCCCCTCGACGGCAAAATCACCTTCAAAGGCGGCGGCAAACAGGTGCCCGTTCGCGTCACCGGCAGGCCGCTTTCCCTGGCACCAGGCTACAAAGGCTTTATCGAGAACAACGGCTATGTGGCCCTGCATGCCGCCCATTACAGCCGGCAGTCGAACCGGGCTTCGGGCCCCTGGAAGCTGCTGGCCGGCCAGGGATACACCGGCGAGGCCCTCGAAGCAGGCGCCGTGGCGCTGAAAGATACCCTGCAGCTGGGCGATACCGCCTGGATAAAGCAGCACGCCTCGTTCGTCGAATACGATTTTTATACCTTTTCGCCGGCGAATGCGGTGGCTACTGTCTTTACCCTGCCCACCCACCCGCTGCACAAAGCCTACAGCATGCGCTATGCCGTGTCGGTAGACGGCGGCCCGCTGCAGGTGGCGGACTTCCGCACCGTCGGCCGCAGCGAAGAGTGGAAGCAGAACGTGCTGAAAAACCGGGCGACGAAACAGCTGCCGCTGTCCGCCCTGGGCAAGGGTGCCCATTCCCTCCGTGTCTACAGCGTGGACCCCGGCGTGGTGCTCCAGGAGATCCGGGTGGACCTGGGCGGCCTGAAAAAAGCCTACAGCACGCTCCCCGAAACCAAACCCTTTTCCCAAAAAACCTCCCGGTAAGCGAGGTAGTAATTTCTAAAAATGGAAAATAAAAAAGAACTAACGATATATGACCTGGCGGAGCAGCTGAACGTGTCAGTGGCTACCGTCAGCCGGGCGCTGAGTGACCACCCGGCGGTCAGCCGCAAGACCAAGCGCAAGGTGAGCGAGCTGGCGGAGAAGGTGGGGTACCGCAAGAACAACTTTGCCAGCAACCTGCGCAGCCAGAAAACCTATACCATCGCGGTGATCGTACACGAGCTGAACAGCCATTTCATCACCTCCGTCCTCAGCGGCATCGAAAAGAAAGCCGCCGAGGCCCAGTACGATATCATCATCGTGCACTCCAGTGAGTCGGCGGACCACGAGAAGGCCAACACGAAAAACCTTTTTCACAAACGGGTGGACGGCCTGATCGTGTCGCTGGCCTACGACACCACCGACCTCTCGCATTATGAGCCCTTCCTGGAGCGGGGTATCCCTATCGTTTATTTCGACCGGGTGAAAGCCGAAGCTACGGGCATCAAGGTAGTGATCGACAACTTCAAGGCCGGCTATGAAGCGGGCGTGCACCTGATCGGGCAGGGCTGCAAAAAGATCATGCAGGTGACCGGCAACCTGGCGCAGAACGTGTATATCGACCGCTTGAACGGCTTTAAGAAAGCCCTGGCGGAATACGACCTGCCCTTTACGCCCGAACAGCTGCTGATCACCGACCTGAGCGAAAGCGCCGGCATCGAAGCGGCCCGGCAGGTGCTGGAAATGGAGGAGCGCCCCGACGGCCTGTTCGTGGTGAACGACCTCTGCGCCGCCGTCTGCATGCAATCCCTCAAAGATGCCGGTCTGCGGGTGCCGGGCGACATCGCCCTGGTGGGGTTCAACAACGACGTCGTCAGCCGGGTGGTGGAGCCGAAGCTGACCACCATCAACTATGCGGGGCGGGAGATGGGCGAGCTGGCGGCCAACTGCCTGATCGATCAGCTCGAAGGCACCTCCTCCCTGAAGCCGAATTATACCATCGTACTGCCTTCCGAGCTGATGGTACGGGCTTCCTCCCTAAGAACATAAAACAGGACAGCTCCGGGGCTGTCCTTATTCGTTTCTTTACCGTATGGACCCGCGAGGCTGGTCCTACGGCTATCCCTTTAGCGAATCAAAGCCGGCGGCCCCTTTCACCAGGGAGGCCAGTTTGGCCATGTACTCGCATTTTTTCTTACGGACATAGCCGTACGACACGCCGAGGATGCGGGCCACTTCTTCCAGGGGCTTCCCGCTCCAGCTGAGCAGCAGCAGGCGTTTGGCCTTGTCGCCCAGCAGGGCAAACTTTTCGCGTACCAGGTCGCCGCGTGCCTGCAGGGCCAGGCAGTCTTCCGATACCTTCTGGCTGTCATCGCCGATCTGGTCGTACTTTTCCGTATCGGTGAAGAGGATCCGGTGGTTCTTTCTCTTCTGGAGCTCGCTGATCCATTTGTTGCGGCAGATGACATAGAGGAAGGCATCCAGCGGGCAGGTCAGTTGAAAGCTTTTCGCTTGTGCCTTGTAGTAAATGGCCAGCAGGGCCTCCTGGAAAATGTCGGCCGCGTCGTTTTCGGTGCCGTTGTTTTGCACCACCATCCGCCGGATCTTTGCCGAGTACCGCTGGTAAAGCTCCTTCAGCAGGATCGTGTCATTGTTCAGCAGTGCCTGGATGTACTTCTGATCGGGATGAACATTTTCCTGGGCAGGCCTTGCCGGGGACAAGGGGTAAATTTCATCGGCCATAATCAAAAAATTTTTTCGATAAGTAATCCTGAATAAGCGTTATTCAAGGGTAGAACCTGCATTTTCAAAGGAGAGAGCGGGAGCATTATTTATTTTCCATCAACCACCGGGTGGTTGCGTGCCGGAACGAAAGCGCAGTGGTTGTTCAAAGAATTCGGGCAATCAGGTGTGTAGCAGGATAGAGCCGGAACCCATAAGGCTGGGGGACCTACAAATTTAAACTTCCTCTCCAATATTCGGATGTTAAAAAAGGATAATTTATAAAATCAGGCGGTATTTTTTCCCGGCTCAGCAGGGCTGGTCCCGCCAGAAGTACTAAAGAAAGGTAAAGGCGTAAGGGCCTTCGCCAAAATTTATGCGCCTGACGGTTACCGTTATAGTAGAATACCCTTATTTGAAAAGGCTGCCTCCCGTGTTGGTGAACAGGAGACAGCCTCTATTTTTAGTTCCTGGTGGCAGCAGTGGGTCGTTTTGGTGATGTGGAGGGACTACTCTGTTTCGGACGTTGCCCGGTTAGTGGAGTTCGCGGAGGAGCTTTTGGGCTTCCTGTTGGAAGGCCTCCTCTTCGGGCCTGCCGGCAAGTTGTTGCAACAAGGTTTTCGCTTCCTGCAGGCGGTTGGTTTTGAGGAAGGCCAGCGCCAGGTACCATTTAGCTTTGTATTGCAGTACTTCCTCCCCTATGGTTAAGGCCGTTTCCAGTTCCGGTATGGCCTTTTCCGGCTGGCCCAGAGCCAGGTAGCATTGTGCTTTGTAGTAGGGGCCATAAAACACCGTCACCATTTTTTTTGATTCGTTCATTTCCGCTTCATCGCCTCCCCTCAAGTTGTCTTGCCGGCCGTTCGGGGAATGGTGGAATTTGGAAACATCGATCTTCGCAAGGGCGTCCTCGTAATGATTGCTTTTTAAATACTCCTGCACCTTGTTCCAGTTGGAATCATTCTCCGTCGTGATCACTCCTGCGAACAGGGTGTCGACCTGGAAGTTGCTGGCAAACATCTTGTCCGTTTGCGGTTGGGAGGGCCCCCTTTTCTTACGGGGGATCTTTTTGACGGGTTGTTCGCGGGGCGGTGCGGCTTGTGTCCGGGCTTCCGCGCTGGGAGCTGCTGTAAGCGGGGCAGGGGCGCCCGCCAGGGGCGTCTTTACGGGCGCAGGGCTATTCGGCGGCGGGGTCGCTACTGTTTCCCGGACAGCGACGGCGCCATCCGGTACGGGCTTTCCCGGCCGGGAGGCCCACCAGAGCAGGCCCAGCGACAGGCACAGCAGCAGGGAGGCTGCCACGGCCATCAGGCGGCGGACCCCCAGGTTTCTTACCCGGCCGGTGGGCCCCCGGCTCGGAAAGTACTGGGCATTCAGTTGCTGCAGGGAATGCTGCAGCGCAACTGCTCCTTCCGGGGCGGCTTTTTGGGATGCCCGCATTTCGGTTTCAATGGCCTGGTACAGCTCAAACAGGGAGGCGAGTTCCCGGTTTTCGGCAAGTTCCGCTTCAAAGAGCCGCCGTTCCGCGGCGCTCATTTCGCCGCTGAGGTAGGCATCGATAAACAGGGTGGCCGTTTCTTCCCGGGCGGCCTGTTCTTGCTGAAACCGCAAACGCTCTTCCAAGCTCATTTCCCGGTTGCTATATTGATCGATTTTGTCGGATAGATAATCATTCATAGATTATTTATTTGGAGATGTTAGCTCTTCGGTAATTTCGGTTATCCTTTCTCTAGGTCCGGTTCCTGGCACCCTCAGGCAGGGCCCCGGCTTTTATTGCCGGGCTTGTTTCCTGGTCCCGGGGATCATTCGTACCATTATATCCGGCCGGGCCGGTGCTTGTTACCCCTCCGGGACCATTTTTTACCTTATTTATTTAAACAGGGGTGCGGTGTCGCAGCGGGCGCAGGGCGGTCATTCCACCAGCACAAAAGCGGCCCAGTAAAAGAAGGTGTATTTTTCCTTCAGCTTTAGCTGGGCGCTGCGCAGGGCCGCCCGGGGTGGCTGTCCGCCGATCCAATTGCGGTAAAACAGGGTCATCAGCTCGGAGGTTTGATGGTCGGGAACCCGCCACATGCTCATCAGCAATTGCCTTGTTCCCGCCAGCTTAAAGGCCCGCTGCAGCCCGATCACGCCTTCGTAGCCCTGGACCTCCCCCAGGGCGGTTTCACAGGCGCTCAGGACGACCAGGCCAGTATGGCTGAGATCCATTTGGGTAATGTCGTATGCCGTCAGGATCCCGTCTTCCTGGTCTGCTACAGCCGGCCCCCTCTTCCAGGTGAGGTTGCCGCCGGCCAGCACCAGCCCGCTGCGCAGCATGGGATCTGCCGGCGATGTATAGCTATTTTTTCCTTCGGGCGCCGCCAGGCTGTCTTTGGGTGGGTGGGCCGGCAGGAAGAACCCGTGGGTGGCAATGTGCACCACCTTCGGGCTGTTGCCCGACAACCCCTTGAAGGCAGTTTCGGTAGCCAGGGCGCCGCTGTCCACCTCCACAGGGATACCCGCCTGCCGGAACAGGTTTTCCAGGCTGTCGATTTCCCTTTTGGTCCCGGGCAGAGTATCCCAGGCCCCTTCTTCCCCTTCCCGGTCACCGGCGGGGTGAGCAGGGGCGGCGGGCGGGTCGGCATCGGCTGCCGACCGGGTACCGGGGAAGCTTTGGCGGGCAAGGGGGGGCGTGTAGCCGGCGGTTTTATAATCAATATTGCCCCAGAGGGCCACGGAGGTTGGTTTTTGGAGCGGGGCGGCGGGCAGGCCGGCCGTACGGGTGCTCAGTACCTGTTTGAGCTGCAGCCGGTCGATGAGGGCGTGGGAGGCGTCGGGGGGCAGGGCGCCGAAGGCGATGCGGTGCAGCAGGCCGGCGGGGGCGTAATAAACTGTATGGGCGCCGGCCAGGTATTTTTCCAGGGGTTTCCAGATGAGTGAATACAGCGAGGGGCGGGTGGCATTGCCGGGCGCACTGTATAGCCGGGCCAGGGCTTCGTACTGGGTGAAATAGTTTTTGGCCGTCATCAGGGGTTTCAGCAGGCGCTGCAGTTGTTGTTCCTCGAACAGCGGCACAAAGCAGGCGGCAGTATCGCCAGGCCGCAGTACGAGGGCCGCATACACGACGCTGTCCGTCCATTGGTGGCGGTAGAGGGAGAAGCGGAGGAATTCCACGGCGGCCTCCCCGGGTTTGAGGTTCCGGGAGATATCCGCCGGGGTAACGGAGCGGCTTTGCTGCAGGCTGCGGAAGGCGGCAGCGCGACGCGACAACTGCTGCTCCAGCAGGTTCGTGGCTTCCTGAAGGCTGTCCAGCGAAGGCTGCCGCCTGTCCGTGGGCCACAGGAGTTGCAGGCCGATGGCCGCTTTGTTGAGGCGCCAGTGTTCATACAGCTTCACGGCCGAGTCGTCCCCGCTATTACGGATCAGTTGAAAGACCTGGCGCTGATCCTCCAGCACCATGCCTTTGAGCGCCAGCTCATTTTCATAAACCTGCTGCACGGCCGGAGAACGGCTGATGTGGTGGGCATACAGCATGGAGGGGAGGCCGCTGAACAGCCGGGATTCCCGCTTCAGGAAGGCCATTTTCTCCTGTTCCGAAAAGGTAGTGTAGGATTGCTGTAAATGCTTCAGCATGGTATGGGAGGCTTGGGTGAGCAGGAGGGCGGCCTCGGCATCCCTTTCAAAGGTGGCGTACATCAGGCCCAGGTCGTTCAGGCCGATGGCGTAATCGCGGTGGTCCGCACCCAGGGCTTTTTGGCGGATGGCCACGGCCTGTTGGTAGAGCGGCAACGCTTTTTGGTACTGCCGGGTAGCGCGGTACAGGTCGCCCAGGTTATTCAGCGTGGAGGCATAATCGCGGTGGCTTTCCCCGCTCTCGGCTTTATAAATGTCCAGGGCCTTCAGGTACAGGGGCAGCGCTTTGTCATACTGCTCTAGTCCGGCGTAGGCGAAAGCCAGGTTGTTGAGGGTGGTGGCATAATCCCAGTTATCTTCGGTCAGGGCTTTTTTCCGCAGGGCGATCGCCTGCCGGTACAGGTCCAGGGCCTCCGGGAACCGCCGGTCATTTTTATACAGGTTGCCCAGGTTGTTGAGGGTGGTGGCAAAATCCGGGTGGCCCGGGGCCAGGTTGTTTTTCCTGATTTTCAGGACTTTCAGGTACAGGGTCCTTGCCCGCTCGAACTGTCCCGTGCTTTTGTACAGGTTAGCCAGGTTGTGGAGTACGATGGCGTAATCGGTATGTTCCTCGCCCACTTCTTTCTTCCGGATGGCCAGGGCCTGCTGGTACAGCGGCAGGGCTTTTTCGTACTGGCCCGTGCTTTTGTATAAATTGGCCATGTTATAGAACACGGCGGCACTGTCGGCATTGCGGCTCCCCGGTAAGTTCCTGTAAATAGTCAATGCCTGTTCATATAATTCCAGGGCCTTCCGGAACTGGCCCTGGGTGTGATAGAGACTGCCCAGGAAGTTGATGGTTTTGGCGTAATCCGGGTGGGCCATTCCCAAGTACTTTTTGCGGGTTTCCACGGTCAGCAGGCAAGCAGAAAGCGCTTTTTCCAGCTTTCCGGTGGTCTTGTACAGCTGGGCTATGTAATACAGGCAGGCCGCATATTCCGGCAAACTGTCTCCACGGGATTTATAAAGGGCCAATGCCCGTTCATATGCCGGAAGGGCTTCCTTGTACTGGGTCCAAATCATGTAGTGGTTGGCAAGGTAAATAAAGCCGGCAGCCAGGTCGGGATGCCGGTTTTCGGAAGGCAGTTGTTGTAAGGCCTGCACCAGGGTGCTGGCGTAGGCATGAACTTTTTGCCGGTTCAGCTTTATGCCCTGTTGTACCAACAGGTCGTCGGCCGCCAGCAGCTTTCGGGACAGTGCGCTATCCAACGGGCCGGACCGGAACCCTGCGCCGGCCTCCCGGGCCGCCTCTTTTACCTTTTCGGTAGGGGCATGTTCCTGGAAGTAGCGCAGCAATTGCTGCAGGCTGTCCTGCAGGGCGGGCTGGGCATAAAGAGGGGAGCGGCAGCCCAACAGGACCCCTATGAAAACGGCCGCCAGCCTCAAAAACCTCTTCAGACACTGTTGCATAAACAAGTAATAAAGAGTTAGGGTCGGGGAACTTGCATAGGGAAAGAAAAGCCACTCCTGTTAAAGGTACAAAGAAGCCTGCATTGTGTTTTTAGGAGCTTTTTTGGTGCAACGGAAATTTTACCGGTAACAGTTGGCCGGTTTACCGGATTTATTGAGGTAAGTGCACCACACAACGGCCGGCGGATAACCTTTTTCCCGAATCTGCTTAAATCTTCATCATATGCAAACGAATGCTCTTCACCAGGAAATCCTTTTGGTAACGACCAGCTCTCTTTCCCGCAGACAGTTGACGCATAAAGACGCGGCTGCCGGCCGCAAGCCCGCCACGCCCTCCGAGCAGCTGGAAGAAGCCTGCTGGAACGGTTTGCTGGAGGAGCTGCTGCCGGAGGTGATGGTGAAGCCGGCATTGGGGAAGAGGCTGTACGTGTGGCACATCCGGCAGGGCCGGGGCTTGCTCCGGATCGCCCTGGGCGAATACCCCCTGGCAGTGGATAAATACACCTCCATCAACCCCGACTTCTTCCTGTCCGAAATGTTCCCGAACTGAGGCGAAACCATAAGGGGGCTGCTGTTGGGACAGGGACATATACTTCAACAGCTGTGCATGCTGTTGCTGCCCCGAAAGTTTACATGGAACCGTCGCAACCAAAACTACCTGCAATTGCCACAGGCCGGACAAGCGGCCTGTGTTTTTTTGTCCGGATCCACGCATCCTGCTTTCGGCGGCGCCGGCGTTATAGAGAAAAACTATGGAGCCATAAAATTAACTGATCCTGACTATCTGGCTGTTGTTAGTAATTTGCAATATCGCTATATTTCAATCCGATAATTGCGTAGCGATCTCCCTCCAAATTTTAACACAGAAAAATAAGATCATGGACAAAAATTCGCAAGACATCAGCAAATGCCCTTTCCACAATGGCACCATGAAGCAGGCCGTTGCCGGAGAGGGTACCCGGAACCGCGACTGGTGGCCCAATAAGCTGAATGTGGGCATCCTGCGCCAGCATTCCTCCTTATCGAACCCCATGGACCCGGATTTTGATTATGCTGAAGCCTTTCAACGTCTCGATTACGAAGCCCTGAAGGCCGACCTGCACGCCCTCATGACCGACTCGCAGGAATGGTGGCCGGCCGACTTTGGCCATTACGGGCCCCTGTTCATCCGTATGGCCTGGCACAGCGCCGGCACCTACCGGGTATTTGACGGCCGCGGTGGCGGCGGCATGGGCCTGCAGCGTTTTGCGCCCCTCAACAGCTGGCCCGACAATGTGAGCCTCGATAAAGCGCGCCGGCTGTTGTGGCCCGTCAAACAGAAGTATGGCAAAAATATTTCGTGGGCCGACCTGCTGCTCCTGGCCGGCAACGTGGCCCTGGAAAGCATGGGCTTTAAAACCTTTGGTTTTGGCGGCGGCCGGGCCGATGTGTGGGAACCTGCCGAAGACGTGTACTGGGGTTCGGAAAGCACCTGGCTGGGCAATGAAGACCGCTATCCCAAAGGCGTGGAAGGTGTGGCGGCCCACGGTGTGGTACAGTCGGATGAACCCGCCGATGGCCAGATGCACGCCGGCAAACTGGAAGCGCCGCTGGCTGCAGCCCACATGGGCCTGATCTATGTGAACCCCGAAGGACCGGACGGCAACCCCGACCCCCTGGCGGCCGCCCATGATATCCGCGTCACCTTTGGCCGCATGGCCATGGATGATGAAGAAACCGTGGCCCTCATCGCCGGCGGGCACACCTTTGGCAAAACGCATGGAGCGGCCTCTTCCGACCATGTGGGAAAAGAACCCGAGGCAGCCGGCCTGGAATTGCAGGGCTTAGGCTGGGCCAACAGCTTTGGCGCCGGTAAAGGCCGCGATACCATCACCAGCGGTTTGGAAGTCACCTGGACCACGACGCCTACCCAGTGGGGGCACAGCTTTTTTGAACATTTGTTCGGCTTTGAATGGGAGCTGACCAAGAGCCCCGGCGGCGCCCACCAGTGGGTGGCCAAGGATGCCGGCGACATTATTCCCGATGCGCACGATCCTTCCAAAAAGCACCGTCCTACGATGTTGACGACCGACCTGTCGTTACGGCTGGACCCGGTGTATGAAAAGATCTCCCGGAAGTTTTTGGCAGACCCCGAAGCCTTTGCCGATGCGTTTGCCCGCGCCTGGTTTAAGCTCACCCACCGCGATATGGGCCCCAAAGCCCGTTACCTGGGACCGGAAGTGCCCCAGGAAGAACTGATCTGGCAGGATCCTGTTCCCGAGGTGGATCACCCGTTGATTGATGAACAGGATATCGCCATCCTGAAAGGGAAAATTTTGGGTGCCGGGTTAAGTGTATCCGAATGGGTTGCCACTGCCTGGGCTTCCGCTTCTACGTTCCGGGGTTCCGACAAGCGGGGCGGCGCCAATGGGGCCCGTATCCGCCTGGCCCCGCAAAAGGACTGGCAGGTCAACAACCCGATCCAGTTGGCGAAGGCGTTATCGGTGCTGGAAGGCATTCAGAAGGAATTTAACGAGGCAGCCGAAGGGGGCAAAAAAGTATCCCTGGCCGACCTGATCGTGTTGGCCGGGTGTGCCGCTGTGGAAAAGGCGGCGAAAGAGGCCGGCGTTACCATTGCCGTGCCGTTCACCCCGGGCCGCATGGACGCTTCGCAGGAGCAGACCGACGTGGATTCCTTTAAATACCTGGAGCCGGCGGCGGATGGTTTCCGCAACTACCGTAAGTTCCACGCCGCCGCTTCCACCGAAGCCCTGTTGATCGACAAGGCGCAGCTGTTGACGCTTTCGGTGCCCGAGCTGACGGTGCTGGTAGCCGGCATGCGGGCCCTCAATACCAATTTTGACGGCTCGAAGCACGGTATCTTTACCGACCGGCCGGGTGTGCTGACCAATGACTTTCTGGTGAACCTGCTGGATATGGGCACTGCCTGGAAAGCCATGGGAGAAGACCGGGAACTGTACCTGGGTACCGACCGGAAAACCGGCCAGCCGAAGTGGACCGCTACCCGGGCCGACCTGGTGTTTGGCTCCAATTCCGAACTCAGGGCCGTTGCCGAAGTATATGCCAGTGCCGATGCACAGGAAAAGTTTATAAACGACTTTGTAGCTGCCTGGGATAAGGTAATGAACCTGGACCGGTTTGAGATTAAAAAGAAGTAAGCCGGGAAATAGATATGCGGAAAGGGCGGTGCCATGCACCGCCCTTCTGTTTTTATTCAGGTCTTACCGCCCAGGCCAGGCCGTCGGGGCGGCCGCCGATCTCCAGGCGGCCGGAAACTTCCAGCTTTTCCAAATCAATCACGGCGATGTAATGGTCGGGGGTGCAGGAAACAAAGGCCCGGTTGCCCACGGGGTCCATCAGCATGGCCGCGCCCCGGCCGATCTGCAGGCGCTTGATTTCCTTGCGGGTGCGGGCATCAAAGACGGCCAGTTCGCCGGTGCGGACGCTGACGACCAGCACCCGGCCTCCATCGGGGCTGAATTGCAGGCGGTGGGCGCCGGGAAGGTTCGCTTCCAGGGTAGTGGCCAGCTTGCGCCCATCCATATCGACGATATATAATTTGCCATCGGGAGTTGCGGTCCACAACTCCTTGCCATCGGGGGCCACATCAAAACCTTCGGCCCCTTTGCCTACCGGCACCAGGGTCTGCACCCAGTCGAGGCGGGGTTGGGCGCCCGGGGGCAGCACGCCGGTCGGCGGCACGGTGGGCGGCAACAGCTTGTTTTCAAAAATACTGACCGTGCCGGACTCCACATTTGTTGTATATACCTGCTTTGCATCATCGGTCACGTGGAGCATGTGGGTGGTGTTCTGCCCAGTGCCCATGGCCCAGTCCATTTTGCCTGACTGGGGATCGTAGCGGCCGACGGCCTTCGAGCCCTGGGCCGTGAACCACAGTTTGCCGCCGGCAAAAGCCAGCCCGTGGGGACCGAACAGGGGTGCGGTGTCGAAAGAGGGAAGGGCCTTCTGCGCTTCGAGGTCGATGATGTTCAGTTCGTGGAAGCTGCCGTAGCCCGTATTGGAAACGTAGGCCGTTTTGCCGTCGGGTGCCGCCAGCACCTCGTGCGGGTCGGCGCCCACCGGCACGCGGGCCAGCACCTTCAGGCTTTCGGGGTCCACGATCGCCAGCGTGTGGTCGACCTTCGACACCGCCAGCAGGGTACGCTTGGGCAGGGCCTGCGCCTTACCGTCAGGGGCAACCGAAAATAACAGGCCCGTTACCAGGGCACTCATCCATACCTTCCGCCAACGATTCTTTTTCATGCTGCTAAAGTAGGGGATGCCGTGGTTCTACACCTCAACCGTGTTTGTTAAAACCAATAGAGACTGGAAAGAAACTATATTTACTGAAGATCAATGAAAAACTCCTGTTCCAATCCCCTTTGACAGGTTTTAATTTGATGGACAAGGTCGCTAACTTCTGGATATTTTTCGAAGTCAACGTTTTTTAGGCTTTTTTCCTGCTGTAAAAAAAGCTGTCGGTTCCCCCGATGGGCCAGCCAATAGCCAATGCCTTCCGGCACCAGAAAGGCGCATCGTTCCGCACCGATTTTTGTCCGAAATTCGGTCAAGTAAATGTGTATTCCTTTTAGGTCGAAGTCGCCATAATGAAGATAAGGGTTCGGTAGCCCCTTCAGCCAGTCTGCAATGTCGTTGCTGTTCTGGTAACGCCAGACAAAGAGGCAGCGCCTGTTCCGGAACAGCTGTTTTTGGCGGCTTATATATTTAAAGCAGTCAAGGCTTTCCACCCCAACGATTGTGGTGCCTTCTGGAGGGGTGCACTTTTTATAGTCGCTGATAAAGGTAAAGTATGTTTCTGAAGGGGACACCATTAGCTTCTCGCCGTTCATCTGTAGTTCAATCGGCTCGATAGCGTTCACCAGGAAGCCGGTTAATATCTTTCCGCTTTTGTGTTTTGAATTTCCGGCAGCGGCAACAGCCTGAGCCCGTGTAGCTTCGTCGTTTTCCATAAGGTCGATATAACGTTCCAGGGAAGGAATGCTGAAGCGATTCCTTAGAAAATCTGATAACCGGCTGGGATAAGAACATTTTACCTTGAACATGCTGCTCCCGATGCGTTTTTCTGTCAGGATGCCTTCCTGAACCAGTTCGTCTGCCAGCCTCTTTCCGCTGCCGGCAAACTCGCTTTTATTCAGTTCCTCCTTATCCTGCAACAGGCGCAGTAATGTTTTGGCGGTTTCTCTGGAAATAATCATTTGGGTTTTCTTTATTATCTAAAATGAATGTGGAAGGTTGGATGAGTCCGCTACACTTCGATCGTATTCGTCAAAATCTTTTGCAGCAGCATGGTGTCTCGGGCACCGTTACGCAACTTGTAGGTGGCGTTGTAGTGCATTTCCAGCTTGCTTTCGTTGGGCAGGCCGTTTACCAGCAAGATATTGCGGCCGCCGGTAAACTGCAACAGTTCCTTCATGTAGCTGGTGGCGATTTTGCCTACTTCATCGATGATGCAGTGCACCCTGAAGTGTCCGGCCGTCTTGTGCGTCGACTCCTTTATAAACAGGTTCAGGAGGGTGATGTAGATAATGGACTTTACCATGATATCCGTACCGTCCGACCCCACCTTCGGCAGGCGTTCCACCCAGCCGGTTTCGTTCTTCTTCTCGCGGATGTTGAACTGCAGCTCAAATGTGTCCTGTAGCTGGATGCGGTCTTTTCCTTCCTCTTCCAAAATTTTAAACAGCTTCGACAGTGCGTCCACCGACTTTTTGTGCAGCTCGTTGTTCTGGCGGGCTGTGGGTTGGAACAGGTTCAGGGTACCGATGCCGAACTCGTTTTCGTTTTTAAGGTCGGCGATGGTCTGCAATTGCCGCAGAGCAGGGCTTTTGCCTTCGCGGAAGCGGATCTTGATATACTGGATCAGACGGCCTTCGGAAAAGTTGCTCTTTTCCAATTCCGTGTCGATGTTAACAATGGTCCGTTTCACCCGGTCCACCTGGCGCATCAGGTCCGCCACCTTGGTACCAATGGCATCGAGGATTTGCCAGTGCTCCTGGCCCAACTCGCTGATAGAGGTCTTCAGCCTGTCCTCAGCCACGAACGAGCGTAGGTGAGCGGCGAAGGAGCGGTAGTCAAACTCATTGGTATTGTGCACTTTGAAGCTGAAGTGATTCTCGGCCCTGAGAGTGCCGGCCAGCTTGTTGATGCTTTCGCGCAGCAGTTGCCATTTGGCCATATATTCCTGTTGCAGGCCTTCTAGGCGGAAGCAAAGGTCCATGATGGAGCTTTCTACAAAGGCCTCGGGAGCAGCGTCGATCTTTTCGCGGAAAACTCCGGACAGGTGGCTTTTTACCGAGAACTGTTGCTCGAAATATTTCAAGCCCTCAACGTAGTTCTTTTGTTCAGTGGTTAGTGCGGCCTTGCGTTGTTCCGCTTCCCGGCGGCGGGCTCCCAGACCCTTTCGGGCCGTTTCGTAGCCTACCTTCAACGCTTCCTGCTGGCCGGTGTTCTGACGCTGTTCTTCGCGGAACTCCTCCAGCCGGCCGATATACTCTTCCCGGTCTTTTTTGTACCGGATCACCAGTTCCTCGTTGTCCTCGATTCGTTGCAGCATGTTGCCGAGGGCCTCCAGTTCACTCTTTACCTTGTTGATCCGGCTGCTGTCCACCCCCTTGTTTTCCAAGGCCTGCTTTTTTTGATAATCCAGTTCCCCCTTCCGTTCCTGCAGGGCGGCCACTTTTTCTTCTTTTTCTTCGGCCAGCTTCGCGGAAGTGGCCTCGAAGGAAACCCGGAGGGTTTTTTCCTTTTCGGTACGGATTGCCTGCAGGGCCTGCTCCTGTTTTTTCAGTTCTTCTTTTCGTGCCTGTACCCGGTTTGTCAGCGCGGCTACCTCCTGTTGCACGGCCTGTTGCTTTTCGAGGGTTTGGCCAATCTGCCGGTCCCGTTCCCGTTCCGACCGGGAGGTCCAGTCTGAAATGGAAAGAGCCTTTTCTTCCAACTCCCGCTCCCCCTTTTGTACTGCATATTCCAGCGCAGCTTGCTGTTGGTTCAGTTCGGAAATGCGTTTGCGGAGCGCCGAAAGTTCCGTTTCCAGGTCCGATTCGGCCTGCGCACGGTGGTCTAGGATGGCCGTTTCCAATTCCCGGATGCCGGCCTCCAGTGTTGTTTGCAGGAGCTCATATTCTTCTAGCGAGCGGGCCTTACTTTCTACACCTCCCAGGTTCAGTTCGATCCCGTACAGGGTTTGCGAAAATGCGTGCAGCGCGGGTTGGAGGTCTTCGCGGAACAGCAGGTCTTCGGAACATACCTTGCCAATGGTTTCCCGCCAGCCGGGATAAGAAGTTTCCAGGAATCCATAAAACGCACCGCCATGTACGGACAGCTTTTCCCGTACCGCTGCCAGGCGGCGTTTTACCTCATCGATCTCCTTACTTTTTTGCAACTGGAAGTTTGCTTGCAGGTTTCGGTACTTCTCTTCAATAAACGCCACCTTTTCCAGGGCAGACGTCCCTTCCTTTTGGTTTAGGGCCATTGTGTTCCGGGCTGTACCGACCTCTTGCTTCCCGATTTGCCACTGTTCTTTCAGTGTTTTCAATTCGGTTTCAAAAGGTACCGTCCTGCGAACCAGCAGCAGTTCGCCTTCCAGCCGGATGCGGGATTCTTTCAGTGTGTCCAATTGCTCATTCAATATTGAAAGCTGTTCGTCCGCGCCTGCCCTGACCCGTTTTAGCTCTTCTTCAAATTGTCCCCTGATCTCTTCCATTTGTTGCCGGCGCTGCTGGTCTATCTCGATGCCCTTTCCCCGGAGCTCGTTGTCCAGGGCGGTGCGCTCATTCTGTAGGTTGTTATACAGAACGGAAAACTGCAACTCAATGTCCTGGAAGGACGCCGTCAGGGTTTTGTATTCTTCCTGTCTTGCTGTTAGGTCGGCTCTCAGGCCAGCTTTGCCTTCATGAAGTTGCAGTAGTTCAGCCGCATTTTTCTGCCGGTATTCTCGGTCTAGTCGTTCGGCTTTCGTAATTTTTTCCTTGATTACTCCCAATAGCTCGGACAGCTCCCGCTGCCGCTCACTGTAGTTGGCGGCATTTTCTGTAGCTTCCTTTTCCAGTTCGACTAGGAGTTTGTCGGCTTTTTCCACTTCGGTCTGCAGGGCTGCTACTTTGCTGCGGGCATGTTTGAGTGTGCTGCCTAGTTGCACGGCGGTTTCGCCCTGGGCAACCTTATAGTTTTCCTGTTGGTCGTGGGCTTCGGCAATCACCCGTACCAGGTGTTGGTTGCCCGGTTGGCGAAAGGTGTCTACATCTTCCAACTTTTCGCGGAACTGGCGCACTTGGCGTTTGATGGGCTCTAGGTTAATATCGGTGCCTGCATCGCTGACGGCATTTGCGATAAAATTTTTGATGAAATCGGCCTCAATGGGCGAGGAGGAACTCAGAAAGATATCGGTAATGGCGCGAGGTACATTTTCGTACTTGCTGTTGCCCGCAATCAGGTAAAACGGCTTTAGTTCCGCTTTTCGGGTAGCTCCATACAAAATCTCCCGGTACTCCTGGAACGTTTCAATGCGGCGGCTGACGTAGACCGGAGGGTCCTGCGCGCGGAGGGAGGCCAGCACATCGGTAAGGCCCAAGGCAATGCTTTCCCGAATGAAATGCTCTTTACGGTAAGGTCCCTCCACGAAATAATACACCAAACGATTGAGGCGGTGGGTAATGATGTGGAAAGCACCCCCATTTTCGGTTTGTACTTCATATATAATGTAGGAGTTGGGGGAAGGGAAATAGTATTCCTCAAAGGGCTTGAAGGGGTGATTACGGGGAATGCCCAACTTTTGGCCGTCGGCATTGTAAAAGAACAGAATTGCCCGCTGAGTGGTGGATTTTCCTTCTCCATTAATGCCGATAAAGCAGGTGTTGCCTGAAAGTTCAATTTCAGAATAAGGACAGTTGCCCGTGTTGATGAAGACGAGCTTATTCAGCTGCCGGAAGTTCTTGTTCGCCATAAATTTCAATCTGCTTTACGATTTGCAATAAGTAGTGGAAAGAGTCAAGGACTTTGTAGGTCTCGGTTTTTTCATCCTCGAGTTCCAGAAAGCTGTCAACTTCAAGAAAGTCGAGCACTTCCCGAAGTTTGTCGATAACATTCTGCTTGTTGCTGCCCACGCGGATGGCATCCAGCTTTTCCTGGAGGCGGGGGTTTACGAGGCATTCCTGCAGCAGGTCGCTCACGGTATAGCGGGTGCCCACCGAGGGCGGGGTTTCCAAGGATGCCAGCAGGTCGAGGATGTCAATGTAGCGCTCGAACCGCTGCAGCTTGTCTTCGCGCAGGGTTTCTTTTTCGGTCAGCGAGCTGAAGTAAAAATAGCCGTCGCCGCTTTCGAGGGAAAGGTTGATGAGTTCGAAATATTCTTTCAGCCGATCGTAATGGTCGCCCTCGCTGATGTAGCGATATAGTCGGCCAGCACCGTCCTTCGTGGCATTGGCCGACAGGAAGGTACCGCGGCTAAGCAGTTGGAAGATGGCAGTGGTGTATTCTTTATGCAGTTTCATGGATAGCTTTTTTGGCATGGACAACGGCAAAGCCAATTTTCTGTTGTTGCCCTTTTTCATTTATAAAGTGGTGGTGCCTGAAGTCGTCAGAGAACTGCAACAGGTGGTCATAGTCCATGACGATCTCGATGTAGAGCCGCAGCTTGTCCTCCAGTTGTACCGCGCCCAGGGCTTCCGGGTAGGGAAAGTGTACCAGGAAGTCGAACAGGTCGGTGCCGCTGTCGCGGAACTTGGCCACCAGGCTGTCCATGTTGATGCGGAGAACCCGTTCGGGTTCGGTGGCGCTTTCGTCGATGGGGCGTTGGCGGGGCTGAGCCTGCAGGCTTTTTTCCAGGCGCAGGCGGGCGGCTACCCTCGCCAGCAGCCGCGAGCCCTCGTCGGTGCGCAGGAAGTGCAGCGGCACGCGGGTGCGGGGGGCGGCCTTTTTTTCGAACAGCACGGGCCGCTGGGCCTCCACCACCGAGCGGAAGCTCGTCTGGTGGTGCAGCTCGCCCCGGCTCTTCAGCTCGCGCAGGTACTGGCACTTGCGATAGACCTCCTGCTGCTCCCGCACCTTGTTGATGTACTCGATGATCTGGTCCTGGATCTCGATGAGGTAATCCTTGTTGGACTTCAGGCTGAGGCGGAGCTGGTGGATGATGCCGGTCAGCTCGCCGTCCACGATGCTCACCAGCAGTCCCTTGGAGTCGTTGTAGATCTTTTCGGTCTCGCCGATCAGCCCCAAAATGTCGTTCCGCTTGTTTTTAAAGTTTTCGAGCCGCTGCATTTTGATTTTGTAGTTGGGCTCGTTGCGGTAGGTATCGTCGATGGCTTTGTGGAGCTTGATGATTTCGCGGTGGGTCACCGAAATGATCCGCTGCAGGGTGGCCTTGATCTTCCGCACGTAGCGGGGGTGGGGCTCCTGGCGGTAGTAGTCGAGGTTTTCGTTCAGGGCCTGGACGTTGTCGTCGATAAAGCCTACCGACAGCTCGCCGATCTCCAAAAAATCCTGGAAAAAGGTCAGGATCCGTTCGTCCAGCGACAGGAAGCCCGCGTTCTCCCGCACGATCCCTGCTTCCACGAGGGTTTCCATCCGTTCGGGCGCCACCTCGCCGCCGGCCAGGATTTCCGAGCGCAGCACCGACTCCTTGCGGCCGAACAGCAGGTCAATGAGCTCGCTGTTCTGGTACAGCAGCCGGATCAATTCTTTAATGGACAGCCGGACGGGCATTTTTTTGTAGCGTTTTTGGCCGGCGAAAGTAAGCGAAGTTCCTGAGTTCCTAAGTTCCTGAGTTCCTGAGTTTAAAGTTCACCTGTTGAAAAGTTTAATAGTTTGGCAGAAACAGCAAAAGTCTTCCGGGTTACGCCAACTCAGGAACTCAGAAACTTAGGAACTCAGAAACTATTTCGCTCCTCCAAACCGTTTGGTCAGTCCGAACGAGGCGCCGGAGCCGAGGTTGAAGCCGAAGCGGTGGTAGCGTTCGTCCTTGCCATCGACGCGGCTGGTCTGGTAGTTGAGGCTGCCCACGGAGAAGTTCAGGGCAAACTGGCGGGCCAGGGCTAGCTCCACTGCCGGCTGCAGGGACAGCCGCAGCTCCTGTTGTTGCGGGTTGCCGGTATTTTTCTGGGTGCAATAGTCGGCGTCCAGCTGTCCGAAAAAGGAAAGGAGGGTGGAGAGGGGATGGGTGTAGCGGACAAAGGGCCCGAGGGAAAACTGCTTTTGCAGGTTAGCGTCCTCGTAGCGGTTGTAGCCGGCATTGATGCCCAGGGTCCACCGGTCGGCAATGGCATAGCCGGTGCCCACCCGGAGGCTGACCGCGGTAGTTTTGTTGTCACCGCTTTCCGACTGGCGGCGCTCGGAAAAGGCGGAGATGGTACTGGTCAGCAGGATGCTGCCCTTCTGGGCAATAACGGAAACGGCCGGGCCGGCGGCCAGGAACAGGCAAAGGATTCCTTTTCGCATATGGTGTTTTTTAGGTTTGTATCTTTATTAAAGTTAATATAATGGGCAGAAAAATACCGGGATAGGGAAGAAGGTGGTATTTTAAGGGGGACGGGCGCCTTTACTGTTGTGCTTCAAATTGGCTGTTTTCATTTGCCTGAACTTCAAAAAGTGTTATATTTAAGAACAAACGGCGCTTGCCCTATCCGATAACGCTCAAACCGCCACCACATGAAGTACCACCCTGTCCAAAACTTCGTCAATGGGCATTTCATTGATGCCGCCGCCGCTGAAACCCTGGAGGTGATCTCCCCGCTGGACGGCATGCTGCTTTCTAAGGTGCCGCTCTCCACTGCCGCCGACCTCGATGCCGCCGTCAAGGCCGCCCAGGCTGCCTTCCCGGGCTGGAGCAAAACCCCTATCAAGGAACGGGCGCAGGTATTTTTCCGCTATAAATATTTGCTGGAACAGCACCTGCAGGAACTGGCGGCCCTGGTGAGCGAGGAAAACGGCAAGACGATGGGCGAGGCTGTGGCCGAACTGGAAAAATGCGTGGAGCTAACGGAATTCGCCTGCTCGCTGCCCCAGCTGGTGACCGGCGAGATCCTGGAAGTGAGCCGGGGGGTGGAATGCCGCACCGAGCACGTGCCGCTGGGAGTAGTGGCCTCTATTGTGCCGTTCAACTTTCCCTCCATGGTGCCCAACTGGACCATCCCCAACGCCCTGGCACTGGGCAACTGCATGGTCATCAAGCCCTCCGAAAAGGTGCCGCTGAGCGTGGGCCGCCTGGCCCTTCTGCTACAACAGGCAGGTCTGCCCGATGGTGTTTTTAACGTGGTACACGGCGACTCGTCCCTGGCGGAAGCCATCTGCGACCATCCCGGCATCGAGGCCGTCTCCTTTGTCGGCTCCACCCGGGTGGCCAAAGCAGTATACCAGCGGGCCACGCATAATTATAAACGCTGCCTGGCCCTGGGCGGCGCCAAGAACCACCTGCTGGTATTGCCGGATGCCAGGCCCGACATGACCGCACAAAATATTGCCGCCTCCATGAGCGGCTGCGCGGGCCAGCGCTGCATGGCCGCCTCGGCTATGGTGGCGGTGGGCGCTACCGACCATATCGTGGAAAAAATTTGCGACGAGGCCCGGAAGATGGTGCCGGGAAAAAACCTCGGCGCTGTCATTAACAAAGAATCGAAGGAGCGCATCGAGCGCTACATTACCGAAGCCGAACGGCAAGGGGCCAAGGTGCTGCTCGACGGCCGCCGGGCGGTGGTGGAAGGCAAGGAGGCCGGCACCTACGTAGGGCCTACCGTTATCGACCACGTACAGCCCGACATGGCCATCGCCCGCGAAGAGGTGTTCGGCCCGGTGCTGAGCATCATCCGCACCCAAACGCTGGACGAGGCGCTGGCGATCGAAAACCGCAACCCTTACGGCAATGCCGCCTCGGTCTTTACCCAGAACGGCGGCTATGCCCGCTACGTCATGGAAAAAGCCTCCGCCGGCATGGTCGGCGTCAACGTGGGCGTGCCCGTGCCCCGCGAGCCCTTTTCCTTCGGCGGCTGGAACGAAAGCAAGTTCGGCGTCGGCGATATCACCGGTAAAAGCTCCATCGAATTCTGGACCAAGCTGAAAAAGACCACCGTGAAATGGAACCCGGAAGCGGGCGTTAACTGGATGAGCTGAAATCAAGTTTACGAGTTCACGAGTTCCTTGCCGCGGCTATCGTTTTCTATGTTTTTGGGTTGACCGTTTTGCAGCGCATCGTCGACCATTTCTTACACCTTGCCAGCACCTATCTAAAACCCCAACACCTGTTTCTGCCATTAACTGTGCGCATGTGATCTTGTGCGCAGGTGAACTATAAATCGTACATATGGAGCCAACCATTTTATCGGTAACGCAGGAAATCATTGAGGAGAATTTAGACTACACCTTATTCTCCTGGAGCAGGCAGAAGGGACTGAATCCTATTGCCGTGAAGGAAGCGAAGGGGGTGTACCTGTACGACTATGACGGGAAGCGGTACCTGGACTTTTCCTCCGGCCTGATGAACGTGAACATCGGCCACGGCAACCAGCGGGTAACGGCCGCCGTAGCCGCACAGATGCAGCAGGTAAGCTACGTGACGCCCAGCTGCGTGACCCGGGCCCGCGGCGAGCTGGGAAAGATGCTGGCCGGCATTACCCCGGAGGGACTGACCAAAACCTTGTTTACGGTGGGTGGGGCCGAAGCCATCGAAAACGCCATCAAGCTTGCCCGCCTCTACACCGGCCGCCACAAGATCCTGGCCCGCTACCGGGCTTTCCACGGCGCCTCCTACGGGGCCATGACCGCCGGCGGCGACCCCCGCAAGCTGGCCAACGACGCCCAGCAGGCGCCCAACATCATTCACCTGGAAGATCCCTACTGCTACCGCTGCCCCTGGGGCAAGGAAATCACCTGGTGCCAGCGCGAATGCGTGGGCCATGTGGAACGCGTCATCGAATTTGAAGGGCCGGAAAATATTGCGGCCATCATCATGGAGGGCGAAAGCGGCTCCTCGGGCTGCATCAAGTACCCGCCCGACTACCTGCCCAGGATCCGCGCCCTCTGCGACCGCTACGGCATCCTGCTGATCGCCGACGAGGTGATGAGCGGCTTCGGCCGTACGGGCAAATGGTTCGGCGTGGACAATTACGGCGTGGTGCCCGACATGATCGCTACCGCCAAGGGCATTACGGCCGGCTACCTGCCGCTGGGCGCACTGATCGTCAGCGACGCTATCGCCCACTATTTTGATGACAAGGTGTTGTGGCTGGGACTGACCTATTCGGCCCACCCCGTCTGCTGCGCCGCAGGGGCCGAGGTGCTGAAAATTTACGAGGACGAGCAATTAATTGAGCGTGCCGCGGAAATGGGAAAATACATTGAAGAACGAATAGAAGGGCTGAAAGCCCAACACCCCTCCATCGGCGACTTTCGCAATACCGGCCTGCTGGGCTGCATCGAGCTGGTAAAGAACCGCACCACCAAAGAACCCATGGCCCCCTTCAATGCCAAACCCGACGAGATGGCGGTGATGAACAAGGTGATGGCCAGGCTCCGCGAACGCGGCCTTTACACCTTCGTGCGCTGGAACTACATTTTCATCGCCCCGCCGCTCTGCATCACCAAAGAAGAAGTGGGTGAAGGCCTGGCGATCATCAGCGAGGCGATCGGAATTGCGGATGAGGCTTGCCGTTAGACCCGCGGAAAAGCGCAACTCAGGAACTCAGGAACATAGGAACGTTTCACTCGTAAACCCGTAAACTATCCTGCATGACGAATGATCAAGTCGATATAACCTCCTCAAACTTATACAGCAAGGACCTGGCACCGATTCCGCCGGGCGGGCGGACCTGGAATACCTGGAACTATGCCGCCCTGTGGATCAGCATGAGCCTGTGTATCCCCACCTATATGCTGGCCTCCTCGCTGATCGGCGGGGGCATGAACTGGTGGCAGGCGATCCTGACCATTTTTCTGGGAAATACCGTGGTGCTGCTGCCCATGATCCTCAACGGCAGGGCAGGGGCGAAGTACGGCATTCCCTTCCCGGTCTTTGCCCGGGCCTCCTTCGGCGTCACCGGCGCCAACATCGCGGCCCTGCTGCGGGCTATCGTGGCCTGCGGCTGGTTTGGCATCCAGACCTGGATCGGCGGCTTTGCCCTTTACCAGATGGGGCGGCTGTGGATCCCCGCGCTGGAGGGGCTGCCGCAGGTGTTTCCCGCCTCCTGGGGACTGGAGACCGGCCCGGCTATTACCTTTTTTCTTTTCTGGCTGCTGAACATGTACGTGGTGTACCTGGGCGTGGAAAGCATCCGAAAGCTGCTGGTGTTCAAGGCGTTCTTTTTGCCGGTGGCCGCCCTGGCGCTGCTGTTCTGGGCCGTGTCGGCCAGCAAGGGGCTGGGACCCATCCTGGCGCAGCCGTCGAAGTTTTCTTCCTCCGCCGAATTCTTTCAATTCTTCTTTCCCGCCCTGACCGGCATGGTCGGCTTCTGGGCCACCCTGTCGCTGAACATACCCGACTTTACCCGCTATGCCCGCAGCCAGCGCGCCCAGGTGATGGGACAGACTATCGGCCTGCCGCCCTCCATGACGCTCTTTGCCTTTATCGGCGTGGCGGTGACCTCGGCCACCACCATCATCTACGGCAGCCCCATCTGGGACCCCGTGGTGCTGGCCGGCAAGTTCGACCACAAGCTGCTGGTGAGCTTTGCCATGATCGCCGTGGCTATCTCCACCCTGGCCACCAACATCGCCGCCAACATCGTCAGCCCGGCCAACGACTTCGCCCACCTGGCGCCCAAAAAGATCTCGTTCACCACCGGCGGGCTGATCACCGGCGTCATCGGCATCCTGATCTTTCCCTGGAAGCTGATCGCCGATCCCAACGGCTACATCTTTACCTGGCTGGTGGGCTATTCCAGCCTGCTTGGCCCCATCGGCGGCATCATGATCGCCGATTATTATTTCGTGCGCCGCCAGCGGCTGAACGTTTATGAATTGTACCGGCCCAATGGCCAGTACGCCTATTCGAACGGCGTCAATTACCGGGCGGTCTGGGCCCTGTTGCTGGGCATCCTGCCCAATATCCCCGGCTTCCTCACCACCATCGGGGCTATCCCGGCAGACGCCGTTCCCGCCTGGGTGTCGGGCCTGTACCACTATGCGTGGTTCGTGGGCTTTATCATCTCCGGCCTCGTGTACCTGGCGCTGATGCGCCCGTATAAAGAAAAAATTTCCAGGGAAATAAAAGAAGTCGCCTATGTCGCTGCTGATTAAAAACGGAAGGATCATTACGGTTTCGGAAGATGGGGTCGCCGATATATTCATCGAGGGCGAAACGGTCAGCGCCATCGGCCGCAACCTGCCCTTCACGGCCGACCGCGTCATCGATGCCTCGGGCCTGCTGGTATTTCCCGGCGGGGTGGACCCCCACGTGCACCTCGACATGCCTTTTATGGGTACCTTCTCCTCCGACACCCACGAGACCGGCACCCGGGCCGCCCTGTTCGGCGGCACCACCACGGTCATCGATTTCGTGCTGCAGAAGCAGGGCCACTCCCTGCACGACGCCCTGGCCGAATGGAACGGGCGGGCGCAGGGCACCGCCGTGGGCGACTACAGCTTCCACATGGCGGTGACCGACTTCAACGAGCATACCTGCAAGGAAATACAGCAACTGGTGGAAGAGGAGGGCATCACCTCCTTTAAAACCTTCATGGCCTACAAGGGCGCCCTGATGATCGACGACCGCCAGATGATCGGGCTGATGGAGGAGGTGCGGCGGCAGGGGGGGGTGGTGACCGTGCACGCCACCAACGGCGACATGATCGACTACCTTATTGCCAAGCACCGATCCGAAGGCAAGCTGTCGCCCCTGTACCACTACCTGTCGCAGCCCGAGGTCACCGAGGCCGAAGCCTCGGAGCGGTTTGCCGACCTGGCAAATTATACCGGCTGCCCGGGCTATATCGTGCACCTTACCTGCGAGGGGGCGCTGAACGCCGTGCGCAACGCCACCCGCCGCAACCAAAAGGTGTTTGTGGAAACCTGCATCCAGTACCTGCTGCTTGATGCCTCGCTTTACGAGCAGGATTTTGAGGGCGCTAAGTGGGTGATGAGCCCGCCGCTGCGCGAGAAAAAGGACCAGGAAACCCTCTGGGCCGGCATCAACCAGGGACTGGTGAACGTGGTGGCCACCGACCACTGCCCTTTTTTCTGGAAACAGAAAGAAATGGGCAAGGATGATTTTTCGAAAATCCCCAACGGCCACCCCGCCATCGAGAACCGCCTGGAGCTGCTGTTCAGCGAGGGCGTGGCCCGGGAGCGCATCACGCTGAACAAGTTCGTGGAGGTGGCCTGCACCAACCCGGCGAAGATTTTTGGCATGTTTCCCCGCAAGGGCACCATCGCCGTGGGTTCCGATGCCGATATCGTCCTGTTCGACCCGGGAGTAAAGCACACGATCTCCGCCGCCACCCACCACATGAACGTGGACTACTCCGCCTACGAGGGAAGGGAGGTAACGGGGAAAGTAAAAACGGTGGTCCTCCGGGGACAGGTGGCCATCGACAACAATGAATGCACCGTTCCGAAAGGCTACGGGCAGTTTATCAAAAGAAAAAAAGTGGAAGGCAAAATTTAATGCCCCTATCCAAACCAACTGCACCAAATCCGTTTTATCACCTAAACCCAACGCACCATGCCACGCATCATCAAATCCGGGCTGATCCAGATGAGTCTTCCGAAAACGGAAGGCGAAGGTTCTATTGAGGAGATCAAAGCCGCCATGATCCAGAAGCATATTCCCCTGATCGAAGATGCCGGCCGGCAGGGCGTGCAGATCCTTTGCCTGCAGGAGATCTTCAGCACTCCTTACTTCTGCCCCGGCCAGGACAAGGCCTGGTACGCCTCGGCCGAAACCATTCCCGGCCCCACCACCGACCTCATGGCCGAATATGCCAAAAAGTACAACATGGTGCTGATCGTGCCTATTTACGAAAAGGAGCAGGCCGGCGTGTTGTACAACACCGCCGCCGTCATCGACGCCGACGGCACCCTGCTGGGCAAGTACCGCAAGAACCATATCCCGCATACCTCGGGCTTTTGGGAAAAATTCTTTTTCAAGCCGGGCAACCTGGGCTACCCCGTCTTCCAGACCCGCTACGCCAAAATAGGGGTCTATATCTGCTACGACCGCCACTTCCCCGACGGGGCCCGCATCCTGGGGCTGAACGGCGCCGAGATCGTGTACAACCCCTCGGCCACCGTGGCGGGGCTGTCGCAATACCTCTGGAAGCTGGAGCAGCCGGCCCATGCGGCGGCCAACGGCTACTTTATGGGCTGCATCAACCGCGTGGGCGAGGAAAAACCCTGGAACCTGGGCAAGTTTTACGGCAACTCGTATTTCGTCGATCCCCGGGGCCAGATCTTCGCCCTGGCCTCCGAAGACAAGGACGA
Organism: Huijunlia imazamoxiresistens; assembly: GCF_037132455.1. Taxonomy (NCBI): domain Bacteria; kingdom Pseudomonadati; phylum Bacteroidota; class Chitinophagia; order Chitinophagales; family Chitinophagaceae; genus Huijunlia; species Huijunlia imazamoxiresistens. Next base: position 21,489 of record NZ_JBBBEI010000022.1, on the reverse strand, counting down.
ACTGCTGGTGGCGGAATTCGACCTCGACATGATCGAGGAGGTCCGCAACGTCTGGCAGTTCTTCCGCGACCGAAGGCCGGAAACGTACGGTAAACTTGTAGAACTCTAACGAGTTTACGAGTTGACAGGTTTACGAGTTTACAAGTTGGGAGGAGGAGGTTTTTCGTTGTTTGATGAACCACCAACCACCAACCACCAACCACACACTTCAAACTAATGATCATGGCACTCCAATCGAACCGGTTACCGGTGGAACAATACGAGGCGAATTTTTCCGACATCCACGAGCCCTTCGCCAACAGGGCGGAGGCACTGGTGGAGGCCAACCGCTGCCTGTTTTGTTATGATGCGCCCTGCACCAAGTCGTGCCCCACCGGCATCAACGTGCCCAAGTTCATCAAGCAGATCACGACCGACAACAACAAGGGGGCGGCGCACACCATTTTTTCCGCCAACATCTTCGGGGGCGGCTGCTCCCGCGTTTGCCCCGTGGAAAAGCTGTGCGAAGGCGCCTGCGTGTACAACCTGCTGCACGAAAAACCCATCGAGATCGCCAACCTGCAGCGCCATGCCACCCAAAAGGCCATTGAAGAAAAATGGCCCCTGTTCGACCGCGCCCCTGCCACCGGCAAAAAGGTAGCCGTGGTAGGAGCGGGGCCGGCCGGCTTGAGCTGCGCCCATGCCCTGGCAAGGGCCGGCGTGTCGGTAACGGTATTTGAAAAAGAATCGAAGGGGGGCGGCCTGATGACCTACGGTGTGGCTGCCTACAAGGTGACCCCCGAATTCTGCCAGCAGGAAGTGGACTTCATCACCTCGGTCGGCGGCATCGACATCCGCTACAACCACGAGCTGGGCAAGGACATCTACCTCGCGCAGTTGCAGCAGCAATTCGATGCCGTTTACCTGGGCATCGGCGTGGGCCTCGCCAACCGGCTGTACATACCGGGCGAAGACCTCGAGGGGGTGGCGGATGCTATCTGCTTTATTTACGACATCCGCACCCGGGGATACGCCCAGGTGCCGGTAGGCAACCGGGTGGCCGTCATCGGCATGGGCATGACCGCCATCGACGCCGCCACGCAGGCCAGGCGGCTGGGCGCCGAGGAGGTGACCATGGTCTACCGGCGCACCGTAGCCGAAAAAAGCTGTACGCAGGCAGAGCTCAATATCGCCCGCCTCGACGGCTGCAAGATGGTGTGGCTGGCGGCTCCCAAAGAGATCGTCGGCGAGAACGGCAAGGTCACCGCCCTGATCTGCGACCAGATGCAGCTGGGCGCCCCCGACTTCTCGGGCAAACCCTCGATCCAGCCCACCGGTGAAACCATAAAGCTGGAGGTGGACATGGTGATCAAGGCTACCGGCCAGAGCCCTTACGAGGAACTGGTGGCCCAGAACAACATCGACCACCGCCGGGGCAAAATGCTCATTAACGAGGACAGCTCCACCAGCGTTCCCGGCGTCTTCGCCGGCGGCGACTGCGTCAACGGCGGCAAGGAGGTCGTCGATGCGGTGCAGGCGGGCAAGGAGGGGGCTGCCGCTATTTTAAAGTACTTGTTTCCGTAGTTTACGAGTTTACGGGTTTACAGGTTTACGAGTTGCTGGCGCCCGTAATGAACTCGTAAACCCGTGAACTTGTAAACCCATAAACTCCTTCCTACGGAACCTCTCAAACTAAAGAAAGTTATGGCAGACATATCAGCAAATTTCCTGGGGATCCAGTCTCCGAATCCGTTCTGGCTGGCCAGTGCGCCGCCGACCGATAAGAAGTACAATGTGCTGCGGGCTTTTGAGGCCGGCTGGGGCGGGGTGGTATGGAAGACGCTGGGCACCCAGGTGAAAAACGTTTCTTCGCGCTATTCGGCGGTCAACTACAACGGCTCGCGGGTGATGGGGCTGAACAATATCGAGCTCATTTCGGACCGGCCGCTGGAGCTGAACCTGCGGGAGATCGAGGAGTGCGTGCGCCTGTTTCCCGACCGGGCGATGATCGTGTCGCTGATGGCGGACAATACCCGCGAAAAATGGCACGAGCTCATCCGGCAGGTGGAAGATACCGGGGCACACGGCCTGGAACTGAATTTCGGCTGCCCCCACGGCATGACCGAAAGGGGCATGGGCGCCACCGTGGGGCAGGACCCCGAGATCGCCCGCATGGTGGTGGAATGGGTAATGGAGGTGGCCCGCATCCCCGTCATTACGAAGCTCACGCCCAACGTGCATTCGGTAGTGCCCGCCGGCAGGGCCTGCGTGGAGGCGGGTACCAACGGCCTTTCCCTCATCAATACCATCCAGTCGGTCACCGGCATCGACCTCGACACCTACGTGCCCAACCCCTACGTGGCGGGCAAGTCGGTCTTTGGCGGCTATTGCGGGCCGGCGGTAAAGCCCATTGCCCTGAAGATGCTGGCCACCATCAGCCAGGACCCGGTGACGCGGCAGGTGCCCGTGTCGGGTATCGGCGGCGTCAGCACCTGGAAGGACGCGGCGGAGTTCATGCTGCTGGGCGCTACTACCGTACAGGTGTGTACGGCGGCCATGAAGCACGGCTTCCGCATCGTGGAGGACCTGTGCGACGGCCTGAACAACTGGATGGACGAAAAGGGCTTTCCAACCATCGGCGATTTTATTGGCAAATCGGTGCCCGCCCTGACCCACTGGGAAGACCTCGACATCAACTACCACCATGTAGCCAACATCAACCAGGACAAGTGCATCCATTGCGGCCTCTGCTATATCGCTTGCGAGGATGCGGCCCACCAGGCCATCAGCCTGGCCTATGGCCATCCTTATAATACCTACGCCATCAAGGAAGACGAATGCGTCGGCTGCAACCTCTGCCAGCTGATCTGCCCCTCGGAGGGCTGCATTACCATGGTGGAACGACGAGTGGGCGAAGAGTACCTGAACTGGAAGGAGTTTCAGCGCCGGGGCCTGCCCCTGAACGACCACTAAGGCGGGGATCACTTCGAAGAATACCCGGGGAAGGCCGATTTTCATTGCGGTTTTTCCCTGGGCGCTTTCGTTTTTACATGTTGATTCGTGCGCTTAAAAATATCGGGCCACGACAACGGTCCGAGCATTATTGTTGACAGGAACGTGGAGTAATCTGCCCAAAGCCGGGGGGCGCTCCTTTATTCCGGCTTTTTGCGCAGCGGCGACTGCGCGTGGCACAAGAATTTAACAAGTACAAATACGTAGGAAAAATACGATACACAAGTTGGAGCTTTTTCCTTCCACTGGTTCGCAAGCCCCCACCCTGGAAACCTGGATTCTTTCTCCGTTGGACGATTCCAGAATCTACCCCCTGAAGGCCGTGTCATTTTTGTGAAGCTTGAGTGACATGCCCCAACAAACAATCATCAAAAATCTGTCCACCTAAAAAACGTTGTTCGGTCACGTTTGTTTTTGTGGCTCTTTGCGAAATCCAGTTTGCTTTTGAAAGACTACAATGAAAAACCAATAGAGCGCAACTGCCCTGGCGCTTTAGCCAGGGCAGCATAACGCCAACCATCGTGTGAAAAATCGCCATCATACCCTAAGGAACGGGAACAGCAGTGAAGCTGTCGCCACCGAGGGTACAGTGGCGGAAACCGAAGGAAAGCGGGGTGCTGATACGAACCGCCAGGGAATGTCAGTAACGCCGCGCAGGGAACCACCCTGCACAGAGAACGAGGCACCATATTAAGATCCATAATATCCAAACCACCCGGTTCCTTCCTCTAAACAGGATTTGGGCCGGAAACCTGAAAAGGCAGCCACCCGGCTGCTCTTTTTATTTTATCCCCTCCCCAGCACCGCTGCCGCAAGGGGCGGGGGCGAAGGGGCCATGCCAGGCCCTTTCGTACCTTTTGAACCCCACAAATTGTAGAGCTTTTTGCGCGAAATGCCCCCCGGGTTCCCGAACCGGCTCCGTTTCAAATGGATGAGTTTTGGTACGTAATTTTCATTAGTAAAAATACGAGGGAATTACCGAGTCCCGGTGGTTCGCCCCCTTCGCTAACCGTCTGACCTGCACCACCGCCACCTGGTAATTTTTCTCCGTTCTCTATTTCCCGGCCGCTGTTCGGGAAGTCTGCCCTGTTCCGCCCTGTGGGAAGGTTCGCCTTCGCGTTTGAATCCATCCTTTGTATCGCACCGCCTATAGTACGCTGCAGTCTGTTCCTGTTCCGGAAAGGAACGGCCGGCTCTGTGCTGATCCATTCCCTTGATTTTCAGGGTTCCTGATGCCGCAGCCGCTGCCCGATGCTGCGGGAGGCCTCCTCCTGCCATGGACGCTCCTTCGGCGCATCGTAAACACGCTTAATCCACCAAAAATTACTGGAATGAAACAGTTATTACTCTTCCTGGGCATCCTGTGCCTGGTCCTGACCGTACGTGCCCAAGCGCCCACACCTCGTTTAAGGCTGAGCGAATTTTATATCAGCCCCAATCCCAACAAATCCACCGTCGAATTTTTCGAGCTGGGGAATTATTCCGGCGTTCCCGAATCCACCGACGACTACCTGCTGGTCACCTATTTTGAACGGGACCGGGGGGCGGTCAAAGGCTTTTACCTCATCGATCTGCCCCATCTCACCGTTGCCCCGGGGGGGGTCGTGGTGGTATCGGCGGGCAATGCCGCTGCGCTGAATTCCAGCTATAACTGGAACGATACCACGAATCCGAGGGTCGCGCATGCTTCCTTCAAAAAATTTCTCCTGAATGGCAATGGAAGCGCCGCCAGCCTGGATTCTTCGGGTATTGTGACGGCGGACCGCAATGACATTTTCGTCGTTGCCAACGACAACCTGATGATGCTGTTTAAAAAGAAAAACGGCACCTTTAAATTAATGGATGGCCTCATCGCCGGGTCCAGCAACCCGATCATTCCCAATTACGTGGTCAATATTCAGGCGGTGTTGTCCTTTTATTTTACAGGCGCTTCCGGAGTGCCGGAGCGCAGCACGCTGGATTTCGGAGAGTATCGGAACAAGACCATCGAAAACCTGGTGACCCCTGCCAGCGGATCGGACAACGGTTACACTTTTTGTTCCTCCTGGAAAAAGTCCGCTTCCCCCACCTCCTTTACCCCCGGGGCCATGAACATCTTTACCAACAACACTTCCTCCACCGGTTCTCCTGTGCTCCTGACGCCTATAGCCGACATTGCCCTGGACTCCCTTGCCTTTACCCTGTCCGGGGGCATTCCGGCCAACTACCCGGTTACGGTTTCCTTGTACAAAGACCTGGGCGCAACGGCTACCGACCCGGTTCCCGACCTGGACTTCAGCGGGACCGTTGACCAGTTGCTGGCGACAAAAACCGTTAAAACAGCTACTTCCGTTCCCATAAATATCTACCCGACGCCTCCCGTTTCCACCAAGTACTGGCTGGTGATCGTGGGCGGGGAATGCACGCGGAAACTGCCCTATTTCTTTGATGTGGCATTTGAAAACCTGGTGCTGCCGGTCACCTTTGCGCAGTTCCAGGGTGTTCGAACCGGCAACGAGGTAGCGGTAAGCTGGGAAACGGCTTCGGAAAGCAATAACAAAGGGTTCTACCTGCAACGCCAGACGGGTGGTGCCTGGAACAACCTTGCCTTTGTTGGCAGCAAGGCTCCGGGCGGATCCAGCAGCCAGGCCTTGTCCTATGCCTTTACCGACAATAACCCGGCCGAAGGCAACAGCCTGTACCGGCTGCTCCAGGAAGACCGGGACGGTAAAACCAGTTACAGTACGGTCATTTCCGTGGAAGGAACCACGCAGACCTCCGGGGTAAAGGTGCTGGCTAATCCCGGCATGGCGGGCAGGGTCCAGGTCGTTCTCGAAGGGTCGACCGTACTGAGAAATGTAGTGGTATCCGATCTGTCGGGCAGGGTGCTGAAACGTTACAGAAGTGTCAGCAGCGGCAGCCTGCAGGTGGACGGATTGCAAGCCGGAATGTACTTTGTCGTTATCCAGGACGTGCGGACCGGGAAACAGGTGACGGAAAAAGTGCTGGTGTCCCGTTAACCCCAACGGCGAGTAGTAAGCGGAGGGAGGCGAAGCAGGAAAATTCGGGACCGGGTCATGTGGCGTTACAGGGGCGAGGACAACAGGTATTCGGTAGCGGCCTCGGCCAGGAGTTGCATGCGCCGCTCCAGCTCGGCTTCGGAGGGCAGGCGCCGGAACACCACCAGCTTCACGTATGAATCCGTCCGGGGAAGCCCGAAGCTGGAAAGCACCTGTTCCTGCAGTTGATGCATTTCTTCACCGACTGCCGGGTGCAGTATTTTAACGCCTTGGGCATCCTCGTCCGTCTGGTAGAATGCCAGCTTCAGTAATACAAATTTTACCTCTTCAGTATTCATGCATTTTTATTTAGCAATAAGCCAAATTACCTATTCTTCCTCCAACAGCCAATAGCCGGGCGGAAGGCTATTCTGGAATAAGGGATTGGTAAATTAGTTCATTGGTTAATTGGGAATTTGGGGGACGACTTCAAATTCCCAATTAACCAATTCCCTTTTTAAAACCTGAAGCCGATACTCACATAAGGCAGCACGCCTTCTTTGGAAAAGCCGGCGGCAGCCTGTACCAGCACCAACCGGGCCGGGATCAGGTAGAGGCCTCCGCCATAACCGTCGTGCCAGGTGGCGGAGGATTCTCCCGGCAGCCACACCCTTCCCAGGTCGTTGAACAGGCTGATGCCGGCCGAACCGGGAAAGAGGTAGGAGGTAAAATCGAGCAGCTTCACGCGCAGTTCCAGGTTGTGGTACAGCATGGATTTACCGGCAAAGCGGTAGTTGCGGAACCCGCGGAGGTTGGCATTGCCGCCCAGGTACAGGTACTGGAAAAAGGCGGGCTGCCCCAGGGTGGTGCCGCCGCCGATACGGTTGGCCAGGATAATGCTGGTGTCCCGGGCCGGCGACAGGTAGAAGGCGAATTCCAGGCGTGCCTGCCCGTACGGGTCGCGGTGTCCGTTCAGCTGGCGCAGGCCGGTCAGCTGCAGGTTGCCCAGAACGCCCCGCGAGGGCCACCAGTTGCTGTTGCGGCTGTCCCATTCGGCCCCGGCCACAAAGCCTCCATAATATTTTTCGGAAAACACGGCTTCCTCCGGCCGCTGCTGGTGGTACACGTTGATAAAGCGGCCTTCGTTGCGCCCGGGGCGGTTGCTGTAGTACTGTCCCGCCAGGCCGGCGCTGACCTGCCCCTTCCGGCCTACCGGGCGGAGGAGTTTCATTTCGGTGGTAATAAGGTTGTAGCGGGTACGGTAGTACAGGATCGGCTGTTTGCCTTCGCGGACAAAAACGGTTTCGTTGCCCAGGCCGAAAAAGTTGCTGGTATTGTTGGGGGCGCGGGCGTCGAGGTCGATGCTGAGATCGAGCTTGCCGCCGCTGAGTTGTTTCCATAAACCCCGGTAGGCGCCGAAGAAGGCGCTGGTAGCCGCGGAATGGCCCAGCAGCAGGCGGTGCCTGGAGGCAAAGGGTTCTTTGCGGAAGCTGTGCCGCTCGGCCGCGAAGCCGGCGCCCAGCAATAGCCCGTCATCGAGGTTGTAGCCGATATAGGCGCGGGGCACCAGTTGGTGGTACCGGAATTCCTTGCGGTCGTAGGCATTCACCGCACTGTCGGCTGACAGCCGGAAGCGGGCCCGGGAGGGGTAGCTGTTGGGCTGGTCGCTGCGGTCGTAGAGATACAATCGTTTGGGGTGGCGGAAGCCCGGTTCCGTCCGAAAGCTGTCGGGACCGTCGCCCCCGATCAGCCGCACCGTTATGGGGGAGCGGCCGCCACCGGCTACGGAAAACAGGTCGGCCCCGCCGCGGCCGTACAGCCGCACCTCGTGGGTGAGGTGGGGATAAAATACCCGGCGGTACAGGGGTGTGCCGGTCTGCCCCGGGCCGGTATAGGCGGCAACGGTGAGCGCGCCGCTGGCTTCGGGAACGACCTGGAAAAATTCTTTTTCATCGGAGCCGGCGATATCCACCGTCCGCGACAGGAAGCGGAAGTAGCGCAGGCCTTCCGTGGCCAGGTGGTCGCGGCGGGCTTTGAGCTTTTCCAGGATCGCGGGCCCCGACAGTGCCCGGATGGGCGGCGGCAGGCGCCCCACCGCCCGATCCAGCACCTCGTCGGTGAGGCGGGATTGCACCAGGGCGATCTCCTGTTCCCAGTCGGACTGGCCCAGGCTGTTGAGGAAGCTGCGGTCAAAATAGCGGGCATTGAAGTTAAAGCCGTTGATGTCGCGCACCTTTTTGCGGAATCCCTGGAACTTGGGCAGCAGCCATTTGCGGGAAACGATGAAGGGAAACAGGCCGTCGGCATTGTAGAAAACCTGGTCACGGTCGCGGGGGAAGGGCTGGTAGGTTTTCCCGGTCGCCGACGAGTCTTCGATCCAGCGCCACTGGTCGTCGTGGCGGTCCCAGTCGCCGATAACCATGTCCAGCAGGCGGGCCCGCAGCACCAGCCGCTGGTCGATGCGGGTGCCGGGGTTTTCCTTCAGCCGGTTCAGCACTTTTTCGGTATTGTCGGTATCGGCGCCGTCGAGGGGCTCGCGTTCCTCCAGCAGCAGGGCCGTGCCGGCGAAATCCTTGCGGTATTCGCCCAGGGCGGGGTCGTCGGGCAGGTAAATGATCTCGGGATGGGGATGGCGCAGCCCCAGCGCTTCGGCCAGGGGTGAAACGGCGAGGGCGCCGTAGGGGTGCGAGGTAGAGATGAGGTCCTGCAAAATATCTTTGGCCACCGTGGGGCGGAGGTTGGGCGGCAGGGCCTTTTCGGGGTTCTTCTGTACTGAGCGCAGCACCCATTCGCGGCCGGCCGAATCGCGGAGCTGCAACGATTTGGTTTGCTGGCCGCCGCCTCTTTCGGTGATGGTGAGGCCGCCTTTTTCCTGGGCCAGGCGCAGCACCCGTAGGCGCACGGGGGTGGCCCACAGGCGGCGGTAGTTGTCGCCGAAGAAAATACGGTGGGTACCGCCGGCGCGGTTGTATTCCGGGGCAATGGCCACCGTGATGCTGTCGGCCGTAGCCGGGGCCGCAGCCGGGGCCTGGGCCTGGCTGGCGGAAGAAGAAAAGAGCAGGGGAAAGAGAACGCCGGTTCCAATAAAACGCCTTGCGGACAGGTTCGGGAATATCATCGTTAGCGTAGTGGAAAAAATTATACCATCTGGATGCAGGGGGAATTGGTTAATGGGTGAATGGGGGTATTAGAGCAGTAGGAGGCTCCACTCCTTCCTCATTACTCATCATTCATCCTTCCTGGCTGGTTCCACTTAACCGCTAATGATCATCCCATGAACGCGTAAACACGTGCACCCGTAAACTCGTGAACTTTTCAGAAGTTACCGTATTTTAGAAGCACCTAAAACAACTTATCATGGCAAAAAAGATCCTTATGCTCGCTGGCGATTTCGTGGAGGATTATGAAATAATGGTTCCCTTCCAGGCCCTTCAGATCGTGGGCTGCCAGGTGGACGTGGTTTGCCCCGGCAAGAAAGCCGGTGAAAAGGTGCGCACGGCCATTCATGACTTTGAAGGCGACCAGACCTACACCGAAAAGCGCGGGCACGACTTTGGGCTGAATGCCACTTTTGAACAGGTTAACCCGGCTGACTACGATGCGCTGGTGGTGCCGGGCGGCCGGGCGCCGGAATACCTGCGCCTGAACGAACAGCTGCTGGGAATCGTCCGGCATTTCGCCGGCGAGCACAAACCCATTGCCGCCATTTGCCACGGCATCCAGATCCTGACGGCCGCCGGTGCTGCCAAGGGCAGGAGGCTGTCGGCTTACCCGGCGGTGGCTCCCGAGATCACCCTGGCCGGCGGAACTTATGTAAGTGTGGGCTTCGAGGAAGCGGTGACCGACGGCAACATCGTGACCGGCCCGGCCTGGACGGCACATGTGGAATGGTTGCGGCAATTTATTGAAGTGCTGGGCCTGAAGGTGGTGCAGCAGGGTGAGCCGGAGCATTTGCTGGCAGCGCATTAAGGTTGGTGGTTTACGGCCCTTTTGCTTTACAAAAACAGCCGGCAATTTCCTTTTGTAAGGAAATTGCCGGCTGTTTCTACATGATCGGGTTGTTTCTATTTAAAACGACCCAACTACAAACCACTAGCTACAAACTACAAACCTTACGGGTTCCGTTCTTTTGTTTTGTCCGTCGCGGTCTTGTCCGGTGAGGTATCTCGTTCCCGGTTGCGGTCCGCATCCGTGTCGCGCGCCACCCTGATGAGGTTTTGCACGTTGCGTACGCCTGATATTCGTTCGGCCACGTCTTCCGCCCGGCGCTTTTCTTCGCGGCTGTGTACGGTGCCGCTCAGCACCACCTCGTTCTGTTCCACTTTAACGATCACGTCGGTGGCGTCGATGTCCGAGTCGTCGGTGAGGCGGTCGCAAATGTCCTCCAGGATCCGCACGTCGGAACGGCTGTAGCCCAGGGGGCCTTTGCCTTTAAAATTAGCCGAGGTATGGCGCCGGTCGCCCCATTCGCGGTTGCGGGATTCATCGCGGTTGTGTTGGTCGTCCCATTCGCGCCGGCGTTCGGCGTCCTCGTTGCCGAACCAGGAGGCCACTTCGTCCTTTGCCCGGTCCGTCCAGTCGCGGTCGCGGCCGTAATGGGTGCGGTCATAGTCGCGGTCCTCGTTGCGGTAGTAGTTCCCGCTGGTGCCGTAGGCTGTACCGAAACGGCGGTCGCCGTACTCCTGGTCACGGTTATAGCCGCCCTGGCCGGAGGCATAGCGGCCGCCGCTGGCCCGGTTGGTTTCTTGTTCCCTTCTTTCCACATTTCCGTGGTACACGCTTCCATAGCTGACGTTGCGCAGGTCCCTGTTGCCTCCGCGGTTTTCGTAGCCACGGTCATAGTCCCGGGCATCGCCATAGCCGCTGTTGCCCGTGTAGCCGCTGCGGTATTCCTCCCTGTTGGAGTTGACGTTGCCATAACCGGCATTGCGGTCGTACTGGTTTTCGCGGTCCCGGTACTGATCCTGGTTGTAGCCGGAAGAATAGTCGCGGTTGCGGTTGTAATCTGCCATAGCTGTACTTTTTAGATGAAAAATAATAAGTTGGAAAAGGATAACAGTAAAAACTGTGCCCATTGCTCCTTTCCGCTTCTGGCATTTTTTTTCGGGTTCTTTTCCAAAACCTTACATTATGGGTGCAGAAAATAAAGACAGAAAAGAAAGAAGCGGCACGCTGACCAACGAGGAAGTGGAGCAGGACCTGAAGGCCAGGGGCCTGGGGGGCGACGATGCCCATACCTACCGGGGCAGCCAGGATACCGGCGAGCAGACGGTGCGCAGTTATGGCACTTCCGTTCAGAAGGGAGACGGCTTCCCGCCGGACGAAGGCCCCGAAAAGATCGAGGGCGATGCCGGCCCGGGCCCGGCACACCGGTAAAATGTAAAATGCAAAATGTAAAATATAAAATGTAAAATAAGGAAGAAGGCCTGCGGGCAGGCGGTTGTAGCGGCGGAGCTTCAAGGTTCATCGCCCCGAACGTTGCTGCCGGCTTTCTTCCTTTTGTTACATTTTATATTTTGCATTTTGCATTTTATATTTTCTCTTTAATATTGGCCTTTGGAAACCAGTCCTCATATAAAGATCTACCGCCTTTCGGAGCTTACCGGGGGCATTGCGCGCATCCTGGCCGAAGCCTTTGAGGAGCGCCTCTTCTGGGTGGTGGCCGATATTACCGACCACAGTTTTTACGCTTCCAAGCAGCACCATTATTTTACCCTGGTGGAAAAGGACGCCAACAGCAATGCCGTGCTGGCCCGCCTGGGTGCCGTGGCCTGGAAACCCGGGGCCGCCCGCATCCGGGAATTCGAGGCCGAAACGGGCCAGCAGTTCCGCAACGGCCTCCAGGTGCTGCTGCGCGTGTCGCTGGACTTCCACCCGGTTTACGGCCTGAAGCTGGTGACGCACGGCATCGACGCCGGCTTTACCCTGGGCAAGCTGGAGCAGCAGCGCCGGGAAACCCTGCAGCGCCTGTTGGCGGAGTGCCCGGACTTTATTGTCAAAGAGGGCGAGCGCTACCGCACCCGGAACAACAGCCTGCCGCACCGCCCGGTGATCCAGCGCCTGGCCGTACTCACCTCTGCCGCCTCGGCCGGCTACGAAGACTTCCACCATACCCTGGCAACCAACACTTTGGGCTACCGCTTTGTGATCGACGAATACTTCGTCCCCGTACAGGGCGAGGCTTATGCCGAGGTGCTGTGCCGGAAGCTCGAAGAGATCTGCGCCTCCGGCATCGACTACGACGCCGTGGTGATCATGCGGGGTGGGGGTGCCCAGACCGATTTTTTGATCTTTGACCAGTACGTTCTTTGCCGGCAGATCGCCTGCATGCCCATTCCCGTGATTACGGGCCTGGGGCACCACAAGAATGAAAGCATTGCCGACCTGATGGCGCATACCGCCACCAAGACCCCCACGATGGCGGCCGAATTCATCCTGGCCCACAACCGGGAGTTCGAGGAGGGGCTGCTGGACCTGCGCAGCCGGATCGTCATCCGGGTGCAGGCCGGCCTGGCGCAGCGGAAGCGCTCGCTGGCGGCTTTTTCCCATACCATTGCCCAGGAGGCCCGCGAAGTGCTGAACGGGCATAGAGCCGGCCTGGTCCGCATGAGTGGGGCGGTTTCGGGCGCCGCCCGGGCCACCCTGTACCGGCGGAACCGGGAGTTGCTCCATCTTTCCGCCCCGCTGGCCGCTGCTCCCAGGCTGCAGCTGGCCCGCCGGCAGTCCGAGCTGGCGCAGCTGTCCGGGCGGGTGGCTTCGTTTTCACGCCTGTACCTGTCGCGGCAGCAGGAATCCCTGGGCCATTTCGAGGCGCTCTGCCGCCTGATGGATCCCGACCGCCTCCTGGATAAAGGCTTTGCCCTGGTGTACCACGAGGGCCGGATGGTCAACAATGCCGCTGCCCTGCCCGAGGGTGCGGCCATCACCGTGCGCCTGGGCGGCACCGATATTCACGCTACCATTACCCACAAAACCCCCAAAGATGGACAAGACACTGACGTATGAAGCGGCGTATAAAGAGTTGAAGCAGATCGCCCTGGAAATTGAGACCGAAAGCGTGCCGGTGGATGTGCTGGCCGAAAAGGTCAAGCGGGCTTCCTTCCTGATCGGCTATTGCCAGGACAAGCTGCGCTCCACCGAAAGAGAGGTAGACAACATTATCAGCCAGATGGAGGAAGAGGAAGAAGAGGAGTAAGCCTGCCGGGGGCCTTAGGAAAAGAAACAAGCGCCCGGTTTCGGATAATTTGGTTTCTTTGCAGCGCCAAAACTGACTCAGGATAGGAGGGCAGGTACACTGCCTTTTTTATTTGGGGGAGGGGAGGACTACCAAATTATCGAAGCTTATGAAGAAATTTCTGGCAATGCTGCTGGCCTGTTTCAGCAGTGTTCTGATCTTTGCCCAACCCTCCGGAACCGGAAGCCTGACGTTCCTGTCTACAGCTCTCAAAAACCAAGCTTCGGCCGCTTTTTTTGCGGATATAAATAATGCAGGAAGCGACCTGCTGCATCACTTCCCGAACAGAGCAGGCGGTTCCTTTTTCGCTGATGATTCCATCCTGGTTTCTGGCTCTCCTACTATCTGCCAGGGGGAGGAAGTAGAAATTACTGCCCAAAAAATACCTGACGGCGCTTCCTTGCAATGGAAAAAAGATGATGAGGCTATTCAGGGAGCAACCGCCGATAAGTATACAGCCAGGAGTTCGGGAACCTATACGCTTGTGGTGACTGCAGGGGGAAAGGAAACGATTTATCCTAAGACCGTTGTAAAGGTGAATTCCGTGCCGGAAGCCGGATTTACCTTTTCGCCCAATGCGCGATGCTCCAACGTGCCGGTGCAGTTTACCAGCACGTCCTCCGGTACGGGCCTGACGTACGCCTGGAACTTTGGGGATACGAAATCTGGGGGGAATAATTCCTCTATCCAAAGAAACCCTGCGCATACTTTTATTGGTACAACGGGAACAGACAACCAGAATTTTACGGTTTCCCTTACCGTAACGAATAATTTGGGATGTTCCGACCGGGCATCGGCTCCGGTGACTACGAAGCGTGTAAGTAGTACAAGCCTGGGAGGAGACGGGGAAACAACTTATGAAGGAAAACCCTTTTTTAAGCAATGCGGTTCGGTTCCTTTTGAGTTTACCTTCTTTAATAAATCTACCACTGTCCCAGATAATAAGTCGTACCGGATCATCTGGGGTGATGATTCACCTGATTTTATTTCGCCTGTATTTTCCAGCGATTTGCTCCATACATATCCTGTAGGTACGCATAATCTGCAATTTATAGTTGAAAATACTAATGGCTGTCTGGATACCGCTGCGTACTCCGTTTTTGTGGGAAGCAATCCTGCTGTAGGATTGGGTAACCCGGGAAACACCTCCATTTGTACCGGGTCATCCCTGACCTTTCCTGTTACCGGTACGGCCAATAATCCGCCAGGAACTACCTATAAAATCAGCTTCAATGATGGAACTCTGGATTCCATCTTCCAGCACCCTGTTCCCCATCCGCAGAGTCTTAGCGTCCGCCATACTTTTGATAGAACCAGCTGCAACATCAGCAGTTCCGATGGCTCCAACACGTTCCTGAGTTCCTTTGCCGCCGGGATCGTGGCATCTAACCCCTGCGGTACTTCTGCGGGCAGGGTTGTCCCTATTTATGTTTCCCAGAAGCCCGAGCCCGCTATTACTCTTTCTCATGATGTTGTTTGCGTCAATTCTCTGGTAACAATGAGCAACTCCGGGCAATCCGGCAATACCGTGGACTTCGGAGGATGTACCAGCGGGGTTTCCGTGTGGTCCGTTTCGCCGGCTTCGGGCTGGAGTGTTATTAGCGGAAATACGGGGAATGATCATGGCCGCCCCTCACCATCGAGCTGGACGCCCGGGACCGGCTCCGTTCAACTCCGTTTTAGTACGCCGGGGGTGTATTCCATTACGTTAAAGGCGGGAGGGAATGCCCTTTGTGGAATTGGTACAGTAATAAAAACTATATGCGTCAATCCGGAGCCCACCGCCAGTTTTACCGTGGATAAAAGTGACGGTTGTGCACCCCTGCATGTGCAGGCGACCAGCAGTTCCAATACTCCTAGTTGTGGAACCAATACTTATGAGTGGTCGGTCACTTATTCCAACGCTTCGGGTTGCACGCCAGGCACGTCCAGCTTTTCTTATGCAAGCGGCAGCAGCACTTCAGCCAACCCCGGGTTTCAGTTCATCAATCCCGGTGAATATACGATCAGCCTGGTCACCAAAAACTCCTCCGGGGCCTGCATTTCTACCGCCTTCTCAAGGAAAATTACAGTCAAGGCTAAACCTGCCGTATCATTTTCTTCGCCAGGGACCATCTGCCAGAACGCTTCCATCCGTCCGCAGGCATCCGTGAGTAACTGCTATTCCACTACTGCCGCTACCTATACCTGGTCGTTTCCCGGCGGTTCGCCCGCTTCGGCAACCACCGCAGATCCGGGCAACATCACTTATGCAACGGCAGGAACCCATGACATCACGCTGGCCGTTACCAATGAATGCGGTACGACCACCATCACCCGGCAAATAAGGGTTCAACAGGCTCCCGCTGTCACCGTACCTTCCAACCAGGCATTCTGCCACGGAACTTCCATGGGAGGGTTTTCTTTTTCCGGTTCGATGCCCGGCACCTCCTTTAACTGGACGAACAGCCACCCCTCCATCGGCTTGGGTGCCGGCGGCTCGGGTAGCATTCCCGGTTTTGTTGCTACCAATAACGGCTCCGTCCCGGTGGTGGCCACGATAACGATCACCCCAACGCTAAACGGCTGCAGCGGCCCTTCCGCCAGCTTTACCATCACCGTCCATCCCAAACCGGCCATGCCGGTGGCGGGCAGCAACAGCCCCCTCTGCAGTGGGAATACCCTGAACCTGACGGCCACATCGGCCACGCCCGGCGCCAGCTATTCGTGGACCGGGCCGGGTAACTTTACCAGCACCGAACAAAACCCCACTATAAATAATGCGACTACAGCCGCTTCAGGCATGTACAGCGTGACAGCCACCCTGGGAAGTTGTACGTCGGTGGCCGGCACCACGCAGGTGACCGTAACCTCCAAACCGGTCATCAGCGGTGCCTCCTCCCAGGCGCCCTCCGCCTGTAACACGGCCACCGGCTCCATTACCCTGAACGGCCTGACCGCCGGCAAGGTTTATACGGTAAATTATAAACGGAACGGATCGGCCGAATCGGCCTTGATCACCGCGGACGGCAGCGGCAACCTGAGGCTGCCTAACCTGCGCGCCGGAAGCTATACGGATATCAGCGTAACCCTGAACGGCTGTAGCTCCAATGAACTGACCGGCTACACCTTGTCTGATCCGAACCCGCCCGCCACCCCTGTGGTTACCGCCAATAGCCCGTTATGCGCCGGGGCCACCCTGAACTTTACGGCGGCTTCCACTACTCCCGGCGCCACCTATGCCTGGGCCGGGCCGGACAACTTTTTGCGCAGCGAGCAAAACCCTTCCCTGGTCAATGCTACCGTGGCGGTCTCGGGTACCTATACCGTCACGGCCAGCGTGAATGGCTGTACGTCCACCGCCAGCATACCGGTAACGGTGAAGCCGGCTACCCCGCCCGCACAGGCCGGTGCGGACAGGAGCCTGTGCGCCGTTTCGGAATACACCCTGGAAGGACAACTTCCTGCCGGCACCACCGGATCCTGGAGCCAGGTGGGACCGGCCACCGGCAACCTGGTCGACGCCACCTCGCCGATCTCTAAAATCACCGGCCTGCAGCCCGGCACTGATTACCGCCTGCAATGGACCCTTACCGGCTCTGCCGGCTGTCCATCCACTACCGCCACCGTGGTGCTGCGCAACCGCCTGCCCCTGACCGCTGCGCAAGCCGGTCCCGACCAGGTGGCCTGTGATTTTCAATCGACCCGTACCCTGACCCTTACCGGCAACGCCGCTACGGGGCGTCCGTATGAGAAAGGGGAGTGGCGCATCGAGAAACAGCCTGCCGGCAGCAGCGCCACTTTTAGCGACAAGGCGAACCCTGCTTCCAGCTTTACGTTTGACAAGGCGGGAATTTATGAGCTGGTATGGACCATCACTAACGATGCGGGGGATTGCGCGGCCAGTTCGGATAAAATGATCCTCCGGGCTTATGACAAACCCGTAAGCGGCACACTTTCGGGCGCTACCGACGTATGCCAGGGCAACAATGTGACCCTGACGCTGTCCGGGGCCATGGGCGATATATATAAATGGGAGTTTAACCCGGCGCCCCTGGCAGGCGGCGCCTGGACGGGAACCTCCTACGCCGGCCCTTCGGCTACCTTTACGAATGTGCAGGAAACCTTTTCCGCAAGAGCCATCGTCCGCTCCCAGGGACAGGCCGATGGCTGCCCGGCCGAGGTAGTCAGCAATGTGCTGCTGGTGAACGTGGCACCTCCCTCGGATCCCGGCACCACTTCCGGTGCCACCACCGTTTGTAAAACCGCCAACAGCGGCACGGTCACTCTCAGCGGTTATACCGGCAGCATCCTGCGCTGGGAATCGTCGGAAAACGGGGGCGCCTCCTGGACCCCGGTGGCACACACCGCCGCAACCCTTCCGTATGCCGGCCTGCTGCAGACTACCTGGTTCCGCGCCATCGTTCGCAGCGGTACCTGTGGCGAAGCGGCTTCCAGCCCGACCGTCATCACCGTGGAGCCGCCCGTGACCAACAACACCCTCACCTCCGTCCCTGCCGTTTGCGTCAATACCGCCCCGGCTGTTATCTCGGGCAGTTCCCCGCAGGGGGCCGACGGCAACTATGCCTACCAGTGGCAAAGCAGTACCGACGGCCGCACCTGGAACAATATTCCCGGAGCGGCGGGTAAGGACTATGCGCCCCCGGTGCTCACCGCCACCACCTGGTACCGCCGGGCGGTACAAACATCGCTGTGTACCGGCCCGCAGAGCAATGTCAGCAATGCGGTGGAAATTACCGTTCATCCCGATGCGTGGGCCGGCTTCTCCTTTGCCCCGGAAACCGGGTGCGCTCCCTTTGTGCTGGACGGTTCCGTCATCCGCCTGCAGCCCTCCGCCGACCCGAATACCCGGTACGAGTGGTTTGCCGACGGCAATCCCATAGGTTCCGGCACTGCCTTCCCGGGCCACACCCTTATCGCCCCCGGCGCTTCGGTGCTGATCGGGCTAAAGGCCACCAGCGCCTTTGGCTGTAAGGATGACCAGTTCGAGCACCGCTTTTTTACCTATGCCCAACAGCAACCGGCCTTTACCCTTGACCAGGACGCCGGCTGCGGACCGCTGACCGTGGTGCTTTCCAACACCACGCCCCAGAGGGACCAGTTTACGTACCGCTGGGATTTTGGCAACGGGCAAACCTCCACGGAGGCCCGGCCGGGCAGCCAGGTGTTCCTGCCCAATCCCACTTATGGCGATACCACCTACACCATCCGCCTGACCGCTATCTCGCCCTGCGAAGAGGTGTCGGTGACCAAAACGGTGCTGGTGAAATCAAAGCCCCGGGCGCTGTTCGCGCCCAGCAAAACGGTGGGCTGCTCGCCCATGGAGGTTTCGTTCAACAACGCCTCCCTGGGCGTGGGCGTGCGCTACGAATGGTCCTTCGAAGAGGGCGCTACCCTGGCCACCGACCGGGATACCCTCGTCCGCCATACCTATACCACCGGTGTGCCGGCCACCTACCAGGCCCGGCTGACCGCTATCAACGCCTGCGGCAACAACAGCCTGACCTATAACATCGTGGTGGCGCCCAATAGCATCAAGCTGGACTTTGCGGTGAACGGCGACGAAAAGAACGGCTGCGCCCCGCATACCGCCCGCTTCATCAACAACAGCAAAGGCGCCAGCGGCTTCCGCTGGGATTTTAAGGACGGCAACTTCCAAAGCACCACCCAGAATATAGAAACGGTGCCCCATATCTTCGAAAAGGAGGGTGTGTACGACGTAGTGCTGCATGCCTCCAATGGCTGTACCGATACCTCCGCCGTGGAAACGATCCGGGTATTTCCCAAACCTAAGGCGGCCTTCAGCCTCAGCGACAACACGCTTTGCCTGGGTGAACCCCTGCGGCTGACCAACAGTTCTGATGCCGCCACTTCCTACCTGTGGCAGTTCAGCGACGGCAGCACCTCCACCCTGGTGGAGCCGGAGCATCGCTTCAGCCAGGCCGGTCCCCAGAGCGTCAAACTGGTGACCACCCGCATCAACCCTCCGGGAAATGTATGCCGCGATGAGGTGACCCAACCGGTGCTGGTGGTGGCCAACAAGACGGGCTCCTTCGATGCCAGCGACCTGCTCGGCAGCTGCCCGCCCTTTGCCGTCACCTTTACGAACCGCAATACGCCGGCGGTGACGGCCACCTGGGATTTTGGCGACGGCGCCACCCAGACGGGCGACCAGGCTGCGCATACCTTCGTGCGGGCCGGCACCTTCAACGTGAAGCTTACCGCCCGGGCGCCGGGCGGCTGTACCTATACCACCGAACGCACCGTGCAGGTGCTCGGGCCCGCCGGCACCCTGCGCTATACCGGCGGCGTGGTCTGCAACGACGCGGCCACACGCTTCGAGGTGACGGCCACCCATACCGACAGCCTGCGCTGGGACTTTGGTGACGGCATCAGCCTGGTTACTAAAGACCGCGTGGTGCACCATTCCTACGCCCATGCCGGCAGCTACCTGCCCTCGGTGACCCTGCTGAGCCGGTCGGGCTGCTCCTTCCCCATCAACGGGACGGAAGCGCTGCGGGTGGACCAGCTGAAAGCCGGCTTTACCCTCACCACCGAAAAGGTCTGCGGGAAGACCAGCCTGCAGCTGACCGATACCGCCAAGGTGTATTCCGGCACCGCCTCCATCGCCTGGGCGCTGGGCGACGGCACCACCGCCACCGGCGCCACTGTTCGCCGCGACTATACCGTCGGGGGTAATTATACCCTGCGGCAGACCGTTACGGGCAACAGCGGCTGCGCCGCCACCCTGGAGCTGCCGGTAGCCGTAGCGGTGAACGCTATCCCGAAAGTAACCGTAAACGCCCCCGCCACGGGCTGCTCCGACCGGGCGATTTCCTTTAAGGCCACCGTCCAGTCGGCCGATGCCCTGAACCCCCTGCAGTGGACCGTTTCCAACGGCACCAGCGGCCGGGGCGAGGTGTTCCCCGCCTCCTTTGCCCAAACCGGCACCTACGACCTGACGGTGGTGGCGGGAACGGTGAACGGCTGCTTCGACCAGGCCACCCACCGCATCCGCATCGATCCCTCGCCAGTGATCAGCGCCAGCGAGGACCTGACACTCTGCAAAGGGGCCAGCGCCCCGCTTGCGGTCAGCGGCACCCAGAGCTATAGCTGGACCCCCGTGGAGGGATTGAGCTGTACCACCTGCGCCAACCCCGTTGCCCAACCGGCCACCACCACGCCCTACGTGGTGCGGGGCACCAATTCGTTTGGCTGTACGGCCTTCGATACGGTGGTGGTGCGGGTGATGACGCCGCTGAAGCTGGCGGTTTCCAAAACCGACAGCATCTGTATCGGCCAGTCGAGCCGGCTGCTGGCCAGCGGCGCCTCCACCTACGTGTGGACGCCGGCTGCCGGCCTGAGCGCGGCGGATGCGCCCAACCCCATAGCCAGGCCGGCCCTGACCACCCGCTACCGCGTGGTGGGTTATGATGGCTACAACTGCTTTACCGATACGGCTTTCGTGCTGGTGGCCGTGGGCGAGTACCCTACGGTAAGCCTCGGTCCCGACCTGACCCTGGCTACCGGCACCCAGTACAGCCTGAAGTCCACGGTGCAGAACGGGCCCATCAAAAAGTGGGAGTGGAGCCCCGCCACGGACCTGAGCTGCAGCAATTGCGCCCTGCCGGTAGCCCGGGTGAAGAAGAGCACGGACTACACGGTAACGGTGACCAACAACTACAATTGCAGCGCCTCGGATACCATCAGCATCAAGGCCTTCTGCGAGAGCGCGCAGGTGTTTATTCCCAATGCCTTTACGCCCGACGGCGACGGTATCAACGACCTGCTGATGGTGCGGGCCGGCGGCATCGCCCAGGTAAAGACCTTCCGGATCTTCAACCGCTGGGGCGAGCTGGTATTCGAGCGCAGCGGCTTCGTGCCCAACGACAAGCGCTTCGGCTGGGACGGCCGCATCCACGGTAAGACCGCCACCGCCGACGTGTACGTGTACACCTGCGAAGTGGTGTGCGAGAACGGCGTGCCGTATACGTATAAAGGAAACGTGTCTTTAATCAAATAAGGATATTGGTTCATTGGTTAATTGGGATATTAGGAACGGGAAGAACTCTTCGAATATCAAGGCCCAATTAACCAATGAACCAATTAACCAATATTCCAATAAATACCCAATAGCTTCTGCATGAAAAAAATCATATTTACCCTGCTGCTTTCCTCCCTGGCCGCCCTGCTGCATGCCCAGGACGTTAACTTTTCGCAGTTCTATGAGCTGCCGCTGCTGCGCAACCCCGCCCTGGCCGGCATCTACAACGGCGATGTGCGCCT
>NZ_JBBBEI010000021.1:0-98190 GCF_037132455.1 Huijunlia imazamoxiresistens | reverse complement strand
AGTGCAAAGAAGCAAAGAAAAACGATACGAAAAACAAAACGTTAATTTTTTTCTTTCAGCCATTTCCCCTTTTCCTCTCCTCCTCAGGTCCTTTCAGCCCTTTACATACTTCTTTATCTATATACAGAGAACCTTAAATGGCTTCTTTATGGTGCCCGGCATCGTCCATTATAAACCAGGAGACAACCTGTAGAGCTGTTATTCCGAACGCAGATCCTGCCCCGCCTCAGCGGGGGAGGAATCCCCTCGGAAACGAAGGAATGTTTGTATTCGAAGGAGGGCTTTCCTGTTTCTGCAATAGGCTTTTCATGCCCCGTGGGGATTCCTCACTACGTTCGGAATGACAGCTCTACAGGTTGTTACCTGGCCTATGATTGTGGCCGGGAAGGACAGCCGTTTACCGGATCACCGTTATTTTTTGGGTCTGCACCCAAACTTTGCTTTGGGTTTTCAATACGACCCGGTAATAATAACTTCCTTTCTGAAGGCCCGAGACGTCAACGCCGGTGGTGTAGGTGCCCGCCTTTGCGGAAGCACTGATCCAGGAAGCCACTTCCCTGCCCTGCAGATCGTATAGCTTAATGGAAAGCTGGCCGTCGGCGGGAAGCTCGTAGTGCAGGCGGGCGGTGGCGATAACCGGGTTCGGATAATGAGCGACGCGGAAGCCGGCCATCGGTTCGGACGCCCCGGCTTTGTTGTCCAGGCTGGTAATGGAGGAAGCGAAGGGAGCATACTTTATGGTAAGATAATCTTCGCCGGTTCCAGGGCCCTCGCTCACCCCGGTAACATACACATTGCCTTTTGCGTCCAGGGCAAGGGCAACGGCGCCGTCTTCCCCGTTACCGCGACTGTTGTACCGGTCCACCCATTGCTGCACGCCTGCTGCCGTGTACTTGATCGTGGCATAGTCATTATCCATGCCGCTACCCTGGCTAAAGCCGGTTACATACACATTGCCCGAAGCGTCCAGGGCCAGGTCGGTTGCCCCGTCGGACAGGTTTTTCGGACCGTTGTAGCGGGCGGCCCACTGCTGCACACCTGCCGCATTGTACTTGATGGTGGCATAGTCGCCGCCCGAGGTGCTGCCCTGGCTCAACCCGGTGACATATACATTGCCCGAAGCGTCCACCCGGAGGGCATTCGCCTCATCTGCTTTATTTCCCGGGCCGTTGTAGCGGGCGACCCACTGCTGTACGCCGGCAGCGTTGTACTTAATGGTGGCATAGTCGCCGCCCGAGGTGCTGCCCTGGCTGAATCCGGTTACATACACGTTGCCGGAAGCATCCACCCGGAGGGCATGGGCAAAATCCAGTTTATTTCCCGGGCCGTTATAGCGGGCCAGCCACTGCTGCACGCCTGCGGCATTGTATTTTATCGTGACATAGTCGGAATCAGAGGCACTGCCCTTGCTGTACCCGGTAACATACACGTTGCCGGAGGCGTCCACGGCCAGCGCACTTGCCTCGTCGGGTAGATTCGCGGAACCGTTGTACTTTTTCACCCATTGCTGTACCCCTGCCGCATTGTACTTGATGGTGGCAAAGTCCTTACCGGTGGCACTGCTCTCGCTGGAGCCGGTAACATACACATTGCCGGCGGCGTCTACCGCTATGGCATTGGCCTCATCGGGGAAATTGCCGGAACCGCTATACCGGGTGGCCCATTTCTGGCTGCCATCATTGCCGTACTTGATGGTGGCGTAGTCATAGCCGGTGGCACTGCCATAGCTCAACCCGGTTACATACACATTGCCGGAGGCGTCTGCGGCCAGCGCCGTTGCCTGGTCATCGTCATCCGCCGGGCCATTGTATCTTTTTTCCCATTTCCGGCTTCCATCTGCATTATACCAGATGGTGAGGTAGTCCGCTGCGGGCTCATTGTACTTGTCATTTTTAAGGCTGCCCGACCCCGTCACCCACACGTTGCCGGAAGCATCCCCCGCTATGGCGGCGGCATTTTCCTTTCCGTTACCGGTGCCGCTTTCCCGCTTTGCCCATAGCTGCGTTCCCGCGGCATTGTACTTCAGGGTGGCGTAGTCATTTCCCGTCCCCGTTCCCCAGCTATCTCCCGCAACATACACATTGCCATTGCCGTCCACCGCCAGGGCATCGGCCGCATCATACCAATTGCCGGGGCCGTTATATCGTTTCACCCACTGCTGCACCCCCGCATTGTTATACTTTACGGTAGCAAAGTCCCCGGAATATAAGTAATCATCCACTGCGCTCAACCCGGTTACGTATACATTGCCCGAGGCGTCCATGGACAGGGCCGAAGGCATATTGAAGCTAAAGCCGAGACTGCTGCTGTTGTACTTTGCGGCCCATTGCTGCACGCCGGCCGCATTGTACTTGATGGTGGCGTATTCGGCGGTATAATTGGCGCCCTTGCTGTACCCGGTGACATATACATTGCCCGCGGCGTCCGCGGCCAGGTCGATGGCTTCGTCCGAGATATTTGCCGGGCCGTTGTAGCGGGCCGCCCACTGCTGCACGCCGGCGGCAGTGTACTTGACGGTGGCATAGTCGCC
The DNA here is from genome assembly GCF_037132455.1 of Huijunlia imazamoxiresistens. Lineage (NCBI taxonomy): Bacteria > Pseudomonadati > Bacteroidota > Chitinophagia > Chitinophagales > Chitinophagaceae > Huijunlia > Huijunlia imazamoxiresistens. The sequence goes on along the minus strand of NZ_JBBBEI010000021.1, from coordinate 95,660 downwards.
GCCCGAGGTGCTGCCCGCGCTATAGCCGGTTACGTACACGTTGCCGGAAGCATCCACGCGGAGGGCGTTGGCATAGTCCGGTTTATTTGCCGGTCCGTTGTAGCGTGCCAGCCACTGCTGCACGCCGGCAGCCGTGTATTTTATGGTGGCATAGTCATAATCGGTGGCGGCGCTGCCCTTGCTGTACCCGGTGACGTATACATTGCCGGAAGCGTCGACGGCCAGGGCCGTTACTTCATCGGCTAAATTGCCCGGGCCGTTGTACTTTTTTACCCATAGCTGCGCCCCCGCAGCATTGTACTTGATGGCGACATAGTCTTTATTCGTTGCGCCGGCCGTGCTGAAGCCCGCTACATACACATTGCCGGCGGCGTCTACCGCTATGGCGTTGGCCTCATCGGGGAAGTTGCCGGGACCGCTATACCGGGCAAGCCATTTCTGGCTGCCATCGCTGCCGTACTTTATCGTGGCATAGTCATAACCGGTGGCACTGCCCTTGCTATACCCGGTGACGTATACATTGCCGGAGGCGTCCACCGCAATGGCAGCCGCAACGTCATTGGCGCTGTCCGATCCGTTGTATTTAGCTTTCCACAGGATGTTCCCGTCTTTGTCGTGTTTGATGGTGGTGTAGTCGGAACCGGTTTCACTGTTTTCGATGCCCCCGGTGACATACACATTACCGGAGGCGTCCACGGCTACCGCATGGGCATTATCGCTGGAAAAGCTGCTGGTGCCATTGTGCCTTTTGACCCATTCGCGGCTTGCCTGGGCAAGGCAAAAAACAGGGAGCGGGAAAAGAAAGATAAAAAGCAGGACCTTCCGGAAAAGCAGTGTTGTTCTCATAACCTTACTTTTTTAAATGAATAAAAGGGGTGAGCGTTTTCCTGTCAACAGATACGAAAGGCTGTTTTGGCGTAAGGTGAAAGATTGCTATTTACAGGGTTGGGGAATTCAAAGCAGGCTGCGCAGTTGCTTCGTTTATAATGGCTAATATACATTAAAAAATTATAACGTAAGGTCGGGGCCATAAAAACCTTTGGCGGCGAAGTCCCGGGTGTTACCCAATAACGTATTGATGTTCATTGCGTTTTATTATTTTTGCCCTATGACAGGTATGATTTTTTCCAAATGTTCTTCTTTTCCTGCCAGGCACGTAGTGCTTGACATGAGGGATAGCTATACCTGTTCTTTTACGGAGTTCTCCCCCTTCTGTTACAAGCTGTATTTCTTCTCCAGTTACAAGGCTTATCCTGCGCAAGCGCTGTCCTGATCATTCCGGGATTTTACCGGTTTTACTCTTTTGCTTCCGCTAAGGAGCGCACCTGCCTGCATACGTGTATCATGGGGGCAGTGAAAAAGCCTGCTTATACTGCCCGTCCAGGGCATTTACATCGAACAGTAAAGAATACATTTTATGAATTGGATGATCCTTATCATCGCCGGGTTATTCGAAGTGGCCTTTGCGGCCTGCCTTGAAAAAGCAAAAGCCGCCACAGGAACCGAAGTTTACTTTTGGTACGCCGGCTTTGTCCTTTCTTTGAGTATCAGCATGCTGTTGCTCATTAAAGCCGCCCAGTCCCTGCCCATTGGAACGGCCTATGCCGTTTGGACGGGTATCGGAGCTGCCGGGACCCTGCTGGTCGGCATCCTGGTCTTTAAGGAGCCGGCAACCTTCTGGCGCCTGTTTTTCCTGACCACCCTCATTGGCTCCGTGGTGGGATTGAAAGCCGTTTCGCATTAGGTCCCCGGTTGGGCTATTGAAGCAAATGGGGAAATAAAGTTGATATGAGGCGTTAAGGAGCAGGCGGCCCCCTGGCTCAACTGAAAAATCAGGGTTATAAAATAGATAAAGGCGACCATGCTTATGGTCGCCTTTTATGGTCAATCGTTCTTCAAATTCAATCATACCCTCCATTCGGCAGCGGAGCAGGTTACCACCAGCGGGGGTCGCCTATGGCCGCTCCGCCGGCCAGGTTCCGCAGGGCATTGGCGGCGGGAATGGTAAAGTCCAGCCCTTCCGGGTTGGCGTATTGCGGGTCTATGGACACCGGGTACTCCCGGATGGAAAGAGGGTTTTCGTGCGCGGCATCGTTCATGACGAAGGCGCGCACCACTTCATTCCACCCGGTATACCTGATCGTATAAGAGTAAGACAACCGGCAGGAGCATTTCAACCACAGCGGCTTAAAGTTTTTTTAACATTTTTTAACCGCTCCTCTGCCCCGACGCCTGTTGTATGGCCCGGAGGAGCCTATCCGCCCGCCTGATACGTTTTGCTGAAAGAATGGAAGGATTCATTGAAAAGATATAAAGCCGTTTTTTCACCTTTGCCCTTCAGTCTCCCAACAATATGAGCTTCCTCAAACCCTTACAACTTATCCTTGCGGTAACGCTCCTGATCGGCGGACCGGCAACCCACGCACAAACGTTAAAGCCCCACCAGTTCAGCAATCCTATTGCGGCGCAACGGGCCGATCCGCATGTATGGAAAGCGGCCGATGGCACGTATTACTTTATCGCCACGGTGCCTGAGTACGACCGCATCGAGCTGCGGAAGTCAAAGACCATCAATGGCATCAAAGAAGCGGAACCGGTAGTGGTATGGCGCAAGCACGATAAAGGCCCCATGGGCAACCACGTCTGGGCTCCTGAACTACACCGCATAGAAGGGAAATGGTACATCTATTTTGCCGCCGGTTCGGCGGAGGATAAGTGGAAGATCCGAAAGTATGTATTATCAAACGCCTCGGAAGACCCCACCAAGGGCGAATGGAAAGAGGAAGGGGAACTGGTGAGCAAAAGGAATGAGTTCACCCTCGATGCCACCACCTTTGTCCATAAAGGCCAGCCTTACCTGGTATGGGTGGACCGGGCGTCCGCCAGGGAAACGAACACCGGATTGTACATTGCCCGGATGACCAGCCCGACTACCCTCGATGACCGGCAGGTGGTCATTTCCCAGCCTGAATATGCCTGGGAGCGGAAGGGGCATAACGTGAACGAGGCGCCGGCGGTGCTTATCCGCAACGGGAAGGTATTCGTGACCTTTTCAGCCAGTGCTACCGATGCCAACTACTGCATTGGTCTACTCTGGGCGGAGGAAGGTGCCGACCTGCTGGATCCCTCCTCCTGGCATAAACTGCCCGAGCCGGTTTTCTTTACCAATGAAGCGCTGAAACGTTTTGGCCCGGGGCACAACAGCTTTACCGTGGCGGAGGATGGCAAAACCGACGTGATGATCTATCATGCCCGCGACTATAAGGACATAAAGGGCGAGCCCTTGTACGATCCCAACCGCCATACCCGAGCCCGGGTATTCAGTTGGACGAAGGAGGGGATGCCTTACTTTGGCCAGGACCTGGACGATAACGAGATGGCGTCAAAAAAAGCAAAAAAAGCAAAGTAAATAGTCCCCTCCTGCCGGAGGGGATTTTTATTTCAGGTTACTGTACAAGGCAAAGGTGCCGGCGCCGGACTTTGTATTGTGCGGAATGTTCCTTAGATTTGAAAGGCATGACAGGTATGTTGCACGATAGAAACCCTTTACCTTCCCCTTATATCACCATAGTCGATATGCGGGACTGCTATACCTGTTCCTTCACCGAATTCCACCCCTTCTCCCCGGGGCTGTACTATTTTTCTTCCTATAAGGACTTCCATGCCCCTGCCTGCGGCTGATCACCGGACCTTCCGTGTTTGTAAGCTGCACCCGGTTCCTCCTTTCTGTATGAAGGAACGACAGGTGAACGTCTATTGAGGTTTTCCTCCGACAGCCTACTGTTGTTTTCTCCGTATGGAGCAGGATCGGAATAAGGGGCAATGCCTTTGTGATGCGCCGCATTTTTCCTGAAAACAATGAGGCCCCGCCGGCCCCTGTAATGGTGCATGGCCTGCGGCCTCCCCTCCTTTCCTTCCTTTTAATGACAAGAACATGGAAACGAATCAACAACAGGTTTCTGTGGCAGGATGGACGATCGCGTTTCTTTTATTGCTGAACGGTACCATTCTTGAAACCGCTTATACGCAAAACGGGCGCTGGTATTATGCCCTGTGGATCACCCTCCCCCTCTTACTGCTGGCCCTTGGGGACGTGGTGCAGAAAAAATACGCCCGCTGGCGCCACTACCCGCTCCTGGGCCATTTTCGCTGGCTGTTCCAGCCGGTGCGGCGGGCGGCGCCCCCGCCGGCAGGATGCGCCCTGCCCCCGCAGGAGCAGGAACTGCGGGTTTGGATCGGCGGTACCCGTTGCCTGAAACCGTATCACTGCAGCATTTTCAATGTACGTACCCCGGCCGAAGGCAGCCTGAGCGGGGATGGCCCCGTCTGGCAGATCGACCCCGGGTTTCTGGACGGTTCTGCTCCCGAAGGAAGCTTTGACCCCCCGGCTTTCCGGAAGGCCGCCCTCCGCCCCGAAGTAAAAATGATCGAGCTGAAGCTGCCGGAGGCCCTGCCCGGCGCCTGGATGTGCATGTCCGGCTACGAGGGGCTGGAAACAGCTGCATCGTCCCATCCTTCCCCGCCCTCTTTTCCGAAATTCGACACGGCGGAAGGCCTGCTGGGGTTTGTGCAGCTGCTGCAGGAGCTCAGTGAAGGAAAACCCGTGGGCCTGAATGTGTGCATCCGGGACCAGGGCAGCTTTGTGGCGCTCTGCCAGGCGATGGCCGCAACCGGTTTTTACCCGGACTTTATCACTATTGAAGGCACGGAAAACGGACCTGAGGCCCTTCCCCCGGAATTCTGTGGCCAAAGGGCCATGCCTTTATACAGGGCCCTGGCATTTGCCAGCCAGTCCCTTTCCGCTTACCGCCTGTCCGGCCAGGTAAAGCTCCTGGCTTCCGGATCAATCCTTACGGGTTTCGATCTCCTAAAAGTGCTGTCGCTGGGGGCTGTTGCCTGTTACAGTAAGGCCGCGATCAGGGAAACGCCGGGCTGTACCCCGGCGCGCGCCCTGGCGGAGGCCACGGCGCTGATGGCTGCCTGCGGGTTCGGGAGCCTGGAAGAAATCTGCCCCTCCCGGTTCTACCACCGGGACCAGGAAGGAGTGACGAAAACGTTGGAACAGATCTATTTTCCCTACAGGGGCGATGCTGTAAGCAACCATCTTTTCCCGGTCTTGAACTAAGGGCGGTATGCGGTGCGCCGATATTTTTTAACAAGCACGTTATCAGCGGATTACAAAGAAGTTTTCAAGAGCTGGGGCTGACCGGGCGGGGCACTTTTGATTTGCGGTTCTAAGTAATTTTTCTTACCTTATTGTCCGTAAAACGCCAAAGTTGTGCCTCCATCCCTTGATGCCTTGCCTGTAGTCAATGCGCTTCCCGGGGCGCACCTGGTCCTGCTTCCGGACCCGCCCCGGTTTACCATTGCCGGTGCCAGCGATGCGTACCTGGAAGCCACCTTCCTGAAACGAGAATGGGCCATTGGCCGCGGCCTTTTTGAAACGAACACCGATGATCCCGATAACCCGCAGGCTACAGGGGTAAAAAACCTCCGGAAGTCCCTCCAGTTCGTGCTGGAGCAGAAAGCGCCGCACCGCATGGCCGACCAGCGTTACGACATTATGAATCCCGTCTCCGGGCAGTTCGAGCTGCGGGTATGGCGGCCGCTGAACTCTCCCGTGCTCGATGAAGCCGGGCACGTGCAATACATTATCCATACCGTGGAAGATGTGACCGAGACCATACGGCTGCGGGAGGCGGAACAAAGGATGAACCGGCAACTGGAAGCGCAGGAAGCCACCTGCCGGGGGTTGTTTGCTTCCATGGACCAGGGCTTCTGCCTGATTGAAATTCTTTTCGACGAGGGCGGCCGGCCGGTGGATTTTCGCTGGCTGGAGGCCAACGGCGTGTTTGAACAGCAAACCGGCCTGAAGGAACCCGTGGGGAAAAAAGCAAGCGAACTGATCCCCGGCCTGGAGCCCTTCTGGGTAGAGCGGTACGGAAATGTGGCCCGGACCGGCAATCCCCATCGCTTCGTAGACCAGGCGGAAGCCCTGGGCCGCTGGTTTGACGTGCATGCGTTCCGGATCGAAGGCGAGGGCAACCACAAAGTAGGCATTCTTTTTACCGATATCACCGAGCGAAAAAAAGCGGAAGAAGCCCTGCTGCAAAGCGAAAACAACCTGCGCAACGTGATCCTTCAGGCTCCCGTGGCCATGGGCATCCTGAAAGGGCCTTCGTTTACGGTGGAACTGGCCAACGCCCGCCTGTACGAGCTCTGGGGCCGGGGGCCGGAAGAACTGCTGCACCGCTCCATCTTCGACGGGTTGCCGGAAGCCCGCAACCAGGGATATGAAGAACTGCTGACCGAAGTGTTTACTACCGGCAACACCTTTGCCGCCTTTGCCCGGCCCGTGACCCTGCCGCGGAACGGAGGCACGGAAACGGTTTACGTGAACCTGGTGTACGAAGCCTTCCGGCAGGGGGATGGCACCATATCGGGGGTGATGGTGGTGGCTACCGAAGTCACCAGCCTGGTGGTGGCGAACCTGCAGGTGGAAGAAAGCCACCGCGAGTTGCAGTTCGTCATGGACGTTATGCCGCACCTGGCGTGGTCCACACGGCCCGACGGGTACGCCGACTTCTTTAACCAGGGGTGCCTCGATTATACGGGACTGTCCATGCGGCAGCTCACGGGCAACCTGTGGACGGCCATGGTGCATCCCGATGATGCCGCCACCACGTGGAAGACCTGGAACGAGGCGCTGGCCGGCATGAACGACCACTACTCCATCGAGCACCGCCTGCGGGGCAAGGATGGCCTGTACCGCTGGTTCCTCACCCGGGCCATACCCCTGAAGAACGAACAGGGCGCTATTTTAAAATGGTTCGGCACCTCCACCAATATCGAGGACCAGAAAGCCGCGGAAGAATTTTTGGAACAACGGGTAGGCGAGCGGACCGAAGAGCTGGAAAGACGCAATAAAGAACTCCAGCAGTTCGCCCATATTTCCCACCACGACCTGCAGGAACCGTTGCGGAAGATCCTGCTGTTCAGCGACAAGATGAAGGCCGACGCCGATAACCGGCTTTCCCCTGCCTCCGGCAACCACCTCGATAAGATCCTGGCCAGTGCCCACCGCATGAGCCGGGCGCTCCGGGAAGTGCTGGACTTTGCCAGCCTGGATAAGGAGGAGGCGTTCGTGCCGACCGACCTGAACGAGGTGCTGGCGGCGGTGCAGGTAGACCTGGAACTGCTGATCCACGAAACCAACGCCCGGATCGTTTTCGATCCATTGCCTACCATACGGGCCGTGCCGCACCAGATGCACCAGCTGTTTTATAACCTGATCGGAAATGCCCTGAAATTTACGAAACCCGGCCAGCCGCCCCTTATTACCATCACCTGCACGACCTCCGGCACCCCTTCCCGGAAAGGGGCGCCGGCAGAAGAAAAGAGCAGGACGTACTACCAGATCACCTTAAAGGACAACGGGATCGGCTTTAACCAGGAGTGGGCCGAAAAGATATTTGAACTCTTTCAGCGCCTGCACAGCAGGGAAACCTATGCGGGTACCGGCATCGGGCTGGCGCTTTGTAAAAAAGTGGTGCTGAACCACGGAGGGCAGATCTGGGCGGATGGCGCACCCGGGGAAGGGGCTGCCTTCACGGTGCTGTTACCTGCCGAACTTCCGGAAATGCCCCTGGTGCCGGCTTTAGCAGACCGCCTGGAGCCCGATCGCTAAAAAGGGATACCGGGAGCAACGCCTGTCGCCTTGTCCCGGTATCCCCGTTATCAAAGTTTATTTTATACTCCGGACGCTACTGCACCAACAGGATTCCCCCGTCGGGCTGCAGGGTTACGGTAACCTCCCCGTTTTTCCTGATGCTTACCTGCTCCAGTTGCGGGCTGCGGTCCGGTTTGTCGGAATACAGCGAAACCTTCTTTTCCGCAAGCATCGGGAGCTGCAATTTTATTTTTTTGGCTTCTTTACCTGCATTGATGCCGACCACATACCATTTGTCCTGGTGCCGGCGGGCGAGGACCACGTATTTCCCCGGGTAACCATCAATGAAGACGGTCTCCTCCCAGGTGGTCGGTACCGCTTTCATAAAGTCCAGGACAAACGCGGGATATTCCTGCAGGTTGTTGGGTGTTATGCCGAAATTCTGAACCGGGGTCTGGAATAAAACCGAGGTGGCCAACTGGAAAACTTCGGTTGTTTTGCGGGTGGTTCCCCCGTTATTGTTGCGGTTATGGCGCTTGTTTAACAAGACCGGCCCAAAATCCATGGAAGCCACCGTATTCCGGATAAAGGGATGCAAGCAGGCATTGAACGCCTCGTTGTCATTGGCTTTCTGCGTAAAGATCAGGTTCTCGGAGGCCAGCACCGCTTCACTCCCCACGAAATTGGGATACATCACTTCCCATCCCCTGGGAAGCGTGGCGCCATGAAAGATCACCACCAGGCCATATTCGTTGGCATCCGAGAGGATGTCCTCGTACAATTTCAGGGTTTCCTGCTTGTCGCCACCGAAGAAATCCACCTTGATGCCTTTGATGCCGATGCTGCGCATCCATGCCATCTCCTTTTTACGGGCAATGGAGGTATTCATCCTGTTCTTCGGTCCCTGCGGGGCGTCGTTCCAGTAACCGTTGGAATTATACCACAGGCAGAGGCCCACCTTTTTGGATTGCGCGTAGGCTGCCAGCTCTTCTATTTTTTGGTGGCCGATCCGGGTATCCCACCAGTTGTCCACCAGCACGAATTCGTAGCCCAGCGTTGCCGACAAATCCACAAAGGTTTTCTGATCCTGGTAATTGATGCTGTTGTCCTGCCACAGCAGCCAGCTCCAGGTAGCGCGTCCGAACGTATAGGCTTTCGAGGGTGGGTATAAGGGATCTACCACATCAAAAGGTATCGTGGTCTCCACGATCGGCTTCAGGTTGTCGCCGACGGTGATGGTCCTCCAGGGGGTTGCCCCGGGCAGGCCGAGGCCGGGATGTGCCGAACCGATCCCGTTATTTTCTCCCGGTTCGGGAAAGGCGATGGTATACAGGCCGTCTTTGGTGGCTTCGCTCAATTTGGAGCCGCAATAGGAGCTGCTGACGCCTGTTTCCGAAACCAGGGCCCAGCCATGATCGCCTACGTGGAAAAGCCCGGGAAAGGTATAGCCTACACCGTATTGTGACACCCTTCCGATGGGTTCCTCCGGCACGTATTCTTCCTCATAGCTCGGTTTGGTGTGCTCCCAGCCGATCATCGGGGTGGCCTGCGGTGTCAGGAAGGTGGTTGTCGCTGCCGGGAATTTAAAGCCGCTCAGTTCTTTTTCGATGATGTAGTGCGCCGTGGCTTTCGGCTGGGGCAGGAAATAGCGGAATGCGACATCGTTATCGCTCACCCGGAAAATAATATCCAGGCGGTCTTTTCGTTCATTTTCCAAAGAGAAAATTTTCTCATTAGCGACATAATGCACCTGGGATCTTTTGATTTTACGTTCCTGGTACGTTTTGTCGATAACGGAGTCTTTCTGGTGCAGGAGCCTGAACCCGGAAGACAGGTCGGAAACATTGGTCATCAGGCCTAATGGTGATCTTTCCAGGATCGTTTTGCCATTATAGCTTAACGAATAGAAGGGTTTTCCTTTTTCCACCAGGAACTTAACGGATAGCTTTTTGTCCGGCCCCGCTATTTCCACTTCCTGGGCATTGAGCGGGACGATACCGGATGCGGCGTAAAGCAGGCCTGCAAGAACGAACTTGGCAATAACTTTCATCTTTGTTTATTTTCTAAAAATTTTAATGCGAACGTTTTTAAAAATAGTTCATGGCCCCATAAAAATGGCTGCCTTTAGGGAATTATCCGGGTAAAGGCAGCCCTATCTTTCAATAGTTGATTACTTATTGCTCCCGCCTCTTAGTAGCCGGGATTCTGTTTTAAGTTCGGATTCTTATCAATTTCGCTTTGCGGAACAGGCAGCCACTCCATTTTGTTGGGAACAAACTTCCTGTTTTCCACCAGGGTTTTGGAATCGCCGGTATGTGCGTTGTAGTGCATCGTGCCGTCCTTCTTTTTGATGATCAGGATCCCGGTAGCGGGCCTGTTCAACACGTTATCGGCGATCATCCAGCGGCGTGCATCGAAATAGCGGTGCTCTTCAAATGCGAGTTCCACACGTCTTTCATTGGCAATGGCCTCCCAGAGGGCGGTGCCGCTAGCGGTAACCTCGGGCATGCGGGCACGGCGCCGGATGTTGTTCAGCGCGGCCTTTGCCCCGGTTTCGTTGTTCAGGTTATAGAGGGCTTCCGCATAGTTGAGGTAGATTTCGCCCAGCCGGAACCAGATCCAGTTTTGTGCAGAGGCGCCGGTAAAGGTCCAGCTGTTGACCACGTACGCTTCGTTCAAAAACTTGCGCACGTTGTAGGCCGTTTTAGAGGCGTTCCAGGAGCCTATAGCGCCGTCTTTGGTATCGCTGCCGCCTTTGAGGGAACCATCCGCCTGCTCGTCGAAATGTGCGTTGATGATTCTTCCTTTCCAGGGGTCGCCGTCGCTTAAAACAGTGGCGTATAAGCGCTTGTCACGGTTGGCAAACGGGCGGGCGGCATGTGCCGGGTTGCTCCAGCTAAATTTGCTTCCGTCCGCCATTTCAAACGCATCTACAAACTCCTGGATCGGCGTATTGCCGCCCCACTGGTCGGAGCCGTTGGGGCCGTTGGACTGGTCGAGGTATTGAATGTTGTTCGGGGAACCATAGTTCTGCCGGGAGAAGATCACTTCCGGGTTGGCTTTGTCTAAAAACAGCTGGATGTAGTTGGTCTTTACGTCATCGCCATACTTATTGTACAAGGCATAGCCGTTGGCAACCGCCAGGTCTATGGCCGCTTTGGCCGCATCCGCCGCTTTCTGCCAGCGGCTGCTTTCCGGGCTGGGATAGCCCACCAGGGGGTTTACGTTCGCCTTATTCATCAGGGGGCTGGCCGCGTATAAAAGCACCCTTGACTTCAAGGCAAGGGCCGCTACGCTGGTAGCGCGTCCTTTGTCGGCGCCGGTATAAGCAGGCGGCAGCAGCGCCGCGGCTTTATCGCATTCCGATACAATAAAATCAACGCATTCTTTGTACGTATTCCGCGGCAGCGTAGCGCCGGCTTCGAGGTTCGTCAGGTCATACACCTGCGTGATCAACGGCATGCCGCCCCATTTGGAAACAAGGTCATGGTACATCAGCGCCCTGATAAAGGTTACTTCGCCGGTATACCTTTTCTTTAACGCTTCATCGGCAAAGGGCACTTTGTCGATATTGGTGAAAAACACGTTGCAATCCTTGATGTTCGCCCAGATGGTGCTCCAGCTCCGGTTGTCGCCACCCCACCAGGCGCCGTTCATCCGGCCCAGGTCGTTAGGGTTGACATAGCCCTGGGTGATCGGCTCGCAGCCGCGGCTCCAGGTGAGGTAGGTTTCATCCGCGACCGAACTCATCCAGGATTCCGACCAGCCCCAGCCCACCTGGTCGTAGCGGCGGTTGACAAAGCTGAGAACCAGTTTCGGGTCGTTCCAGACATCCACCTCGGTGACGGAGTCCAGGGGCTTTAGATCGAGGAGGTCTTTTTTGCAGGAGATCAGTCCTAAAGTAAGGGAGAGAAACAGGAGGCTATAGAGTTGAAAATACTTTTTCATAGACAAATTCATAAAGGCGTTATTTGAAACTTACGTTGATACCGGCGTTGAACACCCGGGTTTGCGGTGTGTACCAGCCTGCATAGTTCTGGTTGTTGGGCTTTGCTTCGGGATCCAGGTATTTGAGCTTGTCAATGGTGACCAGGTTGAAGCCGCTTACATACAGCTGCAGGTGGGCAAAAGGCAGCTTATTCAGGAGCGTGGAGGGGAAGCTATACGCCAGCTGCAGGCTTTTTAACCGTACAAACGCCGAATTCCGGTAAAAGAAGGTGTTGGTGTAGCTGGTGGTCGGAATGGTTTCCCGGTCGTACAGCCTTGGACCGGACGCATCCCCATTCGCTGCCGTCCAATGATTGTCCCAGTATTCCTGCGTAAAGTTCCCGATCGTGCCGGACTGGAAGTAAACGTATTGTGCCGACTTTGCCTGTCCCTGCAGCAGCAGATCCATCGTCCAGCCTTTGTAGGACAGGTTTGCCGGGATGCCGTAGGTGATGCGGGGTACGCTCGTAATGTCCTGCCGTACCCGGTCGTTGCCGTTAATTTTCCCGTCGCCGTCCACATCTCTAAAAACCAGGTCGCCGGGTTTGGTGCCGTCGGGATGCGGGGTTTTGTCGATCTCTTCCTGCGAGCGGTAGATGCCGGTAGCTTCCCAGTACAGCGGCGCGCCAATAGGCTTGCCCGTTTGCATCTGCCAGGGGTAGACAGAAGCCGGTTCGGCGATATTGAGGATTTTGTTCGTATTGTACGAAAAATTCAGGCCCACGCTGTATTTGAATTTTTTGATATTATCCCGGTAGTGGGCGGCAATTTCATATCCTTTGCTTTCCACCTTGCCCTGGTTCTCATTGGGCAGGCTGAGTCCCAGGTAACCGGGTACGGCTGCCGTGCGGGGGATCAGGATATCGTTGCGCACCGTTTTATAGAGGTCTACGCCCAGCGTTAATTTGCTTTTTAAAACGGCCAGGTCGAAACCTATGTTGGAAGATTGGGCGGTTTCCCAGGTGACATTGGGGTTGGCGCTTACCGGGATATACAGGCCCTGGGTCAAGACGGGCGATTCGCCGCCAAACACGCCGCCATTGGCCAGCACATAGCGGGTGATGTACTGGAAGGCGGCAATGTTGTCATTGCCCAGCAGGCCCCAGGAGCCTCTTAATTTCAGGTCGTCGATGAAGTTCACCGCGTTCATGAAATTTTCCCTGGAGATCCGCCACCCGCCGGAGACGCCCGGGAAGAAGCCGAAGCGTTTGTCGGCGGGAAAGTTCTGCGATCCGTCCACACGCCAGTTGAATTGGAGCAGGTAGCGGTCATCATAGCTGTAGCCAAACCGGCCGAAATAGTTTTGGCGGGCGGTTTTACTGGCGGTCCCGTTGTTGGTCAGCTGCGAATTCACTTCGCCGGCAAACAGCTGGTCGATCTGGGTGCTCAGCAGGTTGCTGCGGTAGCCGGATAAATAATCGTAATCGCTGGTGGCCTGCTCATAGGCCACAAAGCCGCTCCAGTCGTGGCGGTTGCCGAACTTGCGCTGGTAATTCAGCCGGATGTTCGAGGTCAGCATCATGTAGCGACTCATATTCTCGCTGAGGTCGCCTGTAGCCAGCCCGTAATGCTGGGGAACGGTATCGTTGTTCTGGATCTTGTACAGGTCAAAGCCCTTGTAGAAATTTTTATAAAAGCCCCCTGTATAATCCATATAGACGCCGCCGATCAGGGAAAGGCCTTTCGTGATCCAGGGCAGGTCCAGGGTGGCGCCCAGGTCGCCATTCAGGATCATGGACAGGTTTTTCTGGTAACCGGCCCTGTCGGTAGCCGCGGCTACGGGGTTGACGTCGTCGCCCAGGGCCAGTGCGGGCAGGTCGGTACCGGGGATATACGCAAGGGCCATCGGCTTTGCGGCCGTTATGAAGCGGAAGATGGTTTCGGATCCATGGTGCGGGTAGTTGCGCACTTCCTGCCGGCCGGCCAGGTTGAGGGCCATTTTCAGGTTGTTGGTCACCTGCACGTCAATATTGGAGCGTACGTTATATTGTTTGTAGTTGGTCGCTCCTTTCCGGTAATAGCCGTCCTGGTATTGGTTGCCTAACGAGAAGTAATATTTTACCTTGTCCGATCCGCCGCTTACGGAAAGGCTGTGCTGGTACTGGCCGGAAACAGGTTTGAGGGTTTCTTTCAGCCAGTTGGTGTTCGGATGCCCCAGGGGGTCGGAGCCGTCCCTGAATTTTTGAATATCTTCTTCGGAATACGTATGCGACTGGCCGGCGGCATCGTTCAGTTCATTGATGGCCAGGGCATAGGTGGCGGCATCCAGCATATCCGGAAGGCGGGTGGGCTGGCGCAGGCCGTAATTGAGCGTGTAATTAATGGAGGGCTTGCCGGCCTTGCCCCGCTTGGTGGTGACCAGGATCACGCCATTGGCGGATCGTGCGCCATAGATGGCGGCAGAGGCATCTTTCAGCACGGTGACGCTTTCCACGTCGTTGGCGTCCAGTCGTGAAAACCCGCCGGCCCTGTCCGGCACCCCGTCGATCACCACCAGGGGGGCGCTGCCGCCATTCAGCGTGCTGATGCCGCGAATGAGGATGCTGGCATCGTCATAGCCCGGCTCGCCGGTGGAGTTGGAGGCAATCACCCCGGTAAGCCTTCCGGCCAGGGTGTTGGAAATGGCGGGCACCGGCACCGCTTTGATGTTGGCGCCGGAAACGGAGACCACGGCGCCGGTCACATCTTTTTTACGCTGCGTGCCATAGCCTACCACCACCACCTGCTCCAGGGCGGCAGCCGTAGCTTTCATCGTGACATCTACGGAAACGGTTGCGCCTTGCTTTAAGCTATAGCCCGACAACGTTTGCGGCTCGTAACCTACGCTGGTAATGGAGAAGCTGTACGGGCCGCCGGCAGGCACCCGGGCCGTGAACATACCCGAGGTATCCGTTTTCGTTCCGGAGGTGAAGTTGGTCTTGCTGTTGCGAATCACCACCGATGCGCCCATAACGGCCTGGTTGTTATCGCCATGCACGATTCCCTGGATGACGCTGGGGTGCACTTGTGCCCGGGAGGTAAAGGGCTGAAGGAGTTGCGTGAGTAAAAACAGGGCGATAACAGTAGCCCTGGATCTGGCTTGCTTAAATTTCATACGACATGCAATTGGGTTTAGTAATCAATAAAAGTCTTTCTCATCCTGGTTGCTGATGAGTCGTCCCCGTTAGCAGGACGCTATAATGTATCGGGCTTGATTTTATTTGCTGATAATGAAAGCTGAATCTTTTTTGCTGACCGTCAGTCCATTCAGAAGGGCAATGCGCTTCAGAATGGTTTCTACGGAATCCGAGTTGTTGTATTTTCCGATAAAATAAAGGTTCCGGACATCCTGTTTTTTATAAAGGATTTTTACGTTATAGAAAGCCGATAAGCTGGCAAAAACCTGTTCCAGCGGTTCGTTGTTGAACATGTACCAGGATCCTTCCATGTCTTTCGGCAGTGAAGGGTCTTCGCGGAAGCTTTTCTCCCCTGCGGAGGCATCCCGGGCCCCGTTGCCCGACCGGAAGGCCCGCACTTTAGCCGGTGCGTCATTACGGTACACGAACTCCTGGCCGGGCGACAGGTAAAAATCGTTTTTCATTCTCCAATCCTGCTTTTCCACCGGCCTGATGACCACTTTGCCTTCGTACAACCGCACGGTAATCTGTTGTTCGTGGGCAAAGGCGGTAACGGTAAATTCGGTACCCAGGGCCGTGGTCGCTACCTGGTCGCTGATGACCGTAAAGGGACGGGCCTTATCTTTTGCCACTTTGAAGTTGGCTTTCCCGGTCAGGGTAATATCCCGGCTGTTGCGAAACGGTTCCCGGTAGGTGATCTCGCTTTTGTCGGCCAGAACGATCCAGGAGCCGTCCGGCAATTGCAGTCGTTTGTCTTTGCCGGTTGTATTGACCTCGTGGCGTACCAGGGCCAGCGCACTGTCCGGTTGCCTTTTGCCCTTTTGGCCGGCAATAACGGGTCCCGCCGGCTTGGGGTGGAAGAACAGGATCCCCAGGCCGACGACCAGGATCAGCGAGGCCGCCACCGCCAGGGCCGTACGGAAGGATTTTCGCCGGTGCCCGGGCAGTTGCACCACTTTTTCTTCCCCTGCTGCCGCCATGATCTTGTGAAAAATGCGGTCCGCTTTCGTTGGATCGGCCTTGCCGGCGATCGTCCGGTCGGCCAGCAACTGGTCAATGGAGTCGTTCAATCGGCTCTGGTATTCCTCCTGCTGCAGGTAGTGTAAAAAAAGCGCCAGCTCTTCCTCCGTCAACCGGTTCTGCACATAACCGCTCATCAACTCCTCAAAAGATTTATTGCTCATAAATTTACAGCTTAAGGTAGGAAGGCGTCCATCGCCCTGCCGGCGCCCTCTTTAACCGTCCTCTACCCATAAAGACACATAAAAAAGGACCAGGTAGTAGTCGCTGCAGGAATTTTTTTAAAAAATTTTAAAGTCCTCAAAAAGCGGCAGGAAGGGCGCGTGCAGGCCTGGGCCCCAGGCGGGAAGGTCACATACGTTCTTTTAGGGATAAAGGGTTCCCAGCATGCAGAGCAAAAATAAAAGGCCGTCCGTATGTTTTTCGAGGTATTGCCGGATCGCCTGTAAGGCTTTGGTCATGTGGCTTTTCACCGTGAGTTTGGAAATCCCGAGCTTTTCGGCGATCCGGGCGTGGTCCAGGCCTTCATTACGGCTGAGCTCGTAAACGGCCCGCTGCTGGGCGGGCAGCTGCGCCACCGCCTTCAGGATCAGTTGTTTGGTTTCCTTTAGCAGCAGTTGCTGTTCCGGCAGGGCGGAGGTTTCCAGGAAATACTGCTCCAGGTGGTCGACAAAGGGCTGCTCCGCGGTTTTTTTGCGCAACTCGTTGTAGATATGGTTGCGGGCCACCATAAACAGGTAGCCGTCGAATTTATCGATGGCGGGCAGTTGCTCCCGCCTGATCCAGATTTTCAGGAATACGTCCTGCACGATCTCCTCCGCTAAGGGGGAGGATTTTGTCAGCGCAAAGGCAACGGAATAAATGTGGTCCCAATAATGGTCAAACAGCTGGCGGAAAGCGGCTTCATTGCCTTCGGCCACCTGCAGTATCCATTCCTTATCCATATTTATGACAGCGCCAGGCACGTTCGGGAGTGATTTCGAAAAGAAAACCGGTTGATTTAATTTCCAAAGATACACTACCATGTTTTCAGGCTACAGAATGATTTGGAAACCTAAAGGCAAAGCGCCCCGGTTACAGATCGTTTTTTCTTTATGTTTCCAAATCATGCTACTCGATTGCTGCTTTGTTAAAACGGATGATTGTCGTTAAAAGGCAGCGGCTGCAGGGTGAAGACCTCCCGGGCCTGTCCGCCCATCAGCAGGTGGATGTAGGAATGCAGCGCATACCCTGTTTTGCCGTCGCTGGTGACCGTGGAAAGATAGACGGGATCGGTGGTGGAAAACGTGCCGGTGGCCGTTGCGGTTTTCCAGTTGTCCTTGCTGTTAAAGGTCAGCACCTTGTCGGTGGTGTAGCCGGCCCCGTTGTTCACCACCAGCAGTTGCTTGCCGTCCTTGCTCAGGAGCAGGCCGTCCGGAACGGAAATGGGCGTCTCCAGCTGGACCTTGGTATAGGAAGAGCCGTCCGACTGGATTTTGAGGATACTGTTCGTGTACGAGTGGCCCACCAATAAATAACCGGACTTGTGGTATTCGATGCCGTTCAGCCCAAAACCGCCAGGCGGGGGCGTAAAAGCCGCATCCTGGAACAGGATGGAAGCCTTGCCGGAAGGCGTCACTTTGTAAATGATCCCTGCATAGCTGTCGGTAACGTAGGCATTTCCCTGGGGATCGATCGCTACGTCGTTGGCCAGGTGCGGCGCTCCGTCGTTGGCTACGGCCGCCAGGTCCGCCAGGAAGATGCGGCTCCCGGACTTCAGGTCGTAAACAGCCAGCTGGGCCAGCGTCCCTTCTACATTGGCATTGGCGACCAGCAGCCGTTTGCCGCCTTTGTCGATTTCCATTCCGGCCGTGGAAGCCAGGGCCGCATCCTGGATAATAGGCGAGTACACCCCTTCGCGGGTAACCGCCCCGATGGTTCCCTGGGCAATGGAGCTGACCAGGAAGCGGTCATTGAAGGGATCGTACACCACGCCTTCGGGAAAAACAAAGGGTGCGGTAAAATGAATGGCATCCTGGGGGGTGGCCGGTTTGGCAGCGGCGGCAACCGGTTCGTAAGCGTCCGGGCGGAGCGGCGCATCGCTTTTTTTGCACGCAGCAAAGAAGACCGCCAGTGCGGCTGCTGTCAACATTTTCTTTTTCATGGAGGCAGTTGTTTAAGGAATGAAAATACTGATGAGTTCGCTAAAATAGCGGGCGCTTCCAAAAGGATAAGCCGCCCGACAATTTATTTTTTAAATACCGTTCGGTATGTATATTTGCACCATGGGCCGTAATTCTCACATACCTACCGCGGATACCGAGCAATACATCCTGGAGAAGGTATGTGATGTTTTTAATAAAAAGGGCTATTGGGGTACCTCCTTAAGTGATTTGGAAAAAGCTTCCGGGCTGACCAAGGGAAGTATTTATGCGAACTTCAGGGATAAGGAAGAGGTTGCCTTAAAAGTATTCGAATTCAACTACCAGCACATGCGCCAGGCGCTGCAGCAGCGGGTGTCCGGGAAAGCGGCCGCTAAAGAAAAGCTCCTCGCCCATATTGAATTTTATCTCGACTACTACCCCACTATGAAAACCAAGGGCGGTTGCGCTCTTCAAAATGCGTTGGTAGAGGCTGATGACACCAACCCGGCCCTTTTTGAGCGGGCCAGGCAGGCGTTAGCCTCCTGGAAAGATTCGGTGCAGCGCATCCTCGAAGAGGGGGTTCAAAACAGGGAGTTTGGTCCCGGCCTGGATGCCGGGCAGTATGCCGCCTATCTCCTGGCCTCGATCGAAGGCGCCATCCTGGTGGCGAAATCCCTGGACAGTCAAACGATTTTTGCCGATATCCTCGGCCATGTAAAAAGCGAGATCAGCCGATTATAAATTTTTTTGGACAAATAAATACTGATTGGTATGAAAAATAAACGAGTCGTCGTAACCGGGTTGGGGACCGTCAACCCCTTGGGACTGCGGGTACCGGAGTTTTGGGAAAACCTTATTGCCGGGAAGTCCGGGGCCGCCCCCATCACGAAGTTTGATGCCACCCATTTTAAGACGCGATTTGCCTGCGAGGTGAAGGGTTTTGACCCGGAAGCCTATATTGAACGGAAGGATATCAAAAAATACGACCTGTTCACCCAATACGCCCTTGCCGCCGCCCAGGAAGCGGTGGCGGATGCAGGGCTTCCATTCGAAACGCTGTCCGATAAGGAACGGGCCCGGATGGGCGTTATCTGGGCTTCGGGTTATGGAGGGATCAGCACCTTCGAGTCACAGTTAGGGGAATTCCACGCGGGCGACGGGACGCCCCGCTTTAATCCCTTTTTCATCCCCAAAATTATCACCGACATTGCCGCCGGCGCTATTTCCATCCGTTACCAGCTCTATGGCCCCAATTACTGTACGGTATCTGCCTGCGCTTCTTCCAATACCGCCATCATCAACGGTTTGGACCTTATCCGTTCCGGCAGGGCGGATGTGATCATTGCCGGGGGTTCCGAAGCCTCCATTACCCCGGCCAGTATCGGCGGGTTCAATGCGTCGCAGGCGCTGTCGAAAAGGAACGACGATCCCCAGGCTGCCTCCAGGCCCTTTGATGTGTCCCGGGACGGGTTTGTAGCAGGAGAAGGAGCGGGCGCGTTGATCCTGGAAAGCTATGAGCATGCGCTCCGGCGGGGTGCCCGGATCTATGCCGAAGTGGCGGGAGGCGGCATGGCTGCGGATGCCTACCATTTGACGGCCACGCACCCCGATGGCCTTGGGGCCGTTTTGGGGATCCGGGCGGCACTGGAAGATGCACAGCTGCATCCTGCTGCAATCGGGTACATTAATGCGCATGCCACTTCCACCGGGGCAGGAGACCTGAGCGAGATGAACGCTATTGCAAACGTTTTTGAGGATACGACCGATCTGTTCATTAGTTCTACGAAGTCCATGACCGGTCATATGCTCGGAGCTGCCGGGGCCGTAGAGTCTATTATATCCGTATTGTCCGTTTATGAAGGCGTCCTCCCTCCTACCCTTAATACGAGCGAATTGGATCCCTTGATCCCGGCTCAACTGAACATTCTTACGGGAAAGGCTATAAAGAAAGAGATTCGATATGCGCTCAACAACAGCTTCGGCTTTGGCGGACATACGGCAACTTCCATTTTCGGCAGGATATAGCCTGTAAGTTATCCGGGGTAACCATGGGAAATGCCGCCGGGCTCCCGTGAGCCTCATCGCGGGGAGGGTATTTTCGGCAGGAGCATAAAAATACAAGGTCCTCCCGCCTGGGAGGACCTGTTCACCTTTCATTTTCCCTTTAACTTAAAAGCTACCATTTTTTGTCGGTGCCGTAGCCGCTGTTGTAGCGGTCGTCGCCTTCATTCACGAAGGCGGTGAGCGGAAAAGGCAGGCTAAGCAGGAAAGCGTAGCAGGTTTGCACTATTTTTAAAGCGGGAAAACAAAACTGCATGAAAAGCGGAACACCTCCACCACAGGAAGATAAAAAGACGATTTACCAAGGTCTTAGGGCAAAATTCTTCCCCATTCACCCAACCGACAGTACCCTGGTAAAGGCGGGGAAGACAGCAGGCTTCTTCGTTTTCGGAGCTTTTTTGTTACTGGTTTCGCTAATGGTAGGCCTGGCCGTAGCTTTTGTATTGTAATGAATCGATCCGCAAACAAGCTTTTTGTACTTTACGCGGCATGCTGGTGCGGGGTGCGTTTATCCCGGTGGCTGCAGTGCCCGCTGCCCTGGATCAACGATTACCTCACCGACTTTTTGTTTGTGCCGGTTACGGCGCATATCTCCCTGGCGTGCATGCGTACATTTATTGTTTGCCGTAATTCCTATCGCTACCCGTTTCGTTACGTGCTGTTTATCGCTTTTTATGCGGCGGTTGTCTTTGAACTTATTCTGCCCCGCATCGCTCCCGTTTACACGGGCGACGCCGGCGATGTAGTGGCTTATTTTGCCGGCGGCTTTTTTTACTACTTTGTTCACCAGGGAAAGGCGGGAGAACCTGCGCCATAAACCGGGGGTACTGCCCAAAAATCTCCATCCGTCAGGGCTGCACGTTTATTGAATACTGTAACCGCCGTCCACGACCAGGGTATGGCCCACTACAAAGCTTGCCCCTTCACTGCATAGCCAAAGCACCGCACGGGCTATTTCTTCGGGACGTCCCAAACGCTTAACGGGTACGGTTTTCATCATCGCATCCAGTGCATCCTGCTGACCTCCAGCCATCATTTTGTCTACCATGGGCGTGTGAATGATACCGGGACAAATGGTATTGATCCGTATTCCCAGAGGGGCATACTCCAACGCTGCACTTTTAGTAAGCCCGATGACGCCATGTTTGGCTGCATGGTACGTTCCTCTTTGCGCACCGCCTAAGATTCCGCCGATGGACGAACAGTTTACAATGGCGCCACTGCCCTGCCTGCGCATCTGCTGCAATTCGTATTTCATGCAACTCCACACGCCCCGCAGGTTTACGCCCGTCACCCTGTCAAAATCCTCTTTGGTTTGGTCGGCCGCATCGGCCAGTACATTTTGGATACCTGCATTGTTAAAGGCTGCATCCAGCTTTCCGAATGCTTCCACGGTTTTATGGACCATCGCCGCTACTTGTGCCTCATCCGAAACATCGCAAACAATAGCAAGTGCCTTATGGCCATCCGCTATTAGCTGTCCCGTTGCTTTGTTTACCCCGTCTTCGTCCCAATCCGCTAATGCTACCGAGGCTCCGGCCTCAGCGAATGCTTTTGCTGCAGCAAACCCGATACCCTGGGCCGCGCCGGTAATCAGAACAACTTTGTTTTCCATTAGTGCCATAATTTAAATTTTTGTTTTTCTTATTGTCGATAAGGTTGTTTTTGCGTCAGGGCAAATGTTTACCCCACAAAGGTCCTGGCTCCCTGGTAAATGCCACTTATACAAACCACGGATAATGCTACCATTTTCACTGATCCGGAAACATCTCCATACAAGCTGGAAAATTCATAAGTAAATTTGAATTGGTTTTTAAATGCAAGTAAAATGGACCAGATCCTGAGCATTGATACGGTTAGCGAACACGACGCTTTTTATCATAAAGAGAATTTGCACCCATTGGTCAGCATTATGGACTTTGACGGCAGGGTGCCTAAAATCTATGCATCCAAAATGAATTTTGGGTTTTATGCGGTGTATTTAAAAGAAGTAAGGTGCGGTGATCTAAAATATGGGCGGCATACGTATGACTACCAGGACAGGACGCTGGTTTTCGTGGCGCCGGGGCAAGTCATCCATGTAGATATAAACAAGGACTATAAACCCCAGGGCTACGCTTTGTTGTTCCATCCGGACCTGCTGCGCGGCACCTCTTTGGGAAAGCATATTGACGATTATACCTTCTTTTCCTATCAATCCAATGAAGCGCTGCACTTATCGGAAAAGGAGCGAAAAATTGTATTGGACTGTTTCGGAAAAATCCGTTACGAACTGGAACAGGGGGTGGACAAGCACACGAAAATGCTCATAGCCGCGAATATTGAATTGTTCCTGAACTATTGCATACGCTTCTATGACCGCCAGTTCATCTCCCGAAATGAAGCCAATACAGACGTATTGAGCCAGTTTGAAAAACTGTTGAGCGAATTTTATCGCTCGGACAAGCCACAAACCATCGGCTTGCCGACTGTTACGTATTGTGCGGAGCAACTCCATCTTTCCACCAACTATTTCGGTGACTTGATAAAAAAAGAAACGGGTAAAACAGCCTTAGAGTATATCCAGTTGAAAATAATGGCTTTAGCGAAACAAAAGCTATTGGATGGTAAAAAAACCATTAACGAGATAGCATACGAACTGGGGTTTAAATACCCGGCGCATTTTACCAGGGCTTTCAAGAAGAGTACAGGCGTAACGCCCGTCGGGTATAGGTCGCTGAAGTAAGGTGCCCTTCGCCGCAATGTTTTATATGTTGTAACAAAATCTGCAATTTTAAAGATACCTGCATTGGACTTGCCCGATTGAACTACTCTCCGAATCAGGGCTTTTTCTTATTTTCTCGCGCAGCTATACCCTTAACGCTTCTTTTTCATAAAAGATTCACCTTCAAAAGCGGGTCATTCGCCGAAGGATCAGGGTAAAGCCCTCTCTGGCGTTCTATCTTTGACTGGTCAAACAATCCGAACCTTTTGAAAAATTAAATTCCAAAAAACAAGATCCAAAAATCCAAACCGTCCGTTTTCCGTATCCAGAAAAAGCCCGTTTTATCCGTAAGTACCTTTTGAAAACGTCCAGATCCTGAAAAACTAAAGGCGTCCGTATCCTGAACCGACGAACTTGTTAACGCCTTATAAACGATCCCCTCTCCGGAGGGGATTGTTGTTTTCCGATCAAGCCGGAGGCGACAAAACGACTGTGGGGGATGCGCAAATCGGAAGGACACTGCAGCGGGAAGAAGCCCTTTCCATCGAATGGATGTCGCTCCTACTTATTTTGATTATTGTTTATTCCTTCCCGGCTACCAGGTACACTTGCGGGTCACCCAACCTAAATTCTTCCCTGGAAATGGAACTGTAGGTGGCGATGGTGCGTAGCCCGGATTGTTGTAACAGGCTTTTCACTTCTCCCAGGGTAAATACATAATGTTTGAAGGCGTGCTCTTCCGTCCTGCCTTCTTTTGTATAAAGAAGACGGCTTATCAGGCAGCTCTCCTGGACCGAATAGCTGTTGTTGACTTCCATGGTTATGGCTCCAAAAGAATATGTATTATTATTCGCGTGCCGGGACAGGTGCGGCAAAATGCTTTCCGCCAGCATGCCGGAATGGATCACAAATTTCGCCCCTGTATAAAGGCTTGCAGCGACCTTTTCCACAAACAATTTCATTTTGTCCCTATTGAAATAGCCAAAGCTGTTTCCGAGGCACAGGGCTCCTGAAAACTGTTCCCTGAGGGGAACGGAAAGGATGTCCGCTTGAATGGCTTCAATGTTCAGGCTTTCGGAACGGATCTTATCGGTCAATTTTTGGATAAACGTCTCCGAAATGTCGATGCCGGTAACAGGGTATCCTCTTTTGGCCAGTTCAACAGCATGCCTGCCAAACCCGCAGGGGATATCCAGTATATGCCGGCCAGGTTGCAGGTTCCATTCACTTACCAGGAACGCCACTTCCTGAAGGGTCGTATCAGCGGGTAGGGCATTTTCCCAGATTTCGCAATTGATTCCCTGGAAAAAGTTCTCGTACCAATTATCGGAAATTTCAGTGGCCATGATGTTTCCTCCTTAGTGATAAACTTAAGTTATTCCCGGCGCATGCCTGCTGGCCTCCTCCCAAATTAACCGGACCGCCCTAAAGTAGAGAAAGCGGGCCAGGGTTCTCACCTGCTTCCTTCCGATGGTAGCGGGGCTTACAACCTCGCCGGGAGGCTGCGCCTGGGGCCGCTGTTCCGGCCGGCTTTGGAGGGGAAAAGGAGTTGCGGGCGATTCCAAAAATTTCGCTGTCTGTTCCTGCCTTCTTTTGTACTTTCTTTGCACGGCAAATTTTCCTTATGCAAATAATTGATACCCACGCGCATTTATACACGACTGAATTCGATGCCGACCGGCCGGCGGTAATGGAAGCGGCTGTCCGGGCCGGGGTAGGGCCGATCCTGTTGCCTGCCATTGACGGCGCCACCCATGAAGCCATGCTGCGGGTGGAGGCGGAATACCCCGTTTGCAAGGCCATGATGGGCCTGCATCCCTGCCATGTAAAAGAGAATTACGAGGAAGAGCTGAAGTTAGTGCAGGAGTACCTGGCCCGGCGTCCCTTTGTGGCCGTGGGCGAGATTGGTTTGGACTTTCACTGGGACACGACTTTTATGGAACAGCAGTACGATGCCTTTCACCGGCAGATCCGGATGGCCCTGGAGTATGGCCTGCCCATTTCCATCCATTCCCGAAAAGCCACGGAGGAGAGCATAGAGGTGATTCGGCAGTACCCGGGTCTGAGGGGTGTATTCCACTGTTTTAGCGGTACGACAGCACAGGCAGAGGCCCTGATCGGGCTGGGTTTTTACCTTGGTATTGGTGGGGTGGTGACGTATAAGAACTCCGACCTGGGGCAGGTGATTGGGGCGGTGGGGCTGTCTAATGTCATTTTGGAGACCGATGCGCCCTACCTGGCGCCGGTGCCGAAGCGGGGCAAGCGCAATGAAAGTGCCTACCTGACTTTTGTTATTGATAAGATTTCCAACGTTTTAGGGAGGGGTGCGGAAGAAATTTCAAAAATTACCACAGAAAATGCAAAAAAGCTCTTTGTACTTTCATAGGAAAGTGTATTTTTGCAGCCCATCAACGGAGAGGTGCTCGAGTGGTTGAAGAGGCACGCCTGGAAAGTGTGTATACCTCCAAAGGGTATCAAGGGTTCGAATCCCTTCCTCTCCGCAGGAAACTGTTCCAAAATTGCTAAAAACGCTGTAAATCAATGATTTGCAGCGTTTTTTGTTTTGGGCAATGTCCCAGAATTTTCAAAAGCGCACATATTTCAGGTGACCTTTTGGTGACCCATGGCCCCAAAAGGCAAAATAGGTCACCAAAACCCTTGTAAATAACTGATAATCAGCCGGTTCAAACTTTAGTCCGGTCGGTTTTGGACACTTTATTTGGTTAACTTCCCGAAAGGGAGAAAATGTGTGTTATGAAACGAATTGGTTTGCTCTTTTACGTGCGGAAGGCTAAAATGCTTTCCGATGGCTCCGCTCCCGTCTATGTACGCATTACCATTGACGAGCAGCGTTTTGAGTTATCCACCAAGCGCACCGTAAATCCCGCCCGCTGGAATGCCGCCGCTCAAAAGCTGAACGGCACTACCGAAGAGGTGCGTACCATCAACGCCTACTTCAAGACCCTGGAACAAAAGATATACGAGGCCTTCCAGCAGCTCAGCGCCGAAGGCGTTACGGTTACCGCCGAAGAGCTTAAAAACAAGCTCACTGGCAAAGACACCAAGCCTTTCCACTCCCTGGTGGCCATCTTCGAGGACCACAACCGGCAGGTGGAAGCCCTGGTAGGGCGGGAATTTGCCGCAGGCACCCTGGACCGCTACCGGGTCTCGCTCCGGCATACCATAGGCTTCCTGCAGTGGAAATACGGGAAAAAGGATATCGACATCGGAGAAATCAACCACGAGTTCGTGACCTCCTACGAGTTTTACCTCCGCTCCGTGCGCCGGTGCAACAATAATTCAACGGTCAAGTACATCAGGAACTTCAAAAAGATCATCCGCATCTGCCTGGCCAATGGCTGGATCGTCAAAGATCCTTTCCTGAACTATAAGTCCAAAATGAAAGAGGTAGTCCGGGACTACCTGAGCGAGGAGGAGCTCCAGCGGCTGGCGGAAAAAGAGTTTGGCAATGAACGGCTGGAGCAGGTACGGGACGTTTTCCTGTTTTGCTGCTTTACCGGTCTGGCTTATGCCGACGTGCAGAAGCTGAAGCGCTCCGAAATCTCAACCGGCATTGACGGAGAAAAATGGATCTTCACCAGCCGGCAGAAAACCGATACGGTTTCCCGGATTCCGCTATTACCCCTTACCCTTGAATTGGTGGAAAAGTATAATGATCATCCCCAATGTGTGAATCGGAACAAGGTACTGCCGGTTCTGAGCAACCAGAAGATGAATGCTTACCTGAAAGAGATTGCGGATGTCTGCGACATTAAAAAATACCTGACATTCCATATTGCCCGGCACACATTTGCCACTACGGTTACCCTTTCCAACGGGGTGCCGATTGAGTCGGTGAGCAAGATGTTAGGACACAAAAACTTGAAGACAACGCAACATTATGCAAAAATATTAGACCGGAAAGTTAGTGATGACATGAAAGTGCTGCGCCAGCTTTTTGCTAAACGAGGTAAAGGAAATGCAATCTGATGCTCAGTTTGCTTTGAAGTCCCTCATATTAATTAGAGTATTAATTATCAATAGCTTAGTCTGGGAGAAACTTCCGATTGTATATAGGGATCCAGTTTGTCAAGTACCTGACAATTCGGAGGAAGAGTCGAGTAGAAATGGCCTTTTCTATAATTTGAAAAACCGCCTATTGGAACAAATTACATTTCTTGAAAACGATTTTAAGAGTAGCGAAGAATTGGCCACCTTCACAAATTGTCAAGTCCCTAGCATAAGTTAGAGCTATTTAATTATGAAGAAGGCAAGTTCTTGGTTTCTAAATATAGCTCATGAGTCTACATTTCTAAGAAGTCGGGAGATTTAAGGCAAAATAACTATTTGATTAAAAAAATAATATATTAAAATGTGAAAATAAAAGTATTCTGTATCTTATTGACGGAGTATTTTTGTTCCCAGTAGTAATTACTTTATATTAGAAAGGGTCCTAGCTATAAAATTTGACCAAGAACTTGGCTTAGAAGTAATTTTGAGCCTAATTAGCGTATTTTTTCCCATGCTTGATACAATTGACAGAATAAGAAGAGAGGCGATTAAGGAGGTCGATCAGGATAAACGGTCCATGTTGGGTCAATATATGACTCCGGCAAGTGTGGCAAAATTTATGGCTTCGCTTTTTGAAGATAATAATATCGATAAGCCAATTTCCTTATTAGATGCAGGAGCTGGCGTAGGATCTTTAACCGCAGCCTTTTTGGACCGATCCCTTAACGGCTATGAATGCTCTAAAAGTATAAAAGTTGAAGCTTATGATATAGATAATACATTACTGCAATATTTTAAAAGTAATATAGCTCTCTATCAGCTTGCCCTACAAAATGTAGACGCTGTACTAGAGGTTGAATTATTTAATGTTGACTTTATTGTCAATGCTGTGGAGCGGATCAAAAGTAACAAGCCAAAAGTCTATACACATGCAATACTAAATCCGCCTTATAAAAAGATCCATAGTAAATCTGCGCATCGGCTATTGCTTCAGTCAATTGATTTTGGGACAGTGAACCTTTACTCTGCCTTTGTAGCCTTAGCTCTTATGCTATTACAAGAAAAGGGGCAATTAGTTACTATCATTCCAAGAAGCTTTTGTAATGGGAAGTACTATAAGTCATTTCGGCATTTCATTATGCAATCAGCAGTAATTAAGAGAATGCACTTATTTAAGGCAAGAGATAAGGCATTTAAAGATGATGATGTATTGCAAGAAAATATTATTCTTCATTTAGTAAAGGGAGGGGAGCAAGGGAATGTTATTGTTTCTCGATCAACCGATGAGAGCTTAGAAGATTTAACTGAATGCTGTTTTCTATTTGAGCAAATAGTTAAGCCTGGCGATCCAGAGGCTTTTATTCATATTCCTCATGTTGAAGTAAACTACCTGGAACAATCAAAGAACATCAGTTATCATTTATCAGACATCGAGTTAACTGTATCAACTGGGCCTGTAGTTGATTTCCGAGCAAAAGACTTTCTATACAAAAATCCTATAGAAGGAAGTGTGCCTCTGCTATACCCAGTCCATTTTAACGGAAAGGAAATCGATTGGCCAAAAGAAAGTAAAAAACCAAATGCCATTGCGCAAAATGGGAAAACTCAAAAGATGCTTTTCCCTTCCGGTTTTTATGTCGTCGTGCGCAGGTTCTCTTCCAAAGAAGAAAAGCAGCGCATTATCGCCCGGGTAATTAATCCTCACAAGTTGCAGGCCTCGTTTATTGGTATTGAAAATCACCTCAATGTGTTTCACTGGAATAAAAGAGGTATTCCTGAGGAAATGGCATATGGAATTGCCGCTTATCTTAACTCGTCTTATGTTGATTTACACTTCAGGAGTTTTAATGCGCATACCCAAGTAAATGCAGCAGACCTAAAACAATTAAAATATCCCAATAGAGAAGTATTGATGACCCTTGGCAAATGGGCGAAAAGCCTAGATACCTTTGAACAAAATTTAATAGATTTTCAGATTAAACAATTCTTATGAGTAAACTTAGAAAAGCTTCTGAAATTCTAAGCCTATTCAAAGCAAAAATAATCAAAGAGTCATATTCTATTAGAATATACTTAGCAAAGTATAGCTTTCCTATATGACTTATTAACCATAAAGCATACTGCACTCCTATCCATAGTATACTGTTGACTTCGTAGCCTAACTTTTTGTATCACAGATAAAAATATCATTGATTTGCTTTTAAATAAGAAAGATACATAGTAAATTCTTCAGCTAATTCACTATGTATAATCCTCAAATCATTTTTGATTGCTATGTTCTTAGGGTTGTTAATTAGCTCTTGTAGTTTTAATAATTTATTATGAACCTCATCTAACTTCCAAATGAGCCGGTACCTGGTTAAGTATAACTGCAACTTATTATACATATAATTGGCCTCTTTTGAGTTAGGTTTAGGAATTATAGAACCATTATGATCTCTTTCAAAATGATCGTTAAAGTCAATATCGCAAGGGTCAATGTAGTCTCCTTCATCATCTGACTTTAAAATATTGACGTATGAACAACAATAAACTAGATTTGAATAATCTGTTTCTAAGTCAGGATTCTTAGAGAACGGTTTGAAATGGTCGATATGAAATGTGCTTGTTCCTCCAAACCAAAAGTCAGGGCAGTCGGTATATCCGCATCTATTATTGAAGTCCTTTGCGATATGCGACTTATAGCTTCTGTATACTTTATACTTTTTAGTGCAAGTTCGTGAGGGGCAACTGCTTCTAAATTTATTTGACATTGCTATCGTCTATCTTTTTTAGTAGTTCATCAACTTTGTTTAAAATAGTATTAAGCCTATCTGAGTTTGACAATAACTTTAATTCTGCAGGAATAGAATTTTTAGCATCCACAGATTTTTCAAGGAAATCATCCAGGTCGATTATTCTTTTTTCCACTCCTATGTCTGCTTGTCCGGATTCTCTGATCTTTATAAGGGCTAGCAACTCGGCTTTTGCGTTCTCAATCCTTGATTTATAATGTTCAATTTGACTAATTACTCTATCAAGAAATTTAGCTTTAGCATTGCCTTCTTCTTTATTATACAATATGTTTTTTATGTACACAATATTTACATCATCGCTCTGGCTAATTGCTTCATCATCTAGAGCTGTCAATACAAAACACGGAAAATAATCTCTAATGGATTGATACTCTCTAACTAGGTCCACTCCATTATAAGGAACATTATATTTAATATCGCCTTTCATTTCATTTAAACGAAAGTCAGTGATTAAAGCATCAGGTGCTAACTTAATTATATAATCAATCATTTCCTCCATGCTTTCTAGAGGAAGCTTAGTAAATGGTTTAACCGATACTTTGGATGGAAATTCATCAACATAATCGGCAAAGTCTTCAAGTGTATCTTGCTCTTCGTCTATAAAAAGTAATTTATACATGTAATTGTGACTTATATTTTATGGGAAAACTAATTCTTAGGCCGAAACCTATTTTGGGAAATAATAGTTTTATTTTCCCATTATTTTCTTCGACAATTGATTTGACCAACCACATTCCTAAACCAGTTCCTTCTTCTTCGCCAGTATGTGCATTCCTTTTGGTTGTATATAATGGCTCGAAAATTCTCTCTGGCTCTACAATGTCGCTCGAAAGCCCAGGCCCATTGTCATAATAATCAAAAGTGATATCTTTTGCATTGCTGGAAACTTTAATCGTTACAATTCTTTCTCTTGTTTCTTTTGAAATGATGAAAGCATCAATGGAGTTAACTAAGAGGTTATTGAAAATGCTATCAATATCGATTTCAAACACCCTCATATCCAACTCTTCAATTTCGGAAATATCCATGGTAATACCTCGATTTTCGAAGACAGTATTCCAATCGTTTTTAAAAGTTGTAAAGTAAGGTTTGAGATATAATTGCTTTCTTCTTCTTTTATCCTTCCTTGTAGCTCCGAGAGAAAAGTTTAACCAATTTTGAAGTTTAATATCTTGTTTCTTTATCCGTTCAAGTTGCTTGAATGGGTTCTTTCTATCTTCTACGTCCGCATAATCGCTTTCCTTTATGCGGTCGATAATTAATTTTTTTAACTTGTCTGTTCTTGAAGCAAGTACATCATTTAATTTGCTGAGATCATGGCTAAACGATGCTAGTACAATTCCACTACTAGCCAAGCCTCTAAGGACTTTTTGTTCTTCTTTTAACTTTTCTATTTCTTCTTCTTTTCTTTCAATCTCGCTAGCTAATATTTCTTTTTCAGTGTCTGTTTCAGTATATTGTTCCTGGTTATTATTGTTCCCATCATTCTTTGATTGAGGTCTTTGCGCTGCTCTCCTTGCTCTACTTTCTGTCAAGATTCTTTGTTTGAGCTCTTCCGCTTTTCGTCTATCTCTTTCTGGCCCGTATTTTAAATCATCATAAGCTGACATTTCCCGCGCTATATATGACCTGTCTTCTTCAAACTCTGCGATTACTTCAGCTATTAAATTTTTGAAGACCTGAAAAGTTTTATTTTCTTGTAGTCCTTCGCGGCTTGATTTATCTTCAAAGTTTACATTCGTTAGTCTAGAAATTCTAATTGCGCCAGCTACATTTTCAGGTTCTACTTTGTAGCCTCCTTCTTTTTTACCGATACCTGCAGGGCTTGCTGACTTTCTATTGCCAAGCCCCAACCAGTCAAATGCAGTGTCTTTCACCTCGCCATACGGTCTAACGCGAAAATTGTCTCTGAATAATTTAATGCCGCCAAACTTATTTAACCAATCTCTTCTTGCGTTCGACAGAAAGTTCTTATTGAAAAATTTTTTTGAATCGAGAGAATTGGTTTGCCTCTTTAGAAAATAAAATGTAAAATCAAATACGCCTATATTGTCAAAAGTTTTATCCTCATCAACCGCTCTAAACCCTTGCAATAATTGCGAAAATGTTGTTTGCTTTTCCCAGTATCCGTTTAAAAAGTCAGCCTTTGTGTAATTCTTTTTTTGCATTGCCTCTCTGCTGAAAAAGTCATTAGGAATCAACTCAAGGTCATACTCATTTCTGTAAATCTTGATTTTGACATTTTGATTTTCGTCTGCTACTGCTGTAAGCTTATAATCGAAATCGTCACATACTGAACCTAAGACTTCGCCGTATTTTTCACGCATTAAGGAACTAAAAACAAATATTTCAAAGCCTCCAGTTTCCTTTGGCGGCACCAAAACTTCTAAGTCCGAATATACCTGATCAACGAAGTAATCCTCCCAATTGTCTCTTAAATCACTTATCTTTAGAATGGTTCCATATTTAAAATCTTTTTCTGATTCTATTTTTGTCAAATCTATTTGAGGTATTCTAATTAATAATTCTTCTTTTAAATAACTAGTTTTTATGCCAGTTAAAATTGCTCCGACTTTATCTATGGTTTTAAACTCTCCTTCAAAGTCCTCCCAATTAACAGCCCAATGATATCCAGTGTACTCTGTTGAATTCCCCTCTAGGTCAGTATCAAAATGGTAATCGGGATTAAATATTGTCGTCATTTCACACTTGCTTCCTAGTTTATCTAAAGCAAATCGGCCAATTCCTTTCGCGCCTGCTTTTACTCTTCCAGATTTTGTAAAAACTTCATTAGCTTTATTATCAGTTCCAATGGTCATCCAATGGTCTCTAATAATTTTTTGCGTCATTCCTTCTCCGAAATCAATTATGTAAAGAGTGGAGAGTTTTGAAATCTCATTTTTGAAACTAACTTTTCTATCTTCTGTAATGTTAGGTCTTGCTATATATGACTCATCCTTCTTTTCATATATTTCATTTAGTAGTTCGGGTTTTATGTTCTTAGATAGCAAATCATCTATGTAATCCTGCTCAACCTCATTTAGAAATAGCGAATATTTGTTGTCAAAGTAGACAATGCATATTTTACTGTCAGCATCATAGCCATTTTTCACTAATTCTATAATTGCACCTTTTGACGTAGCAATATTCTCCCGACCTATCAACCTAGCCGTTCTTGCAGATACTTTAAATGGGACTAAATTTGAATTTATATTCTCCATCATAATCGTTGAAGGTTATGCTTTTAAACGGACACCTTTAATAGGATGTAAAATCGTACATAATTAGAATGCTATATAGTAACTTGGACTAATTATATAAACGGTACTATCAATTGTCATTTTTCTAAAGCTATGAAGGTCTCCCCCCTCTATTTGTAATCCTTTTTATTAGATAATTCATAAAAATTTTGCATGTTGCTTTAGGTTTACTATGGCATTTAGAAAATCAAAAAACCACTATAAATATTGTTCCTTGACTTGAAAGAAGCTTGATCAATATGATATTCGCCTTTTAATAAAAAAATCGCTTAATTAGTAAAAACTTGCTAATTGTTTTAGTTCTCTAAAATCTTAGGTCCCTTTTAAGACTAAGAAGGAATTAATTATAGAAGCAAATTGAAAATGTTTTTATAAGGATTCATCAAAATATACTAAAATAGCTTCCTAAAAATTTATTGCCAAATAATATTTTTCCATTGATAGTCAAACAGTTGGAATACAAAGCTTCACTATTGAGATATAAATTTGTCTGCCCTTTTAATATTATTAAATACTATGTATTTTTAATATTCATATTACTCAATCGAGTGGTGGCAATAAAAATATCAGGATTATTAAGGGAAATAGTGACGAACTTGTCGATTGTTAGACTTTACTTATTGCTGCTCGTCCAATTCGCTAAGTGAGTTAGCAAATGTTTGTTCGCGAATACTTTTTCAACCAAAAGTTCTTTGACTGACCTCAAATCAGTTGTAATCTCTATACCCGAGTGACCGAAATCCGGGGAAGCCGGCAACTGTCTTTAGCCTGTTCAAGTAAAGAAGTGGCTGGCTATTCTTGCCATTGGTTGTTCATCTGAATAAGGGGCCTGGATACCTTCTCAAAGAAATGAAAAAAAGAAAGCCCTTATTGATCCAGCCTGTGCAGGGTCAAGGGATGATATTACATGTTTAACCGTTTTATGCCGGGATGCTTTTGGCTGCAGGGATTTAGGAGCTGTTTGTCCTTGCCTCATCGTCGCGGCAGGCCCCTAACCCTGTTTTATCTTTTGATACTTTTTTTGAATTACAATTCAACACAATCTGCACTTATTGCTCTGTTTATATCTGAAAAGTTATCTGGCAATCCAGGACGTTGTACTGACTCATTATTAGCTTCTTTTTCAGCTATAAATAAGTTTAAATCTAAAAGTTGCTGCAAAATATCAATACGTTTGGAAAAGCCGTAAGCTTCATAAACAGATTCGTCTAACGAAGCATGTAGGTCTTTTAACCTATTTGCACCTGGTTTATCCATTAGTTTGTATAAATTACTTAAAGTCATGTTGTTTTTATCCATGATTTCATGCCTGCCTAATCTTAAGTCTCTAGCAGCTTTGGCAACTTTTAAAATTTGTGTTGTTGTAGGATTTTGAGGCCAAGGGTATGTGTCCCAAATTGATTCTGTAGTGTACCTTGGGTCTCCTTTCATTGTAGAGCACTTCTCTTGGTACCATAAGATATGAAAGCTTGATTGAATAATGCCAAATGAGTAATCATCTTCAAATGCAAAAGCCATCATTGCGTCATTTGGATTTATTTCACTTGAGATAAATTCAAAAATAGGCCTTTTTGATACTCTTGAACAAGCAATGTATCGTGATATAACTTTTATCCTTGCTAGCATCTCTTTACGACCGTAGGATAGCTTCCACCAATTATTGTAGAAGTTTATGTGATGTTTATTGACCTTAGCCTTTGGATTGACGTTAAGAAGGTCACTATTGTCTTCTTCTTGTCTTTTAGCTTTTTCTTCCCTTTCCGGTAGAACATCTCTTTCTATTATTGAAAAAACTTTCTTGTATGTTGATGCAGAATTAACATCTAAGTTTGTGAAGTCAATCACATATCTTTTAGGCTGAGAGCCTTTATTAGAAAGCATTTCGTCACCTATAAGATATGGCCTTAAAACCTCCGAATATCGTTTGTTTTCCTTTATTAATATGTTTGCAGTTTTAATGTCGACCAAAAAACTTTCATGCCCATGGGTTTGTCCTTGGAAAACCATTTTTGGATTTTTGTTATTTAACAGCACTTTAGCCCCTGTTACATCGGTTCTAATACTTAAACTGCTATTAATTTTGTTTAGCTCATATTTGTGAATCTTCCCGCGGTCATCTTCAATATAAAGCAGCTTTTTAATCGGATACTCGCCTTTTTTCCAACAAACGATAGAGACAAATACCACTGCTATACCAGGCCATTTCTGAGTTGAAACTGCATTGAAAATTATTCCACTATTCTTGATGATATAATCTAAACTGCCTATTCGGCTATAGTTCTGTCGTATTGTATTAGTAGCAACTAGACCGGCAAAATCGCCTTCTTTAAGCTGTTTGTGGGCTTTGTAAAACCAGTAAGCGGAATAATCAGCTCGTCCAGGTATTTCTAGATAAGCTTTTCTAAGCTTATCAACATACTCTAATCCCAATTCTTCTTTTATCTTATTTTTTGATTGAAACGGCGGATTTCCAATAATAACATTAACCTCAGGCCAATTGGTAAATAGGGCGTCAGCGCAAATTATATTTGCGTCCAAATTATCAAGCGGAAGAGCTGGTTCCATTTGTAGCTCTAACCCCAATTGCCTAGTTTCAATGATAGTCTGCGCTTCTTTAATTGATAATTCTTTTGCAAGCATAAGGGTTACTTTAGCTAGTTCTACTGCGAAGAAGCTATTGTCAATGCCAAAAAACTGTTTTGGGCTTACAAGGGTCTGTACGCCTACTCTCTGTGCGGCATCTTGGCCAAAGTTTAGATGAATCTTGTTGAGTATATCAATTTCTATCCTTTTTAGTTCTCGATAGGCGATGTAAAGAAAATTTCCACTACCACAGGCTGGATCCAATACTTTATATTTTAAAACTTCCCTCCTCAAAGTTTGAAGTTCCTTCAATGTTTTAGCTTTTTCAATTTTCTCTCTCCAAGGCGCAACAATAGTCGGATATACGACTTTATAAATATCAACTTCGTGTGTAAAGTGGGATCCAGTTGCGTGTTGTTCTTCAGTGCCCATGCTCTCTTGAAAGATAGTGCCCAAAATTGCTGGGTGAACTTTTCGCCAATTCTCTTCAGTTGCTTTTTTTAGCAGTTTCAAATCTTCTTCATTTAACTCTATGGGATCAAAAGAATTGAATAATCCACCATTGAAATAGGCAACTTCTTTAAACCTTCCACCCTTCGCGGGCGTAGGTGAGGCCATTTGTCGGAATAGCCCACTTAATAAATCATATGCTGTTTCTTTGTCTTTACAATCATTTAAAAGCTGCGTAAAAAGCCCATTAGGCAGAAGTGCAATATCTTCTGCAAACATTGCAAACATAATCTGTAGAATAAATCGTTGGGCCTTTTCTCTTTCTATTCCTCTTTCAATTAATCGCCTGAATACAGATGAAACATGCTTTGCTGCCGCTTCAGTAACGTCTATAAGATTATTTTGAAATAATGGCTTTTTCGGAATTGGGAAAAGGAAGTTTAGGGCAGTATATCTTTCTAAAAGATTTTCTGTTTTAATTTTATCTAAAGGTTCATCCTGTTTTGAAAAGTTGTAAACGATGAACTCATCAAAATTGCAGAGTATTACGTACTCTGGACTCTCGGGCCGCAAGTTCCACCAATAATCAAAGGCTTGGGTTCTGTAGCTCTCAAGCTTTGTGCCTCGTTTTTTCATTTCAATTAATACTCGGTTGCTCCAAAGCAAATCTGCAAATCGTGTTGATTTCTTACTAGACTTCACTCTGTACTCTAGAACTGCTCCGGCTTCTTTATACCCATCATGGCCAAAAGCCTGAAAAAGCCTATCGCAAAATACTTGTGCTTCTCCTTTTTCATCCCCCTTTAGAGTTCTAGTATATTTAATAAGTTTTTCAATTCCAGTGGTTGTATAATTCAATGTTGTAGTTTTTTTATAATAAAATATATTATATAAATATTTTGTTAACGCTTCGTCCAGTTACTGCCAGACCTTTTGCGGATGAGCCGTTGGCGGTAGCCTGTACTAGCGCCTTGGGGTGGAGGACTTTAAAGGACTTTTCTAGTTTTTGGAAGGCATCGGTCTGGCAATCCCGTAGGCCGGTGGTTTTGGGGGCAGGCTGGTCTTGGAGGCGCTCTCGGAGCGACCAGGCTTCTTTCAGCCATTGTCGGAAGGTTTCGGGACGATGAATGGTAAAAGCGGGACGGGAGCGAGGCTTGGGGTTATGGTAGTCTGTGGAGCGGGTAAGCTCGCCTGTGCTCTCGTATATAAAGGGGAGGCGATCGTTGTTCAGGTATTTGAGCTTGACGTCGGCGTAGATCTTCCCCTGGTCTTCGCGCATGGTGAGGTGGACACCTTCTTCCTTTTTCTTGGCCTTGATGATGCCTACGGGCTTTTTGTCCACGAACAGTACGTAATCGGCGGGACCGACATCAGGCTTGTACTCCCGCACGGCCACACCCGGGCCCGCATGGAGGTTGATCTTGTTTTTTGACTGCACCAGCCAGCCGCAGGCGGCCAACTGCCGGTCGATTTCGTCACGGGCAATTTGTTCCGGGTTCTGGTTCATGGTACGAGGCACTAAAAATAATACTTATGCGTAAATAGGCAAAACCGAGAAATAGAAATTTGAATTTTGCGAGTTAGGGAAGAAGAAAATATAAAAGGATGAGTAGCTTAAGTTGATTAGCTTTCTGTTATATAAGAAAATTCATTTCCCTGCACTATTAAAGAGGTTTAGTTTACGGTAAGCCCAGGAGCAAGCTCAGCTAATTGAAGCCTTCTTAATAATAAGATTTCAGTGTTTTTCCTATAATCAACTTGTAAGCATTATCAACTTTTAAGGCTTATGGGAATGGTGAATTTTAATCAATGTGCCCATTTGCCAGTTTAATGAATAAGACATGACTTAGGCAATAGGTTTAGGATATGCCTGCTATCCTATAACTGATGAAACCTTCTACAAAGTGTAGAAAGTCTTTGTAGATAAATTGCCTTCTACAAATTGTAGAATTTTCTTGGATTTGTATGTTTTTAATTACTTGATAGACAATGTATTAGGGGTGGTCAGAGGCAATGGGGCTTTTAGTTGCTAAAACTAATTAATTAAATTAATTAGATTATTTAATTAAAATAGTTACATAATCTATCTATAATACCAAACAAACTTGGTAAATTTGAAGGTATCAAACTTGATAATTTCAAGAATGATATAAAAAAAATAAACCCCCAGTAGAGTGGATTTCTACCAGGGGTGTTAAAAAAACAGCTAAGGTCATGCGGGAACATCAAGTTTGGACCTATTATAGCCCCCACATGATTTCCTGTTTTATCTGCTCATTGGGTTGAGCGCGATCTGCTTTTTTGGGTCTATCTCAAATTTACAAAATTGCTTCTGATAATAATACGTCGGAAGCTTTTTATTTTTTGCCCCTACAGGCATTACTGTTAACAACATCTGCAATTTTATTGACTCAGCCGTTGGGCTATTCATAAAATACGGCGTCATTGTTTAATGTTTCAAGCTTCGCAGGGACGGAATTTTCCGATTTTCCACCACGTCCACAAATCCACTGGAAGAAAGTAGGCAATCTTTAGAGGCGGTATGGCACAATACAGCTGACTGATTAAAAATAGAAGTCCCGGTTCGGAACACCGATATTCTTTCCCGTACCTGTATAACCTTTAACGCGCGTGAACAGCATCTTGGCCGTTTCGCCGGTGAGCTGTCTGTTCATTGATTATATCGGCGTTTTCCTTCCCATAGTCTTTCCAAAGCTGTCTGAAATGCTAAATGCTTGGGAAGATAGCTGCCTTGTTAAAACAGACAGTGGCGGCTGCTCTAATTATTAATTATTTACAGGAATAACCGGCTGAACACCTTCTCAAAGAAAAAAAGAGAAAAAAAAGAAAGCCCCTTCACCAGCGGCCTGCTTATACTGGCCAAAAGAAGCCGGAATAAATGCGGTGGGTTATTGCCGTTGCCCTTATTGGTGCAGCCGGTGCAGGATCAAAGGACAAGGATGCGTACTGAACCGTTTTATGCCGGAACACTTTTGGCTGCTGGGCTTTAAGGACTGCCTGGCTTTTTCCTGCCGCCCCTGCAGGCCGCTAACTTTGTTTTCTTTTTTGAAGCTCTTATCCGGCGCCTTCTGATTAAGGTTTTCCTTTCAGCCGGCGCTTCTTGGACCGGCATAATGCTTCCTTTCTATTTAACCGGAAGCCGGGGCGTCGTTAATGCCTTTTATGGTCTGGGAGATTAGCCCAAACTTCAGCACCAATTTATCATCCCTGTCCCGGACACTGTACATCTGCTCTATTTCATCGTGATCAAAGCCTTTCAGCTGGTGTTGGAGCGTCTGGAGGATCTTGTCCTTCAGTAATTGATTCTTCTTTAGAATGGGCGCCATATGCCGGCCCAGCATCCTCGCCGCTGCAACCTTCAGGTCAAAGTCCCCCTGGATTAAATCATCATGGGTGCCGGTAAACAGTTCCTCCAAAGCTATTTCATGGTAATTCTTAACCAGGAACAGGTAATCCTCGAAATCCTTTGCCCTTCGGTCAGGCTTTTCACTGTAGGCCACCAGCTTCATGATGCACAGACCCGGCAGGGTCACTACCTTAAAATTGTCCTCGATCACTGCCGCCTCTTCTGTTACTTCCTTGCAGCCATAGACCGATAATTCGGTGGGTGGATTGTCCAGGAATACTTCCCCGTTTCGTTCCATTCCTCCAAAGGGGATTAAATCCATCGTTGCTCCATGGTAAAAGCGGTAGGGCTCCTTTTCGTCCCGCGTAAAGCCCTCCTCCTGGATCAGGTAGTCGTTCAGGGCGATCCAGGTTTCATAGTCTTTTACGTAAACCGAGTAATCGATATCCCTTGTCGTTCTCTTGACTAAGGGCAAATGGTTGATCCAGACATCCCTTGATTGGGCGCCAATTAAATAAAAATCTTTATTGAATTTCCGCAACGCCCTTTCCAGCGCCTCAAATATGTCTTTGTAGGCCTGCCTGATCTGTTCAAATTTAGGTAAGCAGGCGAGCAGCGGCATGTTGCCGGGCAGTGTGATGGGTGATAGCTTTGCTCTTAAAACCAAATGGGCATGGACAAAGCCATCAAAAAGCAACGCGTCAAACGAACCGACAAGAACAAAACAGAACTGATCCAACAATGGGAAAAGAGCGGACTACCCATTGCCTTCTTTTGCCGTCAGCAAAATCTCACTAACTCCCTTTTCCATTCCTGGTTCAAAGAATAC
This sequence comes from Huijunlia imazamoxiresistens, assembly GCF_037132455.1. NCBI lineage: Bacteria > Pseudomonadati > Bacteroidota > Chitinophagia > Chitinophagales > Chitinophagaceae > Huijunlia > Huijunlia imazamoxiresistens. Next base: position 55,685 of record NZ_JBBBEI010000021.1, on the reverse strand, counting down.
CGACGCAAATCGATCACAATCCCGATGGCCGACTTTATCTCTCTACAAATCGCTGATCCATTCCCTGCTATACCAGATGACCAGGCAATCCCTTTGCCGACCGCTTTTTAGCAACAGCAAAAACCGAAGTGGATCTCTTAAAAAGACATTGCTTCGCTCTCTTTTCCTTTCACGCAAGATCTTTCCGGCTTCTCTAATCGTTTTACCGTAATCGATTGCCGGCATTTCCTAACTACCCAAAATACTACGCCAAACCAAAATCAATTTGGCACAAAACCCAAATCTATGAGCCTAAATTTTATTGTACACTAGCTGTAAGTGCAGGTGTTTCCTGTTGTTCAATATACATTACGGCAGAATCTGCTATATACTTTTCAGGTTGAAACGAAGAATTAAACGTTTCTTTAACACGCGTTAATGTAGATTCTAGCCCTGTAAGTTTAACTCTGAATTCTTTAGGGAATTTGTCATTGTTTGAATAAACTGATATTAAACTTTTATATCTATCGATATTTGAAAGCATTCTTAACGTTAACTGACCAAACCTAAGTCTTAACGACTGAACTTTATACATATAAACTTCAACTTGCCCTTTCCATTTTCCTTTAGTCTCTTTTAACGTGTCAGAGACTGCAAATTTATTTGCAATAATAATTCTGCAGCTATTTTTAAAAGATTCTCTTCTGTTATCCAAATTTTCTTCAAGATATTTGCTTTTATAGGCATTTTGACTGATTCCATAATATGTGAGTTGTTCGGCCAGCAATAAACTATCTTCTATTTGCAACTGACATAGTTCCTTGTTTATTAATTCCCATTCATGATCAATTACAGATTTCTCATATTCAAATTGACTCGCTGCATTCAATAACTTAAGCATTTGTGGGGTTCTTTCCGCTAAGACTTTGTAGTTTTTCTTAAATGAACCAACTAACGCACTAATTCCAGATGAAACGGTTTGAACTATTGAGCCATAAAGAGGAACTTTACTAGTAGCATCGCTAACTAACTTAACTGAGCTGTTTACAAGGTCCAGCATTTGATCATTACTATTTTGCTTTGAATACCATTTTTCATATTCAATTTTCCAGTTATTGAATTCATCATATTTTTGCAGATTGGTTATATCTCCTAACTGAGTGAAAAAAGTTCTTGAAGCTAAAAAAAGGTCAGCAGGTTTAATATCTCGCTGCATGCTTAACAATTCAGTAAAAGCTAGTTGTCCATTATGGCTTATTCTTGTCTTAGGTGCTTCTTCAATAACTTTTATTTTGTTATCCAAAGCAACCTGTAAATCTTCTAATGTTTTTATTTTTTCCTCTATTTTTTTGTCATTGATAGAGGAAAGCCTTTCAGTTAATTTAGATATTTTTAGCTCATATTTTTGAAGTTCCAATGTCAACTGTTGGAGTTGCTTGTCTCTTTCATCCTTAATTTGTTCGGAAACAGTTTTTGAAGTATCTACCTGTCCAAATCCAATCTTTGAGGCAAAGCATATGGCTAAAAGAAGTACATTTTTTTTCATTTTATTTGTTTTTTATTGACTCTGAATAATCATTTACAAAATATCTACTTACATGCAGGTCCTTTTCAGAATTTGGGCATCTCAGTTCAGTTGCAGCGTATCTTCAGGAACGGCAAAGGCAGCAATGCCGGTTTCGTCCAGTTGTAAGCCAATGCCCAAGGGATGAGTTAGGGAAAGGTTTTGGAAAAGGTTCCATCTTTTTCTAGGGAGATGCTGATGTGCTCATAGCTCATGTAGTCGTTGATGAGCAGTGCAAAAAAGTCGTGGGAGAAATTCTTCAAATTTCCTTTCAGCACAAAATGAGTCGGTGCGGCGGAGGGCATTGTATTTTGCGGGGCGGAAGTTTCCCGGCAAAATAATAGGGCAGCAAAGGCTGGCAGAAGTTTCTTCATACAGCAGTTGGTTTGGGGTGTGGTGAAAATTAGGCTTTTCCGATTAAATAAACTAGCCAGAAAGGAAGAGAAATTGAACATTTTTGTAAACTTTGGGCGAGTCCATACTTTAAATTTGAGCTAAGGGATTGGCTTGCAAAGGTTTTCACTTATGGGCCAGTAGTTCTTTTATCCCGTTAATGGGGTGGATGGGCAGGAGAGTAAGTGCATCTTTAAGCCACTCAGAAAAGTTTATTCAATGTATCCTGCAGCATCCCTCAAGGCCGCAGGTCTTTGATAACATAATTTTTCTTCTCTCAGATCACCGCCTGCCTACCGAAGATGTACAATAAATATGCACACATTTTTTTTTGCTAAAAATATTAGTGTTGCGGGCGTGGATTTATTCTAAGAGAAACCGCGTGGCTTTCCTTCACCGGCAACCGATTACCTTGATGATGCATTGATTTACAAAAGTTTTTGATTCTCCGGCACTCATCCACCTTACTGATCTAGACAGCAGGCGACAGCATGAAAGGGGCGGGTATTATGGACAATGCGATTCTGATCGTGGACCGGAGCCTAACCGCAGAGCACCTTGATATCGTCCTTGCGGCCGTACAGGGAGAGTTTACGGTCAAGGGGTTTGTGAAAAGGCGAATGGGGCATGGCTGTACCCAGAAATTGACGCCTACAGTCTCCCTACGCATGGATGTAATGGAGGATGTGCTGGTGTGAGCATTGATCACCTACTTCATCGCCTACGATGCCAGCCGGGCTTCATAGAGATCGATTGCGAGGATATCGACCTCACCCTGGTGAGCGAGTACGTCAAAGGGGAGAAGGTGGAATATTCGGCCCCGTCTTTGCCATCGCACCAGCATTGCAAAAACTCCTACAAGGATGAACTGATTGACCTCAAAAGATGTGCTTCCCGTGGCCTGGAGCGTCCCCTGCACGCCGAGCAAACCAACCTTATTGCAGTGATAAGCATCCCGGTCCCTATCAACCACACCTCCTACCACTGGTACAAAGAGGATGAGCGGGTGACCGGGCGCTTCCAGTACCAGGGCACCCGGGAACCTACCAAGTCCTAACTTTTAAACTACTGATTATGAACGTATACCACAAAGCCTACTTTTCCGCAGATAACACCGTGATCCACCAGATCACGGTCAGCAAGCTCATACCAGGAAAGCCCGCCGAATTCGTGGACAGCTTCCAGAATGCCCGGAAAGATAAAGTGCTGAAGCGCTACAAGAAGATGCTCACGCCCGCGCAGTTGGATACCCTAAAAAAAATGATGAACGCCAATGCCGATTGCCTGATCGACGAAAACGGCAAGCCTTCCGCTGCCGACTGGTAATACCGGTGCTGTCTTTTTCCGGCCTCGGTATGGCAAGCAAACTCACTATCATAGCGACGGTCCCAGGAGGGGGCATCCTGTACAAGGACGAACTGATCGATGTGAAAAGCCGCGATTCTCATGGCCAATGGCTGGTTTATGCCTCTGGCGGGGTTAATGTATCTGCATTCCCGGCGTATTGTGGGTTGGTCCCTGGAGAGCCATATGCAGGAAGAACTGATTAGCAGGGCTATGAAAAGAGCTCTGGAAAGCACTAGTGGACGAAATCTGGGGAGGCCTACAGTCCGCTTAACGCGTTGCTTTTCGGTGGCATTGTCCATGCCCGTTTGGTTTTAAGGGCAAAGCTAAAGGCCATCAAACGACCGGCAAGACGCTGTTGCTCGTGTGTTTATCAAAGTTAGTCCTGTAAATATTGTTCATAAAGCTTTTGGGCCGTTTCCAGGCAACGCCTGTCATTGGTGTTCAGTAAATCGGCATAGGCCAGCAAGGGTGGGACGACAAGGTTATTGCTGCCATCCTGGTTCCAGAACTTCTCGTAAACCTTTATGTTTCCGCTTTTATCCGGTGCCAACCGGTAATCCTTTATCAGCTCACTCCTGGTTTCCGTGGTGTAGAGGGTAAATTCCGCCGGCTGCAGGTAATCTGTATAGAGATCACCGGCCGGCTCCCCACCCCAAAAAGTTTTGCCCGGTTTCAACGGCAGCGCTTTCCATTTGGCCTGTTCCGCTTCCGATAAAAAGCGGAATGTTCCTATTTTCAGGTCTGGCTTTAGCCTGGTTTCATAGGCCGAAATCCACCTGCTCTCCAGGTCTTTTCTATTGTGCAGCTTATACTCATTCTTCGCTACTTGCAGCAAAAAGCCTTCGGCTTTCAGTCCTTTAATAATATTGGTGATATTGCCAATGCCGGTACCTGTGAGCGCTGCAATTTGCCGGTAAGGTTTGTTCAGCCAGGTTTCATCTTGCAGGAACAGGAAGAGTGCCTTTACCCCCGTTTTGGTAAAAGCCCGGTTTCCCCGCTCAGGTGCCAGTTTCAGGGGTTTTTGTGTCTCTATCCAAAGAAAGATACCCTGCCGCCTGATAAACAGGTTGCCGTTTGCTTCCAGGTAGGCTATGCCGGCCTCCCGGAGCGTTCCCTTTACGGAAGGCAGGATGTGCCCGGCCAGCAATAAAAAGGTCTCGTTGCCTGCTGCTGTCTCCAGGATACCGTGGAGGTGTTGGCCCCTTACTTCCTTTTTCACTTCCGTTTGGAAGCGAACGGTTTGCGCTCCGAGGTCCAACAAAAGATCTCCACCCGGTTTATCTTTAGCCCGTTTGTTCCAGGTAGCTTTTATCCGGGTCTGGCTGTACAGGTTTTCTATGGCGGTATGTACTATTTCCTGTTCCATAGTCGTTCACTTTTTTTAATCGTTCACAGAAACGTGAACAACGATAAAAAGTGAACAAATATAGCTTTTTGGCTTTGGAACCCGTTCCCTACAAGAAATTAATCGGTGCACTTTTGCTTTAAGCCGGCCTGCTTTAACGAAGAATACAACCTCTACCTGGAAAACAGCCTGATCTTTACCTTTAACTACGATTGCATCACCCCGAAGGCCGGGGCCTGCTACCCGGTTTACTCCGGTTCCTTCAAACCTTCTCTTCCTGCTGAATGGAGCAATCGCTCTACCTCCCCGTCAATAATGCCTGCCACATCCTTTTTGACATTCAAAAAATTTTTCGCTATGACTTCCGGGCTTATGGAATGGACTACAGGAAGGTCTTTTGTGTCGTTTCTTGCTGAAGGAAACATTCCAAGTTTATTCTCCAGTTCCGCATGAAAGGTCTTCAGTTCGATTTTCTCTCCCGGGGTATCCGCTACCATGCCCACAAATTCCCCGGAGGAAAGCGAAGCGATCTTTGAAGGAGGGACGGCATAATCCAGTTGCCCCGATTTGCTTATGGAGGTATCGATCCGGTTCACCGAGACGCTTTCCCGTACCTGTATGATCCTGCCAAAACGCTCGGACAGGAGTTTCGCGGTTTCCCCGGTTGCCTGCCCACTGATCACGTTGCCTATAATGTTCATGACTACATCGGCGCTTTCTTTCCCATAATCCTTTCGGAGTTGGCTGAAGTCCTGGATGCCCAGGCAGGTGGCAACCCTGTTTGACCGTGCCGTAGCCAGCAGGTTGTCGACGTCGTTGAAGAAAATGGTAGGAAATTCATCAAAGATGAGGCTGCACTTGTGGCAGTTCTTCCGGTTCACCACCCGTACCAGCCGGTTGACGTACAAGGAAATGACGGCTCCATAAACCTGTTGCTTTTGCGGGTGGTTCCCCATGCACACCACTTTGGGGCTTTTGGGATCATTAATATCCAGGGTAAAATCATCCCCGGAAAGTACCCAGTAGAGCTGCGGGGAAGAGAGCCGGGCCAAGCCGATTTTGGCGGAACCAATCTGGCCTTCCAACTGGCTCATGGCGCTGTTCTCATAAGCCGAGATAAATGGGTTTACCAGCACTTCTATTTCCTTCTCGGTTTTCAGTACCGGGAAAAGCTTGGCATAGTCGGCCTGCATCAGTTCAATAACGTGGGGCAGGGTGCAATAGGTTCCTCCCTGGTATTTCTTTAAAAACCAGATCACGGCAGTCAGGAAGTTGATGGGCGACTCTACAAAGAAGTCCCCCTGCCTGCGGATCCAGTCCCGGTTCAGTCCCATGAGAATAGTTCGGGCTGCTTCGGCCGCATCAGTGATATCTAAGAGAGTGGAAGGTTGAAGCGGGTTGCAGCGATGAGAGCGGGAAAGATCTTCGAAATTTACCAGGTAAAAGGTTGGTTTTACAGGAAAGGCGGACCGGCATTTTTGAAGCTCAGTATAGGTAATACGGGTAAGGTCGTCGAACTTGAAGTCATAGACAAACATCGAGAACCCTTTTGCCAGGTGTTGGGAAATCACATGGCGGATGACAAAATGGGTTTTGCCCGAACCGGGATTTCCCAATACCAGCAGGCCACGGAAGGGGTTGATAATATTTATCCAACATCTTCGGGTCTTCCCTTTGAGGATGTAACGGGCCGGCAGGTTAATGGAGTATTCGTTTTGGAGCAGACGTTCTTCCTGCGGAAAGCTTTCGTTCAGGCGGTTAAAAATGTCTCGGCCCAGTTGCAGCCGGATCAGTCGGGAAAGCAGTGTGCCGCCCGTCAAAATCAGAATATAGCCGAGGGCGGTCACTGTTATATATAAGATGGCGATGGTTTGTGCCGCCCCCTTAAGCTGTAACAGCGGGGTGCCGGTAAAATAGAATAGCGTGCCCAGGAGCAGGTAGATGGCCACCGACCTCCTGCCTATTTTTTCCTCTTTTCTTCCTTTGGCTCCCAAAAGCGAAATCAGCAGCAGTCCCAGGGAAAGCAGCTTGGAGTTGTGGATGCTGTGGAAGAGGCTGGTCCGGCTGATATTCCCCAAAATGTTATCGGAAAGAGGAGCGGTCAGGCACCATAGGGCAAAGGCTCCGTAGCAGTAATAGTAAAAGTGCAGCAGGAGTACGAGAATACTTGCCACCCGGGTGAAGTCCACAATCTTCCTGAGGCATTGTTCATCTTCCATTCTTGCCATAGCCAAATTTTTAGAGTCCGAGGTTGAGGTTTTGCTGCTGCTCCTTTTTCTTTTTCAACCGCTCTTCCGGCGGAGTAACAGAAGCGCCCTGGGCTTTGAGCAGCTGGTGGAAGAGCGCCCGCCCGGTAAGCTCCTTTTCCTGCGACAACGTTTTCTCCGGCTGCTTTTTCTGCAGCAACACTGGGCTCAATTTCTTTTCCATTTCCAGCTTCTGGGCTCGTGCATGTGCCAGCCGGTTTTCCAGCCCTTCAGGGGTGTACTCCTGCCCAAGGTCACGGTCGCGGAATACCGAGCAACTGCGGTGGTCTATATAAATTAAGGAGTCGGCGCGCCCCGCTTTGCCTTTTTGATGCGAAACATCGATTTGTTCCCGTAACAGAAGCTTCCTGATGCCGGAAAGGTCCCTGCCAGGGTTTTGGAGAAGGGTCCAGTCAATGGCGGTTTTCAGTTGCTTTTGATCCATGCTGCGCTTCAGCTCGTTTTCCAGAAATTTCTTTTCCAGCAGGGCCATGGTTGGCTTTCCTTCCAGTGAGCTGGCCTTAAGGGGTACACCTTTTTTCAATCCCTTTTCGTCCAAAGCCCGGTATACCAGCCCCTGGTGTTTGAAGATGCGGCTATGTTCCTTTCCCCTTTCCGCCTGTACGCCATACAGCTTCAGTACGGCATTGAATTCATCCAGGCTGGTGAAATGGTATTGGTGGAGCACATGGCTTACGGCCTTTTCAATACCCCTTTTGGTCTCGGTCCTGCCATAAACCACCCGTTCCACTTCTTTATTTAGCTCCTGCATTTGTTTTCTTTGCTGGTCCTCAGCGCGTACGAGGTCAAACTCCTGTTCAATTTCTCTCCGGGCTTGTTGGGACCGTTTGCAACCCGGGTCGTGAAAATCAATCCTTTTGCCACTATGCTGAATATTGGTGGTCACAAGGTGTAGATGGGGATGGCCGGCATCGAGGTGCTGGTAGACCAGGTAAGGCTGGGCGCCAAAGCCTATTTTTTCCATATACCTCGAAGCGATCCCGGCCATTTGTTCCTGATTCAGGCGGTCGGAGGGGTCGAAGTTGATGGAAAAGTGCAGGGCATTGAGCTTTGTCCTTTCGTTTAAAGCGGTCAGCTTTTCAAAGTGGCGGAGTATTTCAGAATAAGTAAGCTGCGTGGCCTCCTTTAAAAAGCCGGAAGCATGAAGAAGGCGGGCCTGTGCCTTTTCCACCTTTTGTTCATTGTAGCGCAGTGCCCGGGCAATACTTATCGGGGTTGTTATTCTTGTAACCATAGGTCATATATTTTATGCATGCAGGATTTGATTTCTTCCACCTTTTTGAACAGCACTTCCTTGCCTGCCTCATTCAGCACCAGCCATGCTTTGACACCGGGGAGATCGCTAAGGCTTTGGAGTCGTTTTACGGCCGAGGTAAAGCTTTTCTCCAGCAGGGTAACCTCTTTATGAAGTCCGGCCAGTTCTGCCATTATTTCATCTTCCGACTGGTTTCGGTAAGTACCGATGATAGGCTTACCGAGCAACTTTTTCCGGGCATATTCACTTAGTCCTCGACAGGTGGTATGGCTCTGGTAGCTCTGTATCTTCTGGAATTCTTCCAGGCTGAGCCGGATATGCAGCCATTGGTTCCGGGTAACTTTCTCTTCTTTCATGATTATCCATTTTAAAGGGTTTGCTCAAAAAAGATCAGGTAATATTTCTTAATGTTTTGGCCGGTTCGAAACTTGGGTGTGATACAATTCTATATCTCGACGGTTCTAAGCTGGGCCCTACATTTTGCCGTTGGGCATTGAAGAAAAAGCTGGGCTTTATGCTGGGATTCAGGTAGCGATGAATGGTTCATTTAAAGTGGATACGTGAATTCGGAAGCTGGGCTATCGGAGGGAGAAAGATGATGGAAAAGACCGGAAGGCCGACCATTGCTGTCGTGTGCTGGGTTCCAGGCAGGGGGAAGCCAACAGCCGCTATATCCCACTGGTGCTGAATGGAACCCTTTGCTTCTTTTTGGATGAGTTCTGAAAGTTTGACAGCTTCTTTAGTAGGAGAGAAATCGTAGGTTCGGACGCATCCAGATATGATAGAATGCTCTTCTTTTACTCTTCGGAATTCCCTTATGACAAGGGAAAAATGGAATTTACTGATCATAACGCCTCCTGCCTTTTTCACGATTTGCAACTCCAACAATGATAAAGAAACAGACGTAAAAAAGACCCGGATTGCCGGTCTAAACTTTAGCCCGGTTAGACTTTCTGCTGCCATTTAATTTTAGGTTCGATAAGTTCTTTTTTGTCATTCTCTAAAATGTGCATATGAGAAATGTGTTAACCTGGAACAATGCCCAGGAGATGGGACTTTCTGTCAGAATTCTTACCCGGTGCGACAAATAATGGGGTTTTGAGTTAAAAATGCACCAACCCGACGCGACAATTAACTAATACCTGGTGCGACAAAATTGTTTAATTTTATAAGCGGGCGCGACAATCATTACGTTTTTAGTTAATGATCACCTTAGAAAATAGTTCCTGCTTGGACTTAAAGCCTACAAGACGTATAACGAAGAGCTACTGTTCCATTACTGGTAAGAAACCAAGTAGGAAAACAGGCAACTCTCACCGCTTCGAGTCAGCTCTTGAACGCGACTATATTTCACTATTAGAATTTGATGAGCGGGTGGAATGGTATGTAGAGCAACCGTTTACTATTTCTTACTCTTATAATGGAAAAGTTCGGATTTATACCCCAGATTTCCTGGTAATCTATAAGCCTTCCGTTGATGCCATACCGCTCCTGGCTGAGGTAAAATATAAAGCAGACTTGAAGCGGCATGAGGCCGAATACCAACCAAAGTTTGAAGCTGCAATTGAATTTGCCCATGAGAAGGGGTACCAATTTAGTGTGATAACTGAAGAGGAGATTCGGACAGGCGGGTTGCAAAATGCTGTGTTCTTAAATAGATATTTACATGGAGATGTTGATGCAGAATGTGCTACCATTTTAATGACATGTTTATCAGATCTGCAATACAGCACCCCGGAAGCACTTTTAACTTACTGCAGCAACACTGCCAATAATAAATCGGAACTACTTTATGTATTATGGCAGCTAATAGCCAGAAGAACAGTTTGCTGCGATTTAATTGTTCCTATTACGATGAATTCAAAAATATGGATCAACCCATCTTTGAGATAAAGCCTGGCATAATCGTACTATTTAATTCTGAAAGGTATGAAGTGCTGAGGTTATTGGATGCATCAAGTGCTCTGGCCAGAAAACCCCATACTCAGGAGGTGCAAAGGCTTTATATCGATAAACTTGAGCCTATAGTTGAGGGTGACACTAAGGTCCCTCAAGAAAAAATAGTGGATTTGGGAGAGGTGTCCGAAAAGAATTGGGAAGTTGCTAAAAAGCGTTTTGAATTTGTTTCTTTATTTTTTGAAGGAATAAATGGAAACAATAACACTGCTGATGAGATTGCAAATAGAGCAGGGGTCCATAGGTCAACATTTTACAGATGGTTAAAAAAATATCAACGTACCGGACTGGCGTCCTCCCTATTAAACGAAGAGAATAACGGCGGTAGAGGGAAAAAGCGTTTGAGCAAAGAGGTAGAAGCTGTTATAGAGTCAGTGATAGACGACCGCTATTTAACCACTCAACGGCTCAGCGTTAAGAAAGTTTCATTTGAGATTGCAGGAAAGTGTAAAAATGCCGGATTACCTCCCCCCGACTATAAAACTGTCCGAAACAGAGTTTATGCCATAACCGAGGAGAAAAGGATGGCAAGGCGATATGATAAATCAGTTGCGAATAATAAATATGAGCCGGTGCAAGGCAGTTTTCCGGGAGCCGACTATCCGCTTGCTGTTGTTCAAATTGACCATACGTTATTGGATATAATAACAGTTGACGATGCCAGCAGGGAGCCTATTGGAAGGCCCTGGATAACTATTGCAATTGACGTGTTTAGCAGAATGGTACTTGGCTTTTATATCTCTTTGGATCCCCCTGGAGCTATGGGGACAGGGCTGTGCCTGTCACATGCAATTTTGCCAAAGGAACTATGGCTTGCCAAAATAAATATAGAAGGCAGGTGGCCTTGTTATGGTATTATGAAGTCAATTTACCTGGATAACGCAAAAGAGTTTCATGGGTATATGCTTGAACGTGCTTGCCAGGAATATGGGATTGAGATCAATTTTCGTCCGGTAAAGAAACCGAAGTACGGTGGTCACATTGAGAGGTTAATAGGAACGGTATTAAACGAAATCCATACCGTCAAAGGAACAACTTTCTCCAACTCTGGTCAAAGAAAGTTTTATGAGTCGGAAAAGGAAGCCTGCCTTACTATTGCTGAACTTGAAAAGTGGTTGGCTACTTTTATTGTGAATGTATATCATGAGCGGCAGCACAAAGCCATTGGCACAAGTCCAATAGCCAAGTATACCGAGGGTATTGTAGGTTCCAAGAATCAGATAGGCACAGGATTGCAAAGGCCCATTGTAAATGAGTTAAAATTGAAGTTAGACTTCATGCCGTTTATTGAAAGGACAATCCAGAAGTCCGGAGTGCAAGTCAACCTCATAAATTATTATCATGATATTTTAAGAAAGTGGATTCATGCCTGTGCCAACACAGATACACGGGCATCAAAGAAGAGAAAGTTTATTTTCAAAATGGATCCCCGTGATATCAGCGTCATTTATTTTTATGATCCGGATATTAAGGAATACTTCCCCATTCCATACAGAAACCCAGCGTTACCTCCAATGACTATATGGGAGCACCGAGAGATCATCCGTTCTCTGCAAAAGAACAGTAAAAACGAAGTAACCGAAAATGCAATTTTTGAAGCCTACTCAAGAATGAAGCAAATTGAGGATACGGCTTCAAAAACTACGGTTCGGGCAAGGAGGAAGAATACCCGTGCACTGCATGCACTGCAAAAGAGTATTAGAAATGAAATTGCTCCCTTGAAACCAGATAACATAGCGGAAGACCCAATTACCGGTGACTGTATTTTACCATTTGAAGATCTTGAAGATGAACCATTTAAGTAAATCGGTACAAGAAATTGCATCCTTAGACGACAATACAAGGATCGGAAAAATTCTTTCTGATAAATGGATTGGTTATACAAGGGCAAAGAATATTCTTTGCAGGCTGGATGAGTTATTTGTCCATCCAAAGACTCATAGGATGCCCAACCTCCTTTTGATTGGTCCGACAAATAATGGAAAGACGTTATTGCTTAGTAAGTTCTTTCAATTGCATAAGCCTGTAATAACGCCTTCGGACGTTCATTTAAACATTCCTGTAATTTATATTCAAATGCCTCATAAGCCTGATGAAAGGAGGTTTTATAATGTTATTCTCGAAACGTTAAATGCGCCACAGAAAGCTAATGACCGGATTGAGAAAAAACATGGGCAGGTGTTGTCAATATTAAAGAAGATTGAAACCAGAATGCTAATCATAGACGAGCTGCACCATATTTTAGCTGGAAACTATTCCAATCAGAGAGCCTTCCTGAACTTGATCAAGTATTTATCAAATGAATTGCAAATGGTTATTGTCGGCGCAGGAATAAATGATGCTTATCATGCCATAAATACGGATCAGCAAATGGCTAACCGGTTTGAACCAGCCTTATTACCCAAATGGAAATTTGAAGAGGAATACCTAAGATTACTAAAAAGCTTTGAAGCACTGCTGCCCTTAAGGAAGCCTTCCAATCTGGAAAGTAAGGATAAAGCTATGAAGATATTAAGTATGTCAGAAGGCATCATTGGTGAAATGGCCACTATATTAAGAAAGAGCGCCATCTTGGCGATCCAATCAAAGGGTGAGTGCATTACCAAACAAATTTTGGACAAAATCGACTATATCAGCCCTGCCGATAGAAAACGTCAATTTGAAAGTGTAAGCTAATGGATACTTCTTTTAGTTTGTTCAGTGAAGCTGATCGCAAATTACTGCCCGCATGCTCTAAACCGTTGCAGGACGAGCTGTTCAGTAGTTGGCTGACGCGGATGTCGCAGGACCATGGCTTAAATATATTTGAATTTTGCAATTTATGTTGGCCAAAGGCTGCAATATTTGAAAGGGATATAGACAGGAACTTGAAAGATGAAGTGATCCACCGGATTGCAGGAAGGACAAACTGCAGCTTTGAAGAGGTTAAATCCACCTCAATTAGGTATTTTGAATACAAGCTTTATGACCCTAATATTAAGAAATCAAATAGCATGACAAAATGGGTGTTGCCTATTGGAAGGCAATCATTTAAACACAATATGAAAGGTTTGATGTTTTGCCCCGGGTGTTTGACACATGATGCAGAGATGCCTTACTATAGGAAAAAGTGGCGCTTGGCGCTAACTTTTGCCTGTGTAGAATGCGGATGCTATTTATATGATTGTTGTCCTTGGTGTGGTTCTCCGATATGTTTTTTCCGGAACTCGATTGGCTTGATCAATCAGGGGTCCTTCAAGGGTTGGGTGACCTGCTTTAACTGTAAAAAAGATCTACGGAAAAGCAATATAAAGCAGGCTCCTGATGAGGTTATTGAAGTCCAGAAGAAATTGTATGATATTTTGGAGTTTGGTTTGGGCTGCAGGATTGTTTATCCTATTCAATACTTTGATGTATTGGGCTTTATGGTCAAAATATTGGTCAGTTCCAGATTAAGGTTCCAATCGTTGCGCGAGGACCTTCTTAAATATCATAAAGTTCCTTTTTTTACTTCAGAATCTAATAGGCCAAGGTTTGAAGCACTCGAATACAATAAAAGGATACAGGTTATTACTGTAGCTCATTGGTTGCTGGAAGATTGGCCAAACAGGTTTATTTTTTATTGTAAAAAACATGGCCTTTGCAGTACTGATGCATTGCCAGACGTAAAAGAGGCGCCTTTCTGGTATGAAAGTGTGATAAAAGATGAAATTTACCGTCCCCGAAATACACAATCAGAAGTTCCCTTTGGCCTGTATAGTATTTTTGGAATAACAAATCCGCAAAGTGGTCATCATAGACGTCGTGTTAAGTTTTAACTGTACAGTGAGCTTATGAATAATGGCTTGCCGGCTCACTGTACAGTTAGGTTTGGGCTTGGTGTCGCATCTGGTTATGGTATTGTCGCATCGCGTAGGAATTTTGACACTTTCGCTCTAGAAAAAGGGCTATAAAAGCCCTTCGTCTGCGAAACTGAAATACCCCTCACTGGAGATGATGAGGTGGTCGAGGATCTTGATGTCGAGGAGCTTTCCGCCTTCCTTGAGTTTGCGGGTCAGTTCTTCATCCTGACGGCTGGGTTTGGTGTTGCCCGAAGGGTGGTTGTGGCAAAGGATCATTGCCTGGGACCTGATCTTTAAGGCTGCGGTGAAGATAATACGTACATCTGCAAGGGTACTGTTGAAGCCGCCGGTGGAAACCTGGAAAATGGCCAGGACTTTATTGGCGCAATTGAGGAACAGGACCTTGAGGTGTTCCACCAAGTCCATTTTACCTTCTTCCCAATGTTGAACGAATAAGTCGTACGCATCGCTGGAGGTGGCAATTTGAGGGCGTTGGGATGCCTTTACTTTGGAGGTGTACACCAGTTCGATCTCAGATACCTGGAAGCCGGGACAGGGAACCAATTGCTTTTTCATAACAGCTGATTTAAAGGTTAATGAATGCTGAGGCCCCATTTCCGGCTTTGGGCAATCAAGACCAAAAGGAAACCGAATAAATCCGTGGGAGAAGAACGGTGAAGAAGTTGGTGGGCTCGTGCAGGATGTGAAGACGCAAGCAGGTTCTGCTGTTTTATGCGGTAGTCTTTTGGGCGCTTCAGCAGCCCAAAGCCGAACTTTGCTTCAGGCATTAATGAATGAAAAGCCGATCCTTGATCCAGAAAGGAAGTGAACCGATGATGAAAATGATGGTATAAGTCCAGGATCGATATGGGCTCGCTGCTCCATAGCATTACCGGACGTACAAGTGAGTGACACAACGAAAGCCCAATAGTTGCAACTCTGGTAAGTTCAAAACACCTGTTCTCCTTATTACTCTTCAGAAATATTGCAGCAGCGTCAACAAGATAAAGGGGCGTCTGGAATACACCGCTCGAAAAGAAGCTGCCCTTCCTGTTCCACGATTCAAACTCTATTCAAGATGCAACAGGTTGTTGAATGATCATATACTCTATCCTGTTTCGTAAGCACAGCCTGATGATATTTAAAAAAATTATTTTATGAAGTGCAAAAAATGTAATATTTTACAATAAAGCTGAAAGGTGTTTCATTCCGTTATGTATCAACTTTTTGCGTGGTGTTATGAGTTCCATGTCGGGTACAGTGTAGCTTACTTCAGTTCTTCAGTTTGGAATACATAGCGATTTAACTAATCAACGGAAAAGCTTTCCGAAAAAAACTTCAGGCAAACAAGTACTTCTCACCCATCTCATTCTTACGGCGGCTGCTTTTGAGGAAGTGACTTCCGGTGCATCCTATTGCCATTGCCGTAAACACTGCATCAACCCTGTGTTCAATTAAAAAATATTACTTATGGAACAGCTGTTAAAAATAATGAGCTCGATCTATCCGATTTCGGATGAAGTGAAAGAGCGATTTGCAAATGCGTGGACGCCCATTGAGTTCGCCAAGAAACAATTCATCCTTAGGGAGGGCCATATCTGCCGGAATATTTATTTTATTGAGCAGGGCTTGGCGCGCTGCTTTTATGTTAAGGGGACTACCGAGGTGTGCACCTGGTTTATGATGGAAGGCGACCTGATGATTTCCGTGGAAAGCTTTTTCCAGCAGACAAAAGCCAAAGAGTCTATCCAGGCACTGGAAGATTGCCGCATGTATTATATCAGCCACCACGACCTTATGGCATTATACCATGAATTCAAGGAGTTGAATTTTATTGGACGAACTCTTACCGAGAAATACTATATTCTATGCGAACAGCGCCTTTACAGCATCCGCATGATGAAGGCACAGGAAAGTTATGCTTACTTAATGAATCATTTTCCTGAAATCATCAGGCGAGTGCCCTGTAAATACATTGCATCTTACCTGGGGATTAGTGAAGAGTACTTAAGCTATATCAAAAGACAAGCGCCAATTGTTAAAGTTTCCTAAGCGTGAATTTCTTAAGAAATCTTAATTCGATTCACCCAAAGCCTCTCTAATTTTACATCAGAAAGCAAAAACAAAACCCATGAAATCCCTTCTGATTGTTTTGTTCGCTGTTTTTTGCTTTTCGTCCTGCAGAAAGGAAGTTGTGGAAGATACTGGTTCGGACTACCTTCAGAATGTAAAAAATGAATTAAGCTCTAAGCTTTCTCCCGACGATTACAGAAAACTGGATTTCAGCAAGGTGATCGTGTATGATGATGACAGCAGCAAAGCTCGGTTTTTGAAAGTTCCATTTGGTTCAACCGTGCAGGGTAGCAGTTTTGTATTCCTGCAAACAGGTAGGGATGGGCGGATCCATGATGGAAGGGTTATTTCCATCATGGAGTCTGCCCCAGCTACGGAGAATCAAGAAGAACATTCTTTAAATGCAAGGATCTCAATTAGTTCTTTGACGAAGGAAAGAGTGTCTGTAGAGCGGGCCACTGCCCTGCTCGCCCCTCCTCTAATAATGAAATCTTACCTACATACTGATGGTAAGGATGCGGCCGGAATTTTATATATTGACCTCAGTGTTTTGCTTGAGCTTCCCCGTTATCAGAACTATTACTTTGCAGAAGACAAGAGGGGCGGCGGTGGTGGCGAACCTGGGTATGGAACAGACGGCACGAATAATAATGCAGAGGATACCGACATGGTTTACCGCAAACCAATCCGGATCGATTTTGAGACCGTGGAGGATAAAAAGGCGATTGACATCTTATCTTATTTGAAATGCTTTGCTGCCATTCCGGATATGGGCGCTACTTATTCCATGGAAATATTAGTGGACATCCCGGTAGATAACCGGCCCGATATGGCTTTTGACTGGAAGGAAAGAGCTCCAGGGCATACTTTCTTGAAGCTGCAGAAATCCAACGGCAGGCAGACCGTTCAGCAATATTTCGGATTTTATCCGGTGGTGGGTTGGCTGAGTATCGCCACTTCCGTACCGGTCCGGGCAAAGTTTGTCGAT
Source organism: Huijunlia imazamoxiresistens (assembly GCF_037132455.1). Taxonomy (NCBI): domain Bacteria; kingdom Pseudomonadati; phylum Bacteroidota; class Chitinophagia; order Chitinophagales; family Chitinophagaceae; genus Huijunlia; species Huijunlia imazamoxiresistens. Next base: position 38,697 of record NZ_JBBBEI010000021.1, on the reverse strand, counting down.
AATGGATCACATGAGTTTAATGCTTCGTTGACAATGGGCCTGGACGGGAAGAAGTTCCAGAACGTTCTCAACCTGATTCAACGCCTGGCTCGATTTGCTAAATATGACTTAGACGGCTACAACTGCACTGATTTTGCACTGCAGGTATTTAATTCCGTCAGGTCTCCCGAAAAGCAACTCTATATATCGAAACGTCATATTCCAGGAGTTGTTGGCGGCAATGGTACGAATACGCCCAATGAGTTATATAGAAGACTGCAATACATGAATGTGTACAAGGATCCTGAGGCCAAAAATATTAGGCAGCCTGGATACCATGTAGTGTCCGGGCGCAGCAACGGTCCCTGTAAATAACCGTTCTTAAATAGATCTTTTATGAAAGTCATGAATAAATTAGGCACACCTGTAGTTAATATACTAACCTTTTCATTCATTATGATCAGCGGCGAAGCTTTCGGTGGACCTTATGCCATGTACTTGTTAGGCGCCCTTCCACATGGAATTAATTATTCGATGTTGGGTATGGGTGGGATTCTTTGTTTATTGATTTCCCAGATATTTTTCAATGGCGAAAAGAAACATTGGATGAAGCCGGCCCTGCAAATCATGGGTATCCTGCTGGCGATACTCTCATTGTATATCTTCTTCGCCCAGGACCGCAGGCAGTACAATTATGCAACTTTTGTGCAGACAGTCCCTTTGTTGACCCTGTTTTTTTTTAGCATATCAATTCTATGCGGAACAGTACTTGCGTTTATGCAGTTGACCGACCTGAAAGGTAAAAAGCCCCATTCGCATTCGCTTCTTTAAAGGGCTGGACCTTACCATTTATTTCTCTTGTGAAGTTTGAAAACTGTGTGTTATGTTTACCAATATCAGCTGGCAGGCATACTGGATTACTATTGCCCTTGCCCTAACAGCTTATTATGCAGTAGTACTGGTGATCTTTTATTCCGGAAGCATTAGAGTGGTCCTGCAGCAACGATGGACACCTTTCCTGCCACGGCCGGGTGGTACCAATCCCAAAAAAGCATCCTCTTTTCAGCCCGAGCTGTTTGAGCGGGAAACGGATTTCATTCCCGAAAACGTCCCTTCCGGAAGCGATGTTTCCGATTCGATCCAGCCTTTATTAGATGAACTGCGGGCCTTTTTTCAGCAGGCCGGTTCTTCCCGGATGGTCAAAGGGGAAATCCTCTTCTCCCTTAGCCGCCTCCTCCGAAAATATCCTTCTGTATCAGGTACTCCCAGCCAATTTTCCCTGGACCTCGTAATCTGTCAGGACTGTCAAAAGTATTGCTCCATCCACCTGGAAGCTGAAGAGGTAACTGCGTTGTGGAAAGAGTGAAGGCCGGATGGAGCTTTCTTAAACCCCAAATCTTGTTTTATATATGAAACCGAAGCGAATGAAATTCATCGCAAAGGGCCTCTTTGTGCCTGCCGCGACACTATTCCTGCTTTGCCTGGCTCTTACGGCAGCCGCCCAGGATGGCCTGGCCGGCATCAATGAGGCCAATACCCAGGTACGCAGCTATTTTACCGCCGGTTCCAACCTGATGTATGCCATTGGTGCCATTTCAGGACTGATCGGGGCCATAAAAGTGTACCAGCGCTGGACAGGCGGCGATCACGAAACAAGCAGGTATGCGGCTGCCTGGTTTGGTGCCTGCGTATTCCTGGTGATCGTGGCTACCGTGCTTCGTTCCTTCTTTGGCGTTTAATTTTTTGGAAATGGCTACACGAATTTACAGCATTAATAAGGGCATCAACCGTCCCGTGGAATTCAAGGGGCTGAAGGCGCAATATATCCTGTACCTGGGAGTCGGTTTATTCCTATTGCTGGTCCTCTTTGCCATCCTGTACCTGGTGGGTATTTCCCCGGCACTTTGTCTGCTGGTGGTCTTTTTGTTGGGAACGGCTCTTTTCGGGCTTATCTACCACTTGAGTAATCGGTACGGGCAGCATGGGTTGATGAAGCGCGCAGCCCGCAAAAGAATACCTAAAGTCATTAAATGCCGCACCCGTGAATGGTTCTGCTGATAATCCGTGCCCTTTCTGCCTGCAATAGCTATTGACCAACCTATAAATAAAACGCATATGGAAAAGAACCTGGAAGATATGTTTCCCCTCATGGACGTGGAGCATGATTGCATCCTGTCCAAATGGGGAGACATAACGGTGGTATATGAAGCGGAGTTGCCGGAGATCTTCACCCTGTCGGATGCAGACTACGAGGCTTTCCACCAAGCATGGGTAAAAGCCATCCGCGTGTTGCCACGTCATTCAATATTTCATAAGCAGGACTGGTTTGTGGAAAGTAAATACAAGGCCGATTTTGATGGCGTAGCGCATAGCTTTCTCTCCCATAGCAGTGAGCGGTTCTTCAACGAACGTCCCTATTTGGACCACCGCTGCTATATTTTCCTCACGAAAAAGCCGGCAGGAAGAAAAAGCGGCACATCGCTGACTTCCAGCCTTCTTAGGGCCTACCTTGCGCCAAAGGAAGTGCTGGACCCGCAGCTCCTGCAGGATTTTGTAGATAATGCCAGCCAGTTTACCCGCATCCTGGAGGACAGTGGTTTTGTTCGGCTCCGGCGCCTCCCGCGCGGCGAGATATTAAGCACCCAGTTCAAGGCCGGGCTGCTGGAGCGGTACTGTTTCCTGTTGGAGGATGCCTGTTCCCTTATGATTCGGGATATCTGCTTTAAGGAAGGTGTCAGCGTAGGCGCGGAGCGGTGCAGCCTATATACATTGGCGGATGTAGCCGACCTGCCGTCCCTGTGCGGGCCCCGGATCAATTATGAAAAGTATTCCACCGACCGGACAAAGTTTCCCATAGGATTTTCTTCCTCCATCGGTCAACTGCTTTCCTGTAACCACATTTACAGCCAGTACATCTTTATCGATGACGGTCCCAGGACCTTGCAACGCCTGGAGCGCCGCCGGCTCAGGCTGCAATCCCTGTCGGCCTGGTCCCGGGAAAACGCCCTGGCCAGGGACGCCACCTCGGATTTCCTGAACGAGGCCATTTCCCAGGGACGCCTGCCCGTGAAAGCGCACTTCAACCTGTTGGTGTGGAGCGATGATCCCGGCAAGGCGAGGGAATTAAAAAATATGGTTGCCTCCGCCCTGGCTTCCATGGATGCGGTGGCCCGGCAGGAGGTGGAGGGGGCAGCCCAGATGTTCTGGGCAGGGGTTCCGGGCGCAGCTGCAGACTTTCCAATGAACGACACTTTTGACACCTTTACGGAGCAGGCCTGCTGCTTCCTGAACATGGAAACGGCCTATCGTTCCTCTTCCAGTCCCATCGGCCTGAGGCTGGGTGACCGGCTGACCGGCCGGCCGCTGCATGTGGACATATCGGATGAACCAATGGCCCGGGGCACCACATCGAACCGTAACAAGATTGTCCTGGGTCCTTCCGGCAGCGGCAAGAGTTATTTAATGAACCATTTTGCTCGAAGTTATATTGAACTGGGCGCCCATTTGGGGGCGGTGGATGTAGGGCATTCCTACAAAGGATTGTGCACCCTGCTCGGTGGCGTTTACCTTACCTATGAGGAGGGTAACCCCATTCGCTTCAATCCTTTTTACCTGGCAAAGGGCGACCGCCTGGATACGGAAAAGAAGGAAAGCATTAAAACGCTGCTGCTGGCCCTGTGGAAGAAGGATGACGAAGTCTTCAACCGCTCGGAATATGTAGCCCTCTCCAATGCCCTGCAACTCTATTATGAGCAGTTACAACAGGACCCCGAAATATTCCCCTGTTTCAATACGTTCTATGAGTACCTGCAAACCGGCTTTGCCGAAGTGCTTCAGGCGGACCGGGTCAAGGAAAAAGACTTTGATATGGCGAACTTCCTGTACGTGTTGCGGCCATATTACAAAGGCGGGGAGTATGATTACCTGCTCAACGCTACGGAAAACCTGGACCTGTTGCACGAGCGCTTTATCGTCTTTGAGCTCGACAACATCAAGGACCACCCCATTCTCTTCCCTGTAGTGACCATCATTATCATGGAGGTCTTCATTTCCAAGATGCGTAAGCTCAAAGGCATTCGCAAAATAATCCTGATCGAGGAAGCTTGGAAGGCTATCGCCAAGGCAGGGATGGCGGAATACATCAAGTACCTCTTCAAGACGGTTCGAAAATTCTATGGCGAGGCCATTGTGGTAACTCAGGATATCGAGGACATTATTTCCTCTCCCATCGTCAAGCAAACCATTATCAACAACGCCGACTGCAAGATCCTGCTGGACCAGAGCAAGTACCAGAACAAATTTGACCAGGTGCAGGAGCTGCTGGGCCTGACCGAAAAGGAAAAGGCGCTTGTTTTGTCGCTCAACAAGGCCAATGATCCGGACCGGAAATACAAGGAAGTGTTTATCTCCCTTGGCGGAACCCTTTCCCGGGTGTACCGGACCGAAGTGTCACCGGAGGAGTACCTGGCCTATACCACCGAAGAAACTGAAAAAGTACAGGTGGCCCGGTACGCGGAAGTGTATGGCAGCATGCAGAAAGGCATTGCAGCAATGGCCGCCGCCATGAAATGTCAAAACAAATAAAAACAAAAGCCATGAAAATAATGATCTGGGCAGTTCCTGTTACGCTTCTGTTTTCCTGTGCAGGCCGGAATGCTTCTGACGCCGTCCAGGAATTTATCCCGGGGACTTATGTCCGGTACTACACCGATGAGTTTAGGAAAAGCTTTGATACGGTACAGATCCGCCCGGTAACCAGCTCGGGGAGCACGGGATATGCCATCACCAAACGGGACAGGTACAGGAAAGTGCTGGATGGCAGGGAACTTCCGGAACAATCTAGTGTAAAGGAGTGGATGGGGGCCTATGATCCCCAGACCCAAACATTGCTCCTGGAATCGTCAGGAAGCCGTATATATTTCGATCCATCCAAAGGAGAATTAAATATGGGGAAAGTGCCTTATAAGAAACTGTAAATGGTGTAGCTATGAAAAGGAAATTTTGCCGGTGGGCAATGATAGTCATTTGGGGGCTGTTCTTTTCCGCCCGGGCTTCAGCCCAGGACCCGATAACACTGATTATCAAGGAAGGAATAAAAAAAGTGATCAAAGCCGTGGACCTTAAAATTCAGCGGCTGCAGACAAAGACCATTTGGCTGCAGAATGCTCAAAAGGTAGTGGAAAACAGGATGGTAAAGCTAAAGCTCGATGAAATATCCGATTGGGCTGAAAAACAGCGGGCGCTTTACAAGGATTATTTCGAGGAGCTGCACCGGGCAAAAGGCGTTCTTGTTGTTTACGGCCGCACCCGGGAGATTTTCCGCAAGCAGGTACAGCTCGTGGAAGAATACAAACGGGCGGTGGGGCTGTTTCGAAAAGACCGGCATTTTACCGGTGAGGAAATAACGTATATGGAAGCCGTTTATAGTGGTATCCTGGAGAAAAGCCTGGAAGATCTGGAGCGCATCAGCCTGGCGATTGAGTCATTTTCTATCCAGATGAGTGATGCGGCCCGCCTGGAAATCATCAACAAGGTTACTGATGCCATCGAGCAAAATTATGACGACCTGAAACGGTTTACGAACCAGAACGCACTGCTTTCCCTGTCCAGGGCGAAAGAAGCCAGGGATATTGAATCGATCAGGATATTGTATAACCTTCAATAAGTGGAATGTGGCACGTCTTACCATTTGTATTTTTTTCCTTTTTGGCGTTACGATTACCCGTGCCCAGACAGTGGAGGAGTGGACGCAGCAGCGGAAAACGCAGCTCCGGTACCTGGTAGCGCAAAATGCGGCTCTGGAAGTATGGAGCAAGACGCTGGCGAAAGGATATGCCCTGGCAGGGAAGGGCCTTTCCCTGGTCAGGGATATAAAAGACGGAGACTTCTCGCTTCACCGGCAGTATTTTACTTCCCTAACCGAAGTCTCCCCGGCCATCAGGGACTATCAGAAAGTTCAGCGCGTCATTTCTATGCAAAAAAATATTATGGGGATATGCCGGGCAAAGCTGAAAGAGGCGAAGGGATGTGGCCGACTTTCAGGGAGGGAGATCCGTTTTTTGGAAATTGCCTATGCCGGTGTATTGGATGAGTGTGCGGAAATGATCAGCCAGCTTGCCGCACTATTAACAGATGGTGTTTTGAAAATGAAAGATAACGAACGGCTGTGCCGCATCGATGCACTTTATTCGGGAATGAGTGAGGCGTTAAAAGCGGCCAAAAGCATGGGGGAGAATAGCTCCCTGATGGCAAATGACCGGGAAAAGAAGGAAAAAGAAATAGAAGCTTTGCGGGCTCTGTATGGCCTGAAGCCGTAAGTATTATTTAAAGGATAAACAGTGAGTTATGAAACAGTGGATAGTGAATATCATGCTCCTTATTTTTTTCTTGGTCCCGGGTGTCCAGGTATGCGGGCAGTCCTACGAGGCGCAGCAGCTCCTGCTGAATGTGGAAAAACTCGCCCAGCTCAAAGAGGCCCTCAATGGCCTGAAAGAGGGCTACAGCATTATTTTCTCTGGTTACACTGCCATTAAAGATATATCCGAAGGGAATTTTCGTCTGCATAAAGCCTTCTTAGACAGCCTGCTCAAAGTAAGTCCAGCTGTCAGAAAGTACAAAAGGGTTGCGGAGGTCCTGGGTCACCAACGGCTGTTGCTGGTGGAGTACAAAGAAGCCTTAAAGAAATTCAGGCAAAGCGGAAACTTCACCGGTGAGGAGTTTGAATACTTTGAAAGCGTATACCGGAAGGTATTCAATGAAAGCGTTAATAGCCTGGATGCCCTTTCCCTGGTGCTTACCAATGGTGCGCTCCGGATGTCGGATAGCGAACGGTTACAAGCTGTAGACAGCATTTTCAAAAAAGTCCAGGAGGCGCTCCACTTTCTCCGGCACTTTAATAACCGGGCCCTTATCCTTTCACTTCAACGGGATAAAGAAAAAGCGGACATCACATCGCTCCTTTCTCTTTATGGTTTCATAAAGTAATCAAATCAGCAAATATGAAAAAGCAATTGAATGCTGTGCTATGCATGGCGGCAGGGATTCTTTTGCCCCAACTGTTGTGGGCGCAAACCAATGACCAAAGTACGGCTGGGAAGATAGGCGGGCTGCAGCAAGTGCTGGACGGGCTTTACGAAGAAATGCTGCCCCTGTGCAGCCAGCTTATTGGAGTAGGCAGGGGTATTGCTGCCTTTGCCGCCACCTGGTACATTGGCGTTAGGGTATGGCGGCATATCGCGAATGCCGAGCCTGTTGACCTGTTTCCCTTGTTCCGCCCCTTTGTGATCGGCTTTGCCATCCTCATCTTTCCCTCGGTACTAGATTTGATCGGGGGCGTAATGAAGCCCACGGTAACGGCAACGGCGGCCATGGTGGACAATTCGAATAAAGCGATCGAAAACCTGCTGAAGGAAAGGGAGAAGGCACTAAAGGAGTCGGATACCTGGAAGATGTATGTAGGCATGGATGGAAGCGGCGACCGGGAACAGTGGTATAAATATACGCATGGCGATGAAAAGGAAGGTTTGCTTGAAGGTGTTGGCAATGATATCCGGTTTGCTATGGCCAAAGCTTCCTACAGCTTTCGCAATTCCATCAAAGAATGGATGAGCCAGGTGCTACAGGTGCTTTATGAGGCAGCCGCCCTCTGCATCAATACTATCCGCACCTTTTACTTAATCGTGCTGGCGATCCTAGGCCCCTTGGTGTTTGGCATTTCCGTATTTGATGGCTTTCAGCATACGCTGACCGTCTGGCTGGCCCGTTATCTCAATGTCTTTCTCTGGCTACCCGTAGCCAACCTCTTTGGCGGTATCATCGGCAAGGCTCAGGAAAAGCTGCTGGCGCTGGATATCGGCCGCATCACCAGCAGTGGCGATACCTTTTTCAATACTACGGACACGGCTTACCTCATCTTCATGGTCATCGGCATCATCGGCTACTTCACCGTGCCGTCGGTCGCCAATTACATCATCCATGCCGGCGGCGGTGATGCCCTGCTGAACAAGGTGACCCATTTCAGCGGTGGCTCTTCCTCCATGATCGCCAGTGGCGGCAGCTCGATGGTGCGAAGTGTTTACGGCGATGCTGCCTCCTCCATACGGAATGATATGGCCAGCATGGGCGCCGGCAAGGGCTATTTTGGAAACGGCAGCGAGTTTCAAAAAGACAAACTCTCGGGTAAATAAATTTCTTGGGTTATGTTCCAGAAAATGAAAAACATCGATACGGCCTTCCGCTATATCCGGGCATTTTCCCTTTTTTTCCTGCTGGCCTGCATCCTGGTCAGCGGCTATGCCCTTTACCTGGGCCATGAGTTTAAAATCCAGGCGGAGCAGCGGATCTACATCCTTGCCGGGGGCAAGGTGCTGGAGGCCTATTCGTCGGGCCGCAGGGACAACCTGCCGGTGGAAGCCAGGGACCACGTGCGCATGTTTCACCAGCACTTTTTTACGCTAGATCCCGATGACAAGGTGATTACCGCCAACATCACCAGGGCGCTGTACCTGGCGGACGGCTCCGCCCGTCGGCAGTACAAAAGCCTGAAGGAGAATGGTTATTACGCAGAGGTGGTGGCCGCCAACATCTCCCAGGAAATCTCCATTGACAGCGTGGCGGTGAATATGACCAACGAACCCTATTACTTCCGCTGCTATGCCACCCAGAAAATTACCCGCCCCAGCAGTATCACCATGCGCAGCCTGGTGACGGAAGGCTATCTCCGGGGCGTATCCCGTTCCGACAACAACCCGCATGGTTTCCTGATCGAGCGCTGGGCCACGCTGGAAAACAAGGATTTGAAAACCCAAAACCGTTAGGTATGATTCCCAACATTTTTAAACGAAGAAAAGAAAGCCCGCATGCGGCTCGCCCTGAGCCCTCCCGCTGGCAGGTGCAGCAAAGGATTTGGATGGATTACCTGGTGCAGCGAACCATGCGCTTGTCCCTGCAAGGAAGGAAGGCGGTGGCGCTCCTGCTGCTTGCCCTGTTTTTGGGCGGTAGTATCTGGCTGCTTGTTGCCGGCTTCCGGCAGGCATGCTCCCCCGGCATTTCGGTCACACCCATCAAAACCATTCCCCTGGCAAAGCCGGTGGAAGAGGTGCCCTTCTCCAGTGAGGCTTTAGGGGAAAAGGGGCTGCCGCTCACCCGCTTGTTTGACGCTTACAAGGACAGCTTGGCGGGCTCGCAGCAGGGTCAGGCTGACTCCCTCAATCAACTGGAAACGCTTCCTTAAACCCTAAAAAATACGATTATGAAAAACGAATCAACTTATTCGCCGCAATTCCTTCGCAAAAGAAGGTTTTTGCTGGTGCTTCCACTGCTGGCGTTGCCTTTTGTGACCATGGCGTTCTGGGCACTGGGCGGAGGAGGGAAAGAGGATCGGCGCGCTGTAGACGGGTTGAACCTAAAACTGCCGCAGGCGCTGCTCAAAGAAGAGAAAGGCCTGAACAAGCTCAGTTTTTATGAGCAGGCGGAGGCTGATTCTGCCGACCGGATGGAAAATATCCGCAGGGATCCCGCTTACCGGCAGCCGGCTCCAGGAGCAGATTCAATGCCGGCAACTTCTCTTACAGCTTATTCCTATGATCCTTCACCGCCCGGCGCAGCGGGGTACCGGGACCCGAACGAAGAAAAGGTGTACCGGAAATTGGAAGCCCTGAACCGGCAGTTGGCCAACCTTCCTGCCGAACAGGGGAAGAAAAAGGTAAGCGCTCCAAACAACTACCCTGCCGCGGTGGACAATGACTACCTGGATCGGCTGGAATCCCTTGCGCAAATGATGGAGGAAGGGGGCAGAAAAGACGACCCGGAGCTAACGGAGCTCAATTCCCTGATGGAAAAGGTGCTGGACATTCAGCATCCTGAGCGGGTCAAGGGGAGACTGTCCCCAGCTATTTCAAAACAAAAGAGGACAGGTTCCCATCAAAGGAGCGGAAATGAAGAAGGGATCGGCCTGTTGGAAGGTCCGGTGCAACCGGGCGGAACTATACCCAGAAGAGGCAAAGGCGGCTTTTACGGGCTGGAGGAAGCCGGGGAGCAAAGAGCAGAAAAGGCCCCGGTCGTTCAGGCAGTGGTCGACCAGGCAACCGTGGTGGCGGAAGGTTCGATCATTAAACTCCGGCTGGCAGAAGACCTGGTGGTTTCGGAAGTACGCATACCCAAAAACACCTTTGTCTACGGCACGGCCTCCCTGGCAAATGAGCGCCTGCTGGTATCCATTACGGGCATCCGGTACCAAAACTCAATTTTCCCCATCCGTCTTTCGGTTTACGACCTAGACGGCATGGAAGGCATATCTGTTCCGGGCTCCCTTTCCAACGAAGCCTTGAAAGAAACCGCCGGCACAACGATGGAATCACTGCGATTGGGTACCCTTGAACCTTCCCTTAAAGGCCAGGCGGCGGATGCGGCCGTGCAAAGCCTCAAATCCCTTTTCCGCAAAAAGGCAAAAGCGGTAAAAGTTACCCTGCGCGAAGGGTACCGGGTACTGCTGCAGGAAAAGGAAGCATAACCATTCATTTCTACAACTTAAATCCTGTCAGTTTATGAATCGCTTGCTTGTAGCGGGGGCGGCGGCTGTTTCGCTCCTGCTTTACCCCTCCCTGTGCCTTCCTCAGGCAGCAGAAGACCAGGTAGCCCTGATGCTGGTAGAATCCCGCCCACTATCCATAACAGTGGCTAAAACGACCAACCTGATATTCCCAACAACCATCATCAGCGTGGACCGGGGCAGCAGTGATATCCTGGTCCGAAAAGCAAAGGGCGTGGAAAATATTTTGCAGGTGAAGGCAGCCCGGCCCTCCTTTGAGGAATCCAACCTTTCGGTGATTACCCGCGACGGCAGGCTTTACTCCTTTCCTGTCCGCTATGCCAAAGCCCCGGTGCAATTAAATATTTGTCTCAATAATACGGCTGCAGCCCCGCTCGTACCCGGAAGCCGGCCCTCAAAAGAGAATGCCCCGGTTTCCGGTGGCCAGCCTTCCGTTCACTCCTGGTTACCCGCTATTTTACCCCCCCGGGGCAGGCCATCCGCTTTTCGTAAAAAGGACCGGATGACGCTGCTACTAAGCGGGATATGGGTCCGGGGAGATGTGCTGCTGCTGCGGTTTGGGTTGGCAAACCGATCCCATATTGATTACGAACCGGAGGAGTTGCGTTTTTTCGTCCGGGACCGCAGGCGGGAAAAGCGCACCGCTTTCCAACAGGCGGAGCTCGCTCCAGTGGAAACCTGGAAAAGCGCTCCTGTGGTCAGGGGCAGATCGGCCGGAACCCTCGTGGTAGCCCTACCCAAATTTACCCTGCCTTCTCGTAAATACCTTTCAGTTCACCTGCGGGAAAAAGCGGGCAGCCGGAATCTTTCGCTTAAAGTGTCCAAAAGGGCCATCCTAAAAGCGAAAAAGCTTTACTCCTCCAACTAACTATTATTTCATCTTTTAAATCGTGTGTTATGAATGTGCAGAATTTGGAATATTTAGAAGACAACCTGCTGCGCTTGGGCTTTAGCAGGGAGCTGTTTCCAGCCCTTAGAAAGAACATGGAGCAGCGCTTTCCCCAATTTGTACTGATCGTGAATAAAACCCTGGAGCAGGCCGAGATCCGGGCGTCGCTCCTGTTCGAGAAGATGGAGGGCACGAACCTTTACTTTTTTACCCGCTACGATGCGCAATTGAATCCCGAAAGAAATGGGTTGCGCCAGGCGTTCCCTGTCTATAAAGGAAAAGGGGCATCTCTTAAGGAGGCCTGTAACCTATTGCAGGGAAGGGCGGTATACACGCATTTATCCTGCCCGGGAGAACAAAGGCGAGCCGCTTGGTTTCAATTGGACCTTCAGGCGATGGGAGAAGATGGCAATTATAAAGTCAGGCGGTACGAAGGAAGGAACAGCTTTGACCTGGAGCAGGTATTGGAACATTATCCCATCAGCGAGTTAAGGAACCCGCTGCAGAGGGAGCTGCTGGTGCTGTCGCTGCGTAAGGGAAACTGTCCTGCCGTATGGTTGGAAAGGGTTGGGGGAGCCGACCGGATGCACATCATCGCAGATCCCCGTTCCAGGTCATTAATTGTTTATGATGCCCTGGGCGAACAGCTTTCTCTTAACGCCATTCGGAAGAAATATGGAAAGTCCCGACAGGTGGATCGGTCTCTGGATCAGGCAGATGCAAAAGACGGGAAAAAGGAAATGGGCCAGCAGGCAAAGGTGACCGTCCTGCTGCAGTGAAAACCAAAGGCGCCTGAAAAGGGAAGGGGTCTTTATATGTAAACATTTACTGAGGAAGAAAAAGGAGGCGTGAGATATGGCAACCGAAATCATAACCCGGGAAGACCTGCAGCATTTCCGACAGCAGCTAATACAGGACCTGCGGGACTTGCTCCAGCAGTCCACCCCTTCAAAACAGGATATCCGCTGGCTCAAATCAGGTGAAGTGCGCAAATTGCTGCATATTTCTTATGGAACGTTACAAAACCTCCGAACCCAGGGGAAGCTCCGGTTTTCCAGGATTGGCGGTATTCATTATTACCGTTCCGACGACATAGAGAAATTGTTCGGAGAGGCAAATAGTTGACCTTTTTCTAAACGAACGAGTCTGGTTATGTACGCGCTGCAGCTTACCCGTTTTTTACAGGCAATTAAGGGCGATGGGCGTATTGGTCCCACTCATATTTGCATTTACCTGGCTATTATCCAGGCCTGGAGCCAGCATGGGTTTGTGAATCCTGTATCCGTTACCCGTATCGGGATCATGGAGGCGGCAAAGATCAGTGCTAAGGCAACCTATCATAAATGCATGAATGAACTTCAGGACTTTGGGTATATAAGGTACATTCCTTCCAGACATCCAATTTGGTTTAGCCTCGTTTTTCTGTATGATTTGAATGAAAAGCAATGCCTTTAATGAAGGTTATTAATTAGGTGACATTCCCTGAGACATAGTTATGCTACCAATCTATTGGAAGGCGGTACGGACATCCGCTATATCCAAACATTTTTTGGAGCATAATAACCTGAAAATCAACATGCTCTATACGCAGGTCAGCCGGGTTAAACTGGAAAGGATCAGTAGTCCCGTGGATAAGTTGCCCTGGTAGCAGGAAAGCAAGGGTATGATGCTCATGGCGAAAGCTGGCCTACTGGAAAGGATGTGCCAGGCATATCTGGGATAATAATGCAACACCGTTGCATTATTATAGACTGATGCTCCAAACCAAAATATATTGGTCAAGTGTCCCTGGTTAATGAGAATGATCGATAGACTGAAATTCAATTAGTTGGGAAAGTCTGCAAAGGTATAGGCAATAATTATTTTATGAGTGGGACATTGCCTGCTTAAAAAATGCAGAAGTGTATTGTTGGCGGCAGGCATAGGTGCAATTTTCCTTATATGTGCTATATTTATTTACATTAAAGCTGAGCTGTGACCTAGTAGGCGAAGCTTTGTTCAAGCTACGGATCGGCGCCCTCTTTTCTTGCATGCGTATTTTGGGTATATAAATCAGTGATAGTGCGTCTTGGTATTAGTTAGTTTAGGCATGTTCGCCAAGATAGCAAGTATTAATACCCCAAAAGCGAACCTGTAGGCAGGTGACTTTTAGGGGAAAAAGTGAAGAATAAGTGGCAGTGCGGAAAAATGTGTAAGTTCGAACAATAGAATGTAGGCAGCCATGTAGGAGTCGCCCGCCGCTTCGGTTCCGGCCAGACATAGGGTAGTGGCTCCCTGTAAACAGATCCAGGGTTGCGGCCTTCCCTCACTTTTTGCAGCAGTCTCCTGGTGACAGATCACTTTGTGCTCGGAGGGACTTCTTTTGGGAGTCTAAATAGTTGAAACGGTTTCCTTATTTCAGCTTTTCGGTAGAAGGTCTCTTGCTTTCCCATTTTGCAGGACATTGATAACTGGGGCAACGCAGAGCCGGTTTTTCCTTTTCCGGATTTCCTTGGGGAATCCAGGCCTTTCCTGTTGGGTGACTTGCTGGCCCTGCCGGGGAAGTTCGACAAATTCTTCTTTCTTTCGGCCTGTTTCAGGCAGACACGGCTCACGGGTAGACCAGCCGTTTGGGTGGCCACAGAAAGGTGGTATCCTGGCTTTTACGCCTGTGGCTTTTCATAGGGCGACGGCGCCCTCGCTCTGGTTTCGCTGCAGGTTTTCGGACGACTCCAGCCCCACGGCTGCCTACATGGTCTTGGCGAAAGTTGGGCGGAAGTGCTATATTTAGGCAACAAAACTATACTGGGCTGTGGCTCAGGGGGCGAAGCTGTGGCTTTTCAAATCCCCAACCTTCGCCAAGCCCTTGGACGTTATGGGCAAGGCAGCTAGTTATTAAAATAGGTGCCGGTAAGTTGAGGCGGTTTACATTTATAGAGCCCTGCCTCTGTGGGACAGACACAGGGGAAGCTGCTTAGCTTTTTGCAAACCCCTCCAGCAGGGCCACGGTAGATCCTTTCCCACGAGTCAGCCGCCCTCCGCAGCTCGATACACTTCGCGCCAAGAGACAGCTGTTGAAATTTGATAGGGGGCAGCCGAAAGCCTTCGCCAGATTTTGCCAACGGCTCTGGTGGACGGACAGGCCGCGACCCTCCGCACATTTCCTGTAGCATCGTGACAGGTGAAGGGAGCCCAGCCCATAATAGGCTTGCCAAAAGCCTAGTGACATTAAACTTGAAATATTTATTAAGGCAGGCCGGCCTTCGGCAAGCCCTTTCACGTTAGCATTCATATTTAATCCCTATAAACAAAAATGTTTTTCACATCCAAGAGACTTCAAGAAAGAGCTGAAGGCTTAGAACAAATCAAGGAAATTTTAAAGGATAAGAATAAATCAGTTGTGATTCATTATTCCTGCGAATCATTTGTCACTTCTCACGGTAGGACACCACGAGTAACGTCAATATGTATGCGGTATTTAGGTACGGCTCAAACTAAATCTTTTTCAATTCATCTTCAAGCCCAATTTGGCAAAAAAGATTTCAATAACTTATCAGATAGTGACTACGACGAAATAGAACGTAAAATGCTGGATGAATTTTACCAATTTGCAAGACAGCACAGAGATTTCAAATGGGTCCATTGGAATATGAGGGATTCCAACTATGGATTTGAAGCGATTTCAAATAGATACAGAATTTTGGGCGGGGAGGCGTTTGAAATCGATGAAGATAGAAGATATGATTTGCCAAGAATATTAAGTAAAATATATACGCACAACTATGAAAAGAATAGACCTGATGGTAGATTGTTGAATTTAGCAAACAGAAACAATATAACAACTGTAGATGCTTTGAGAGGGGAAGAGGAATCCTTAGCTTTTGATAATAAAGAATATTTGAAACTGCATAAATCAACGCTTCGAAAAGTTGACATTATTGATAGTTTCATTGTTCGGGCAGACAACGGCGAATTGAAAGTAAATGTCAAAAAGAAGCATATATATGGCTTTACTATTCCTGGTATTTTTGAGATTGTCAAAAATAATTGGATATTACTGTTAATTTGGTCATTAATTGTTTATATTTTGGGTGCTGCGTCTGAACCAATTATTCAAAAGCTATTCGGTACTAGCAATTGAATAAAACGAGTGCTAACATTGCATTTGCAAAAGCATGGCTGCAGAGCTATCTTCAACTGTAAATCATTACTCGCCTATCAAGCAAAAGTGAAGCAGTAGTACATCTAATATCATGCCTTCGCAAATGCTTTGAACGTTGTGTGCAACTTTACCGAAGCAGTCTCAAAATCAAAGAAGACTAAATGAGAATACCTAAAGAACTGACCCCTATTGCTTATGGCACCTCTAAAAAGGTGTACGAAAAAAAGCTAACCTTCAGTGAAGGACAAAAAATCATAGTTGGCGACAATCAAATGAATAAAAACTCAGCTGCTGATTACATCAATGATTTTCGCTGCTTGGTTGAAGGCAAAAGATTTACACGAACACTTAATGCTTACTCAATGGAATATTTCCTTGATTTTATTTTCAAGGACTATGGAACACAAGGGTTGACAAATGCTCTCATTGCATTAAAAGAACATATTGAATATTATGAAGCTATTCAAAAGGTGAGAATGCATAAAATGAGAGACATTTACGAAAGGTATCTTGCTGCTGTACCTATTCAATCATCTGACGAACAAGAGCAAAACGAAATAGTAAAGGAAATCATCAAGGACAAGTCTATAAAGGCAGACATTTTGAATGAACTAAGAAATTTGAAGGAAACTGATCCTGAAACTGTTACATTCAAGGGCAAGGCCTTTAAGCGGGATAATAAAACTGTTGCTCAAATTAAGGTTTTAAGAGATTTTCGTTGTCAGTTTTGTGGGACAACAATCAAGAAAAAAGACGGCAGCAATTATATTGAGGCTGCACATATAAAAGCAAAGCATTTGAAGGGCAGAGAAACTTTAGATAACATAATCTTGCTCTGTCCCAATCATCACAAGGAATTTGACTTTGGCGATAGGATTATTATTAGTCATACAAAAAAATCGGTTGATGTAATTCTCAATGGAACAGATTACCATATAGAATTTGAAACTGTTGATAGTGCGAAGACAGAAAGGCAGCACACAATATGAGGCTTTGCGTCATGGCAGGTAATGGAAGTAGCATCGACTCTAGCCGCTGTTTAGCCGGAGTCCCAGCGCGACGAACAAAACCGAAAATTTAATTCCTATTTTCAGCAATACAATAAATTTGGGCTGCAGTTTCGTGGGCGACCAATCACAGAATGCCGCCACGGACGCCCAGCCCCTGAACCTTGTCTGCAATAATACTTCCTTCATGAACGACCTTTTTCATAATTTGGACTTTGAAAAAACTGTAAAGTTCCTAACGTTGATTGTTGGAGCAATTGGACTTTTCAAGGCATTAATTGAATACACAAAAGCGCAAAGATGGAAAAAGGCGGAATTCCTTGCCAAGGAAGTAAAGGAATTTTTTGCTGATAATGATGTGCAGAGAGCATTGCTTATGCTTGACTGGAGTATTGTTGATATACCTCTCTTTGAAAACGAAATTGAAGACAAGAAAAAATTTTCGTTCAATGACCTAATGCTTGTAACAGCTTTAAGGCATCATAATGAAACGTACTTTACTGACGAGGAAACTATAATTCGGCAAACTTTTGACGAATTTCTTTTTAAACTTGGAATGTTTCAGAATTACATTGATAGTAAGCTGATAACAAAAAAAGATATAGAACCATATTTATCGTACTGGATAAACTTAATTGGAAACATAGACTTGGAAAGAAAAGATGAACAGTGTTTTAGGCAACTCTGGAGGTTTATCAACTATTATGACTATAAGCCAGTAATAAAACTATTTGAAAGTTTTAAATACAATATCACTACCGAAAAAATGCCAGATACCATTCCTCATCAAAATCAAAAATCAGCAGGGAGCTGAAATTACTAAAGGTAACATCGGTTGGCGTAAGTGAGGCACGACGAACAAACAATCCGCATTTTGCATCTATCAGCAGCAGTTCCAGCACAACGTTCAACATTCAGCTTTAGCTATTAAATTCATTATCAACAATTCTTATCGGCTTCAGTTCAGGGCTGGACAAACATAAAGGCCACACCGAACTCCAAGCCTTTAAGCGTTGGCTGCAACCTACCATAATTTATAGAAATCAAACCAAACTGCATAAAAATAAGCATGCGAAAACTTCTTGACAAACAAACAGTACGAATCGATGATCATAAGCGCGGCAACAAGGAGGCAAAGAAATGGAACGATCAGAGTGTAGACGTACACATAGATAAGCGAACGAAGTACAAGATCGGCGGGAAAATTAGACATGTTACTATTCGAATACCAATAAATTCAGATAGAGAAATTGGTGTTGAAGTGGATGGCAAGAAGAATGAAGAAATCCCACGACCCTTATACAAAGAGATACGAGATGCTCTCCTAAATAACCGTGAGAAAGCAAATGATTTTGCTCGAGACATTATTACAGAGGTAAATAATTACGGGGCTTTATTAGAAAGCGAAGGCAGAGCAAGTGCTGCATTAAATCGGTTGTCAAAGCATTTTGATCTTGACTGGACAAAGGATAAGGTGGCGACTTACGTTAATGAGAGCCTACAAGCATATACGCAAATATATAGTTCGAAGGAAAAGAAATTATATTTTATGACCTTGCAGCCGCAATACATTGAGCTTAGTGACATTACGAGATCGTCAAAGCATGAGATTAGGCTGAAAAGATTCGAATGATTAAACGCCTGCCCGTTGCGGCCAACATGCAGCTTGGCGCTATGGCGGGGCGACTCAACGCAGCGTCAGCAACAGGTCTCCTAATCAGCAATAGTTCCAGCGTGACAGGACGTAGGTGAGCAGTAGAAATAATCATCAAATTTTATACATTTTTCTGCAACAGTTCAGAGCTGGCGAACCACGGAATGTCGCTCCAGCTATAATTCAAATCTGCAACCAAAATAAGAATCGAAGTGGTAGCGACTTCTTATGCTTAAAAAGCCATGAAGCGAGCATGATTGACAAACTAAAGGAGGATATTATTAGCAAGACAAATAAACTTTCAGACGACTTTAGCCTATGGAAAACAATCGTAGGAAAAAGCATTGGTAAAATCTAAGTAGAACACTTTTTATTTTATTAATCGACATTTAGGTTTATGAAAAATGAGTATTTCATAATAGAATCTTTACCCAAAGACGACATTCACGATGGTAAAATATTTTACGATGCATTGAAATCATCTGGAATCTATGAGCCCATATACAAAGTAGTGACTTCGGCTACTGAATTTGAAACCGCTTTAAAAATTTTTGAAACCAGTGGCTGCAAGTTTTTATTCATTTCCGCACATGGGGATGAAGAAAACATTACCTTAATTGATGGGGATTACAATGCTTATGATCTTGCGGATTTGGATCTCCACTTACCAGGTCGCCGAGTTTTCTTATCAACCTGCCGGGGTGGCTCGTTTATATTTGCAAGATACTTCATAAAAAAAGGTGTGTATTCGGTTATTGGTTCACCTGATGATCTTTCTCAAATTGTTGCAACTGCTATTTGGACTACAATGGCAATACTTTTCGAAAGACTAAATAGCGGCGGGATAAAATATGAAGAGTTAAATACGACTATGAAAGTCCTTTCGGATGTATACGGAATTGACTTAGCTTATTTCTCTTTTATACGGGATAAGCCGAAAATGAAAAGATACTTTTATTCAAGCGGATTGGAGCGGATTAAAGAAGTTTATAATTTATAACTTAAAAATCATTGAAACTACGCACGGCATTGAACTTTATGCAAGTTGGGTTCGACAAGCAAACGTTAATAAATTGCAATTCTCAGATTCACATTGGTCAGACGAATTACTTTCAACTTTTGTCCTTAAATTCAACATTATATTTTCAATCAGCACCGGTAATCGGCAGACGGAATGCTAATTCTCAACCTGCATAAAGTCCAGTAATTTGTGCGAAACTCCAAAGACTAAGAATGATCGATTATCAAAACGTACGTGAATACCTCTTGAACCAAGACATCATTTTGAATGGAGTAAAGCTGTCGGAGTCTGATTATTTCAACTATGAAAAAGATGAATTAAAAAATGTATTTGAACAATATTTTGACTTTTGCTTGAATGCGCTGAGGCGTAATGAAGACAAATATCAAATACGGCCGTCCTTCGTTATTTTCCTGAATAATTTTTCTGTCAATGCTAGGGCAGGGCTGGTCAACGGCAATTTCTTGATACTCCTAAATATGGGCTTAATTGCAAATCTGTATCCTTTTTTTCTTGACTACAGATTTAATCTTAGACGGCCTATTTACAATAAATTCGAAGTAATCGATAAGCATTTTGATTCATCGCCTGAATGGCTCATGTTTCAAATTGCCACTCAGTTTACGTTTTATCATGAGCAGGCTCATTTAATTCAAAAATCAGAGCTTCTACAGTATATTTTTCAGGAGAACTACGCCGATGGTAGCGAAGGTTTTTCTTTAGAGCATCATGTTCTCGAAATAGACGCGGATAGCTGGGGCGCCCATTTTGTGTGTTATCATATCGTAGAGTATTGGCACCGGCAAAGGAAAGAAATACAAACCAAAGACACATTGATAGCCCTGTTAACATTAGGATTATCCTCTATTTTTTCTTACTTTATTTTCCTGTCGGGGGGTCGATATAAGATTTATTTAAAGGAGTCAACGCATCCTCATCCAAGTCTTAGAATTGCATATATGGCTGATACGTTTCTTAATGTAGCAGAACAATCTTTTCAGACGGACTTTCAAGTTGACAAGAATTTAGTACTGGTGGATTGTTTTCGGATTTGCGAGGAGATGTTTAAAGAACGGAGACCGGAAATCAATTATGTGGAAATATTTTTAAGAGAATTGAGGGAGCAAATTGGCCATGCGCAGGGTTATATTACCGAAATGCAAGCTGAAATTAGAAGAAGGCCATATTTAACTGTAAACAATTTCGAAAGGTTGTTGGGAGCAGATTGAACTGGTTGGGGATGACCTATATCTAAGTACATTGACTTTTAAGTCTTTTTATACTGATGGTTTTTCTGATTGACTTCTTGATAAACAGAATTCAATTTTCTTCTGGCAGCTTCGATGGAAAACTGCCAATGGATTTTGATTTTCTTTTTATTTCGCTCTTTGACAATAGCAACAACCTCTTTGTTTAAGCGCTCTTGGGTTGGTATGCGTCTGCCCAGGCATTGTTTGACCAGGGCGGAGAATTCTATTTCAATCATGTTCAGCCAACTGGCCGACTTGGGGTTGTAATAGAACTCAAAACGCTGTGCCAGTGCGAAGGCTTCACCAGCAGAAAAGGTCTCATAAAAGGCGCTGGCATTGTGCGTATTGAGATTATCCTGTACCAAGCGGATCTTCACCGCCTTTGGGTATGCTTTTGCCAGAGCTTTTAGGAAAAGGGCATATTCCTTCTTGGTGCGTCTTTCATAAACCGCAGCCTTGCGCTTACCGGTCAAGGGCTCAATAGCGGCCAGCAGGGCGCAGGAACCCTTCTTTTCGTAGCTGTAGTGTTCCCGCTGGACTCTACCGGTCTGCATGGAAATTGGCTCTACTTCATCGCCAATAAGAAAGCAGGGGCGCTCGTCGAAGCAAACCACCGGGAAGCGTTAATCATAGGGCTGGGCGTAAAGCCAGAGCACCTTTTCCATACCGGCCAGAAAAGCTGCATCTACTTTCGAGATGCACCAGCTGCGTTTGAGGTGGGGCTTTAGGTCATTTTTTTTAAGATGACACGGACATAGTCCCGCGACAGATGCTCGCAATAGCCCAGTTCCACCACCTTGCTGGCCAGCAGCCGGATGCTCCAGTGGGTATGTCCTTCAGGAGGCGTAGAACAGGCAAGAGCGGTTATTTTAGCTCTTTGTGCACCGTCTATTTCCACCGGCCGACCGGAACGGGGCTTGTCCTGAAGCATCTTAAGCCCTTCTTTGTTATAGGCTTCGCACCACTTGGACACGCTTTGGTAGCAAATGCCCAGGGTTTCGGCCACGGCTCCATAGGTCTTGCCCCGGCTTACTTCCAAAAGGGCGGTAGCCCGTTTAAATACTTTGGCGTTCAAAGAGCCTTTTGACAGCAGACCCTTCAAATAGGTCTCGTCCGCTGGCTTTAAGGTTAAGGTTGCGCTTTTCATAACTCACTAATCTAGACCAGTAAGTTACGAATATTAATTATGTTAAAAGTCAATGTACTAAGTACATTGTAATCTAAGGTAAGCAAACGAGCAGCAGCATGTTGCCGGGCAGTTTGATGGGTTATAGCTTTGTCCTCAAAACCAAACGGTCATGGACAAAGCCGCCAAAAAACAACGCATCAAACGAACAGACGAGGAAAAGCTGGATCTGATCCACCAATGGAAAAAGAGTGGTCTTCCCATCGCTGCTTTCTGCCGGCAACACCATTTTTCTGACTCCCTTTTTCATTCCTGGTTGAAGGAGTACCGCCGCAATACAGCCACGCCCCAAGTAAACGACTTTGTCCCTCTACAGATAACCGAGGCAGTTCCTTCTATGCCGGATGACCAGGCTTTCTCCTTACCCGAAAAGGTTTTGCCCTTTGCCGAACTGGTGATGGCCAGCGGTGGCAGCATCAAGCTATACCAGCCGGTCGGAGCCGATTATTTACGCACCTTAATATCCTGACCCATGCTGGCCTTAAGTGATTCCTGCCGGTACTTCCTGTACCGGCCTGCCTGCGACATGCGCCGAAGTTTTTACACCTTGGCCGGCATGGTCCGGGAGCAGATGCAGGGCGATCCTTTAAGTGGCGACATCTTTATCTTCCTCAGCCGGCGGCGCAACCAGGTAAAGCTGCTGCGTTGGGAGGGCGACGGCTTTGCTCTTTACTCCAAGCGCCTGGAGGAAGGTACATTCGAGATGCCGGAGGCCTTGGATGAGGGTTCTTTTCTTATCAGTCACAAGGAACTGCTGCTAATTCTGCAGGGTATCTCCCTGAAGCAGGTCCGGTATCGTAAGCGGTATGCTTCTGTAAAAGAATGCTAAATATGTAATAGTTCCAGCAAATCTACCAAGCACTGAACCCAGCTGCCGTAGCAAAGATGGTTAAAATATAGGCAGATACCAGTTTAAGTTTGATAAATGGCTATTTATCAGTTCTTGCCTCTGTAATATTTCCTTGAAAATAAATAAGCAAAGGGAATTGAAATTATGAAGTAACAAAGAATAAGTAATATGATTTCCTTTTTTACCTCAGAAAAATAAAAAGGAAGATAGCTTTTATCAGCCTTTAAAGCCAGAAGGGCCCTGTAGGTGCTATACAAACCACCAAGCAAAACCGTTAAGGTCAATGAGTGAACTATAACATAAATCTTTCCATTCTTTAGGGATGTACTCCTTAAGAAACTGCTTGCCCAAAATGCAAATAATCCACTTAAAATAAGAAAGAAAAGCATCTCCTTTAAATTCCCAAAACTGGAGATTAAACTTTTAAAAAAAGTTGGGTTCTCTCCGTAGAAAAAATACTCTACCGCAGGATCTGCGAAAAACGGCAAAAGGTACCAATAGGCCCCGGTAAAAAGATTTAGAAAAATAAAGGTTACAAGGAACAAAAGGAATGGCAGGCTTTTTAAAAGTCTCACATTGAGATATTTTACAATTAAGATTTATTTTCTCAGTTTCATGCCGATTGGCTATGGTTCCAAAATTATAGAAAGTGCCAATGCATTCCTTTGAAATCAGGATGGTATGCAGCATATTTGTAGGTAATGGAAGCCGCCCCTGCCATAGATTACAAGGCCCTGTATGAGCAATCCCAGGAGGAACTGCTCCAGGCCCGGGGCACCATCGCCGTCCTCCGGCACGAGCTGGACCGGTACAAAAAGATGCTTTTTGGCAGGAAAGCCGAGCGCTTTGTCCCTTCCCATTCCGCCAATCCTTCCCAGCTGGCCTTGGACCTGAACGCCGAAACCGTAGCCGAGGTAACCGTCACCGGAAAGAAAAAGGTAGAATACACCCGCACTACGGTCGAGAAGAGGCCAACGTACCACCCCGGCAGATACACCCTGCCGGCCTGGTTACGCAGGGAAGAGATCCGCCTGGAACCGGACGACGTCCCGCCGGGCAGCATTGCCATTGGGGAGGCGGTTACCGAGGTGCTGGAGATCACCCCTTCAGAGCTCTATGTCAAACGGATCATCCGCGTAAAATATTTGATCCCTTCCAATGCGGGGAACGACGGCTCCAGGATCATCGTGGCGCCGCTGCCGGTTCAACCAATCCCAAAGTGCATAGCCGGGCCCAGCCTGCTGGCCCAGGTGCTGATCGACAAATACGGGTATCACCTCCCGTGCTACCGGCAGGTGCAGCGCTTTGAGCACGCCGGCATCACCCTCCAGTATTCCACCATTATCTCGTGGATCGGCGGCACCTGTAACCTGCTGGAAGTCCTGTACGAAGCCCTGAAGAAGGAGGTGCTGAGCGCTGGCTACCTTCAAGCCGATGAGACCGGCATCCGGGTGCTTGACCGCAACAAGGCTGGCAAAAAGGTACACAACGGCTTTTTCTGGGTATACCAGGACAGCCTGCAGAAGCTGGTATTCTTCGACTACCAGAAAAACCGGAACAAAAGCGCCCCGGAGGGCATGCTGAAAGATTTCAAGGGGCACCTGCAGACGGATGGCTATGAGGTATATGACAAGTACGACAAAAAAGAAGGCGTTATTCACCTGAACTGTATGGCCCACGCCCGCCGGTATTTTGTGGAAGCCCTCAAAAAGGATAAAGAGCGGGCGGAATATGTACTGGAGCGGATGCAGCAGTTGTACGCCATTGAGCGACGATGCCGGGATGCGGAATACTCTTTTGAGAAGACCCGGAAGGTCCGGCAGGGAGAATCGGTCCCGATCTTGGAGAAGCTGGGGAAGTGGATGAATGAGCAACTTCCGGAGGTGCTGCCCAAAAGCCCTATAGGCAAAGCGCTGGCGTATTCGGTCAAGCGATGGGAAAAGCTATGCCGGTATACGGAAGACGGTATGCTTCAAATCGACAGCAACCTCATCGAGAACAGTATCCGCCCCTTGGCTTTAGGGAGGAAGAACTTTCTCTTTATCGGCTCCCATGATGCGGCGCCCCGTACCGCCATGATGTACAGCCTGTTGGGTTGCTGCAAAATGCACGGGATCAACCCGCTGGAATGGCTTACCGATGTACTTGCCCACCTGCCCATGCATCCCATTAATCGATTAAAAGAGCTCCTGCCTCATAACTGGAAGCCTTTTCAAATAGTTTCTTCAAATGTCAAATAATTGGGCTGTTGCTTTTGGCCTCGCACTGTTATTACCTGTACATAACGTAATCAACTATTGATTGTACATCTTGTTTTGTTAATAAAGGGAACACCGGACAACGGAACTCGTATGCCTTACTTAAGGCTATATAAGCCGTGTCTGTGGCAACAGCCTCGCGGTTGGTTAAAAACTGGTAAATCCAACCACTGTTTCTTTTTTTAACTACATCATACAATGCTGGTCCAGTCAATTCTTTAGATATTGCATGGCAACTAGCGCAGTTCTGCTGGAAAAGCCCTTTGCCTGAACCATGAGGGTTCTGCACAAACTTACTTTCAGGCAAAGGAGGATTGAAGGTTATGTCACTGTTTTTAAATACTATGGATTTATAGATCTTAAGTATAAGGCCCGAGTCTTTAATATCCTTTCCCCATATGGTAAATTGATTTTTTCCAGCAACTCGGGGAATACGCATTGCAATGTATCCTGAGCCAGGAGTTGTCGGAACTGTTATTGTTGCACGAAGTCCGTTGACAGTATCCTTGGCAATTTTATGGGATATTGAGTCTTCTCCGCTTAAATCAACCCCATACCAACCATAATCAAACCAAAGGGAATCGTGGCCATTAGTAAGTCCTCCAATGTAACTGTCTATCCCTTCTTTTTCTACAATGCTCCATTCTTGCGGCGCTCTTAACTTGAAATAGCCACAGTCAAGCGTCTTCCACTCATTAATTTTTTCTGTGCAAGAAAAAATTAGCACTACGATAATTAAACTTAGGCGAAATTCCATATGGCGTACAACTTGCTAATATACTCATTGTCGCAATAAAATGGTAACCCAACAGGCATTACCTGCACATGCTCGTTGGGTTACAATCTAAGTTGCTTCATACTGATCATTTAGCGGGTTGACCACTTGATAAGCGGAATTCAATTTCTTCCTGGCGGCCTGTATCGAAAACTGCCAATTGGTTTTGATCCTCTTGCTGTTTCGTTCTTTGACAATAGCTCTAACCTCTTTGATCAACTTCTCCTGCGTTGGTATGCGCCTGTTCAGGCATTGCTTTACCAGGGCCGAGAACTCTATTTCAATCATGTTCAGCCAGGTGGCCGACTTGGGCGTATAATAGAATTCAAAGCGCTGCGCCAGGGAAAATGCTTCCGCAGCGGGAAGGTGCTCATAAAAAGAACTGGCATTGTGCGTACTGAGGTTATCCTGCACCAGCCGGATCTTTACCGCCTTAGGGTATGCTTCCGCCAAGGCTTTAAGAAAAAGCGCATACTCCTTTTCGGTGCGCCGCTCATAAACTGTGGCCAGCCGCCTACCTGTCAAAGGCTCGGTAGCCGCCAGAAGGGCACAGGAACCGTTTTTCTCATAGGTATAGTGTTCCCGCAGCACTTTGTCGGTATGCATGGAAAGCGGCTCTGCTTCATCGCCTATGAGAAAGCAGGGGCGTTCGTCAAAGCACACCACCGGGTAACGTTCATAATAAGGCTGGGCGTACAGCCACAGGATGCGCTCCATACGGGCCAGAAAAGCAGCATCTACTTTCGAGATGCACCAGCTGCGTTTGAGGTGCGGCTTGAGCTCATTTTTTTTAAAATTTTGCCGACATGGTTATGTGAAACGTGCTCACAACATCCAAGCTCAACAATCTTGTCTGCCAACAACCGAAGACTCCACTTGCTGTGCCCTTCAGGAGTGTCTGAGCAGGCAAGGGCTGTTATTTTTGCCCTTTGAGTGCCATCTATCTCAACAGGCTGGCCGGAGCGCGGCTTGTCCTGAAGCATTTGAAGCCCTTCTTTTCGATAGGCTTCGCACCACTTCGATACGCTCACATAGTAGACATTAAGAGTGATTGCTACCGCGCTATAGGTTTTGCCTCGACTTACTTCAAGCAAAGCCGTTGCTCTTTTGAACACTTTGGCTCCCAATGAACCTTTTGACAGCAGCTCGAGCAAATAGGACTCGTCGGCCGGTTTTAAAGCAAATTGTTCACTTTTCATAACTCACTGTTTCAGAACAGTAAGTTACGAATACAATTTTACTTTAATTACAATGCACTTAGCTAGAACATCTTTATACAGCTTAAGCAATTGATATCATTCCGCTTACATGCGCTTAATAAAGGGAATGGTACGGGGGACGCTGCGCCAGTTTATGACTGCCGGGCAAATATTGATTTTCGATTAAAACTTTTCAAATATTATTTTTATATTGGATAAATTTCATGGTTGCCGTTCGCTCCAGCTTAAGGTGACACTTTTCAATTTATAGAATCCATTGAAACATAATTTTAAAGCCTAAAAAAAATGGATAACAATGTAAATTCAGGCTCAAAGAAATCTTTTGATGCTCCTAATCAACGAGTAGAAGAGGAATTAATTGAAGTAAACAAAAATTTGGCTTTATTAATTGAAAAGATTGATGGGCGAAAAAAAAGAGATGTATGGGATAGGTTTCAAATACTTGCCTCATTTATCTCAAGCGTTCTTTTTGCAGGAGTAGGGCTGTATTTTACAACAGTTTATAACCATCGTGAAGCAGATAGACAAGAAAAGCTGCAATCGGCTCAGTTAGCAATGGCTGAACGTGAAGAAAAAAGAGATAGTTTAATGAAACACTCCCAATTAAGAATTGAAGAACTAAACGCTATAACCAATATTACTCCATTTCTAGCAAGCAAAGATGAAAATATTAGACGATATGCCATGTTTGCATTGCAATCCTTATTCAAAAAGGAAGATATTGCGGTAAGTTTAGCAAACAAGTCTTATGAAAATAATAATCTAAAAAAGTTATCATTAAATGATACAATTAGAAGTAAACTTTTAAGCAAGACAAATGGTAGTGTTTTACTAAGTTATGCCCTAATGGTCATTGAGCAAGACGTACCGTTAGAAGAAAAGAAAGTTGCAGTTAAAAACTTAAAGGATGCTGTAATAAATCCCCAGGCCACGCAAAAGGTACAAGAAGAAGCAGCAAAATATCTTTCAATGATTGCAGGCTCCGAGAAAGTTCCAACAGATATTCGGGAAACCGCACTTGATTATTTGAAAGATATCAGAAGAATACAAAGAAGTTCAATTATTTCTGAAATAGAACGTGAAAAAGTGGAAAGAAATGTTGACGAACTAATCTTGCACCATACATGGAAGCCTGATATAAAAACTTACCGCGGGGAGAAAACAATTCAAAACATAGCACAGGTTATGGTAAATGATAGAGGTTACTCAAGGGCGGCATGGCATTACATCGTTTCACCAGATGGGTTAGTATGGACAGGGAGACCACTTAATATGATTCCTGCAAGCATTATGACCCATAATAATGGGACGATTTCTATCGAGATTATTTTAAATGGCGATGAAGAACTTCCAACTGATGAACAAAAAAAATCTTTAGGTATACTGCTGTCAGCCCTTTGCAAAAGGTTTAACATTGACCCTAAATATAATTTTAGTGAAAATAGAGGATTTCATAGTGACTATCCAATTATGGGTAAAGTAAAAAGCTGCCCGGGTAAACTTATAAAGAAAGATATGGTTTTAAGTTGGATAAACTCATATGGAAGATAACTCTGGAGATTCCGGACTGTTGAGCTTGATCTGAAATATGAGGGGGAGGCCAAATTAGTTGTAATTTCTTTATCCGAGTAGGCGAAATAGGGAGAAGCCGACTCCCACCATCGTATCCTTCCAAAAACATTTTCTTTTTTCTCAAATTACAGGTAACAATTTCTTTATTTCCATGATTTATTAATAGAGTCTTAAAAACAAACTTGACCAGAGCAAATCAATGCTATATGAAGCAGGCCGAAGTCGTAATTAGTGGCCAGCCGGATGCTGTGTTTGAGCAGGGTGCATGCCTTGAGCAGGCTTTTTACCTCCTGTGGTTCAGTACTAAGGGTAACTTATCGAGATGGTCAATCTCCGGGAGTCCAAATTGCTGATAGTTAAGGTTCAACTAGTGTCATGTTTAATATTTTTGATTTTCAATAAGTTGCAAAGTGGTTCTTTGAAATTTTAGGAGACAATCGTCTGAAGTAGGCTATACAACTGGATTTTATCGAAAAGTGAGGCGCTTAAAATCTGTAAAATTTTGTAATTCGAGTGCTTGATCTGAAGTTTAACCCTAATGATGGCAACAAGCGTATAAGTAATGATGGCAATATACACCTGGGTTTTCGCAGCATTGAAGGAAGTGCCCCAGACAGCCTTCATTTTTAGGTGCCGCTTGATCCAACGGAAAAACAGTTCTACACTCCAACGATGTTTATACAGTAAGGCGATTTCTGTGGCCGGAAGTTCGAAGTTGTTGGTAATGAACACAAAGCTTCTATCCACCTCTAGATTATAATACATGATTCGTCGCAGCTTGTCCGGATAAGCCTTTTGTGGTCGGAATCCTTTCAAGGTGACGGTCTGATCACAGAGTATGCTCTTAGACTTATTGACACTGGCAGAATAAAGGCGGTTGAAAGAGAAGTTGATCTTAGTCCGGGTAACGAAGAAAGCCTGGCTTGGGTCTATTCGATACAAGCGTCCGAAGTCCAGATAGGCTTTATCCATAATGTAATAAGCGCCGGCCTCCAACTGGAGTTCATCCAGAGCCCTGACGTCATGGAAACGGCCAGAGGGGAGGAATACAAAGGATGGGACGCTGTATTAACGTCATAAAGGTTATGCAGTTTTACTGCTCCTTTGTTCTCTCTAGAGGCCCACCAGAACACATTCGGGCAAAGATCAATGGTTGTAAGGATCAAAGTCATAAACTTTTCCTTAAAGCCGCCTTGAAGTCTTCGTCCTCAGTAATGGTCTGTTTTGCCAGATGGATCATCTCGTAGGCAAAGTCTCCGTAAATGCGGTAATCCCGGTGTTCATTCGCCTTAGCCAGGTTGGTGCGGGAAACATTTGCATCAAGGTCAAGATGATAGAACTTGCTTCAATGCGCGTCCAGTGTGATAATAGGGTCTCGTAGACTTTCCCTGCCGCTTAGCTGCCCGAAGATCATTGCGAGCAGTTGGTGGTAACACGAGAAATGCCGAACCCTTTTGTTGCCTTGGTACTTTTGAAGGCACCGATCGAAGATTCGGGCCGGCAAAAAGAGCAACTTTGAGCGCAGACATGTCTGCCTGCGTTCATTGCGGAAGTTTTATACCCCCCCCAAAAAAAATAGGAGCTCAGCAGACCAAGTCGTCACCGTTACCGATAGCCTTCAAGCCCTTGTCCCTAAAGCATTTCAAAGAATTTATCCCGAAGCTAACGGGACACTAATGGTCCAGTCTAAATATATGACAAATGTTATTTCAAGGAAAGCGTTCGCGTGTATACTCAAGACCTTTTAGCGATCCAGTTCAACGAATCAACAACGCCAACATTTGAAAGCCTCAAATTAACTGTGTTAAAGTATAAACTTTATTACCATGAAAATGACGAAAAGAAGTATAGCAGTATTGGTATTATTTATACTTGCAGCTATCTATTTCTCTTTTCTGTTTGCTTACAACGATAAGCCGTTGAAAAAAATGAATTTCCTAGTAGTTGTTCTATTTTGCAATCTGGCTGTACTAATGATGTTCTGGATCATTATTCAATTGATCGCTCGTAAAACATTGAACCGCGGCATGCAGGATTTCCTGATCGGCGACAACCAAGGATATAGTCTATCAAGGTTGCAGGCGGTATTATGGGCTATTACCATTATGGGTTCGCAGTTTTCGATCATGTGTTCTATCTGGCTTGGCCATGGATTTAACTACCTTCATTTATACCAGCCTGTTTTCTCAGATTCCGCCTTGTGGCTACTTGGCTTAAGCCTTACCAGTTGTATTGCAGTCAAAGGCATCACAGTAGAACGGATACGGTCAGGCCAAGACTTGGTTATAAAAGCCAAACCAAGATTGTCAGACATAGTGATGGGGGCCAATGGACTTGACTTCAGCAAATGCCAGATGTTGATTTGGACAATGGTAGGGATTTTTTCTTTCGATTTTAATACCTACAACTTTATTTATGCTGTCGCTGAATGCTCTGATGTATCGATTCCTGTTTTGCTAGATCACCAGTATTCAGAAACCTTGTTAAAAGATTTAGGTGAATGTAATCCTTTCGTTCCTTACCTCGCCTGGTCTTTCGTGGTGCTGATGGGAATAAGTCAGGGTGCTTATGTAGGAAAGAAATTGATCCCGGCAGGGTTAACGCCAGAAAGCATACCGCCTGGCAATGATACCGGTACAGGAAATGACCGGGAGGTACCAGAAGCTGTGATACAACAGGCAATTCTTGATAACAGGAATAAATGGTTGAAGGATTTTGATGTTAAGGCAATATCAGTAGGATGGAAACGTCTTTCTAATGATAAAGAGGTCAATTGTATTGTCTTTCAACCTGTCAGCAAAATTTCCCCGGAGACATTACCCAATACGCAGTACATACCGCCGGTTATTGTTTATTTCTGGGGACCCGAAACCGAAAGAAAAGAATACCACATTCCAACAGACGTACAGCCCATTGGCTCGGATATCAAATCTAGTGCAGAGCACAATCGTACTTGTCATGGTAACTGGCCTAAAAGGCCGGGTTGCTCTGTCTCCAGAATCCATGCCGGCGATTCAGGCACTATAGGCATGAAGGTCTTCCGCGGAAAAGACCCGTTTTTCGTAAGCTGTTATCACGTGCTATGCGGCCCTGAACTAAATGCCGAAAAATACTTTTTACGCAACCATTCGCCCGATCCTGCCCGCTCTGTTATTTCACCTTCTGGACAAGATTCAGGGTTGCCCGAAGATAAGATTGGTGAAGTGGTAGAGGGGTATATAGATGAATTTACGGATTGTGCATTGGCGAGGCTGAGTGATTCTTTCCTGCTTGCCGACAAACCCTGGAGTCATTTAACTGCGCCTATGGAAACACGTGACCTTAGTTCAGATGATGTAAAAAAGCAATTACAACTTTCCATCTATGGTCGTAGTTCAGGGTATCGTACCGGCAATTTAAAATTCTTACATACTGACTGTGATGTGGAGTATACCATCCGTAATAGAGCCCAGTATCTTAAACTATCGGGGTTGATCCAAACCTCCCGACTTTCCGAAGGAGGAGATTCCGGTGCCCCGGTTTGTGACCCAGATGGCTTTATCGTTGGAATGATAGTGGCCACATCTTCTGCGGATAGTTTTATTATTCCCATTAACCGGGTTCTTTCATATTTAAATGTCACAATAAAACCTAAAACATGAAAATCTTATTTGCCATGATGATGCTGATGTTAACAGCCAGTGCTTTCTCGCAGATTTCTGTGACAGATGCGGCAGCAAAAGCAGGAACGGCCGGAGTGCCCTATGTTCTTCCCAAAGATTTTAACATCGATCCAAGCGGCGCAAACGACGATGAGGCGAAGTTTACCATTACCGGCGTTATCACTGCTGGAGACGATTATAAAAAATTTGAAGTAAAGTATCTTAATACCAC
The DNA here is from genome assembly GCF_037132455.1 of Huijunlia imazamoxiresistens. Taxonomy (NCBI): domain Bacteria; kingdom Pseudomonadati; phylum Bacteroidota; class Chitinophagia; order Chitinophagales; family Chitinophagaceae; genus Huijunlia; species Huijunlia imazamoxiresistens. The sequence goes on along the minus strand of NZ_JBBBEI010000021.1, from coordinate 6,473 downwards.
TACCGGCAATAATGTAACGGTGACCGGCGTATTAACCGGGACTGACTATACCTTCAGCCTGGCCAACCATATGGCGATTGCCAAAGGTGTTTTTAGGTTGTTTTATAATACTGCTGAAAAGGGGGCAATCTTGTTTACCGTAAAACAAAAAGATGATCAGTCAAAAACAGGCGGCGGTAAGCCAGCGCCGGTTGAGTATAATCCTGCCAAAGACAATAAATTATTAGCGGATGCAACTAAAGAAGCACGGTCATTTATTGCAAAAAACGGGATAAAGCCCGATAAGCGTACCAACACTTGGCGAAAAGGAGATAAAATCTATCTTTTTGTTGATGCTCAAGGCAACTACATATTAAAAGGCCCGCCTACCGCTGCATTCAGGCAAAACACTTATGTAGTTGTTCTTATTAAACGATCAGCAGACCCCAATATTTACCAACTAGTTCCACCCGAATCATTTTTAACTGACCGGCTAAATATTGACGGGGATACCACAAAAATTGCTAAGTCTAGCTCATCCGCTATTGTAATGGGCATGGATGTAATAGAATTTGCTGAAATTGGTCCCTATGAAGATGAATTCCAGGTGCAGGTGAAAAAAACAGACCCTGGAAGCCTCTCTGCCACAAACATCATAGATACCAAGGTGAAAGTGGCCAAGTTGTATCATGTATCCATACAGGGCTCAATGATTGCAACTTCTTTGCGTGATCCGCAGAATATAACGAAGATAGCTCTTCCCAGTGGAGATTCAACCCTTACAGCAGACGATCCGAAGTCCCGTGGTTTGTTTTGTGTAACCGCTGTATGGTATCCCTGGGGTAGATCATTCATATTTCCTCCACGTGGAGGTCTGTTTAGTAAGGAAAGGTTCGGATTAGTTATTGGGGTTCGCGCGGATAAAGATCAGTTTAAAAATTTCATAGGAGGTTTACAATTTGATTTTGCTCGCGGAGGAAGTATTTCTTTTGGTACTCACTACGGCAGACATACAGTCGTAGATCGAACTAAGAAATTTGATTTTGGTAAAGAGCTATTTGTAGGCAGCATCTCCGACAAAGTCCGGCAGCAATGGGACGTTGGCGCATTCATAGGAGTAAATATAGACATACGCATTTTGAATTTCATATTTGGCGGTGCACAGGCTGCAGCCGACTAAGAATACAATGTGGATTATGGCTGACTATTATCAAGCTTTATTGGCCCCCCCCTCCTAATTTGATCCGAAAATCCGCCTTTAATTAGATTGATGGTATTGAGTCAAGTAAGTGAAACCGAACGCCATTCAACATGGGTATTGCTGCAAGTGGGGCTGAACGTTGAAACAATCGGCAGCAAACTGCTATCCGCAGCAGTTTTGGCTGATGAATAGCGCCGAACAACAGTTCTTAATATCAACAATATTGTATAATCAAGCTGTAGTTCCGTGCTGGACATTATAATGCCCCCATCTGCAGCAATACCTGTTAGTTATACGTGACAAATCCCCAGATGAACGATGAGTCTTCCATCTTCGACACTTTTTCACTTCACATCAAAGCAGTGGCGAAAAGGAATACTTGCCGACAATTTTAAACTTAAATATTGTGTACGCTATTTAGGTCCACAGTCGGGTAAAGACTTTTAATTGACGCCCCCCGAAAAACTGAACCGCTGAAAACTGGAGAAACCAAGCAAATTTTATAACTTAAAACCAAGGAGGATTGCCATGAAAATGACAAAACTTTTAGAAGCACAAATTGCCCTTGTCCTAAAAACCGACGGAAACCGTCGTGAAAGTGGAGGAAGTCTATCCCAAGATGCGCATATTAGAAAAGGCTTATTAGAACTACAAGAGGAAGTACGGTAGAATGGATGTTAGCGAGTTGCGAAAACTATGGTTGTAGGCAATAAATACTTTGATAACTTTATATTTAGGAAAAAACAAATGAAATTGATTTAAGTCTATGAATACAGATGATAAAGATGTCAACAATTGGCAAACTAAAGTCCTTCCCTTCGTTATTATTGTTCTATCGATTCTTCTAGCAACATTTATTTTACTTTACTTAAATGAGGTACAAAAAATTCAAAGTTCGTTTTTGCCAAATACTGATTACAATGTTGTTAACGTCTCTAAAAATTTATCTAGTTTAGGAATTACAGACTCTGATAAGATGTACAATACAGAGTTGATCAGCTTGCTGAATCGACATTATAGCGCATCGCTAATAATTAAATCGCGTATATTGATAATAAACCTTTCTTTCTTAACTGGAATGGTATTATGCTTTATTGGAGGTTTATTCGTGTTAGGGAAATTCTCGGAAAAAGCTACAAAGTTTAATGTAGGACAAGAAAAAGCCAACCTCTTACTAACGTCATCTTCTCCAGGAATAGTTATTACTTTCTTTGGAGTTTGTCTGATTGGAATTTCAATTTTTTCCAAGACTTCACTTATTGTTGAAGACAAACCCGTATATCTAAGGGAAGATTATAATTCAAATAGTCAACATGAAGTAAACATTGATGATTCAATAACAAAAGCATTAATTGATTCACTTAAAAGAGTTACAAATAATGAATAAAGTTTTGATAATAATATTTTTACTATCAGTAAAAGGTGCTTGGGGCCAGGACTACATCGCCGCTATAGTGCGCATGCTCGAAACAAAACACTATTCTGAAGCATTCAATTTTGGCCAAAAAGCAATTTTTACATTGAATGCTTCCAGAAAAAGAAATTTTCAATTAGAATATTATACTTGGTTAGCACTATCCCTGAATCAAAACCCCAAGACGAAACAAGCTGGTTGTGGCATTTTGAATGATTATTTAAAGAATAACAAGTATAGCTTTGATAATTTCGAGTTTTTGTCTAAGAAAAAAGATTCAATATGTAACCTAAAAAAAGAAATTTCAGTTGTGGATATTTTTGGTTCAAAGGAACAACCAATAGTAGATAATACTAAGTATAAAAAGGGCGCCTTATTAGATGCGCACTTTAAATCGTATAAAATTCTAAGGGAATCATTGTCATTCACTACAAAAAGCTTCTTTCTGAATCTAACTGAGGAAGATTTTAATCGGGTTACTAGCCAAAAAATTCACAAAGATAACAATTCGTATTTGAGAGACTCCAGTGTCATTCCAAATTTTGAAGTTGGGGTAAATATCGACACTTTAAGAGCTTTTATTAAGAGTAGATATAAAGCTGATAATTATTATAAGTCAAAAAATTTTGCGCTAGTTAGTAAAACTAAAAAATCATCAGAGCTAAAATTAAGCTCAGAACTGTTGGAAAAAACTCTATCGTTCTATAATTTATCACTGAGCTTGCCTGAAAACAAAAAAATGATTTTTGTGTATTTGGCTGACACATATCAAGGTGTAAGCAACGCTGTATATGAAATTTATAAAGCTTACGAAAATGATCTTATAGGATATACAGATACTCGAACTAACAGTATAGTTGCTTGGATTCCTTCGAGTACTAAAATTGGGACATTAAAACATGAACTCATTCACATTTTGTGCTTTAATAAATTTGTCTTAGGGCCTGATTGGGTTGAAGAGGGATTGGCATCATTATATGAAGAGTCAAGATTTATCAATAGCAATTTGATCGGTGTAAACAATTGGAGATTAAAATTCATCAACGCTTTGGATGTAAAGTTAAGAGACTCTTTATTTCAAAGCATGTTGGGTCATTCTGAAACTAGTTACGACTATGTAGAATCTCAATTATATTCTGAGTTTCGACAAATTTTAGGTTCAGCCAAAAAACACCACTTATATAGTTTGCTAGAAAATGATATTGATGTACGAGCTTTTTTTGTTACCAACTTTCTAACCTTTTGTAAAAACTCTATGAATAGATACCTGTTTCTGTATTTACAAGATAAAGGAAAATTGTTAAGTGTTTTGAGGCAACTTGATCTTGGTAATATAACTAGTGATAATTTAGATTATAAGTCTTTTTTACAAATATTGTTAGAAGCAACCAACAGTAGCAACCTGGAAGAATTCTTTCAAAAATTTAATTCTTGGTTATCGGCACAAAAGATTACTTAAAGTTATTGTTCTAGTAGCAATGTTTATCCGATGCAAGAAATAAATTTTGCGATCTAACAAATAAGGCTTTCTTGGGCCTGCAAGACTACAGATTGACGAGCCAAAAATTCAATAATTAATTTCACTACAGAACGAAGGCTAAGCTGACAGAACATGAAAGTTCTGTACTGCAGCAAGCTGATAAACTTTAACGGCGATGCTATGATGAAAAAACCTAAAGATAGTTCATTCAATTTAAAAGCTTTTTTAGAAAGTAATAAAATCTACTTTGAGACTATTGCTGCGACGAGTTTAACCATCATGGCTCTAATAGTAAGTTATAATTCAAATCAAATTTCAAATCAGCAACTTGAAATTCAAAAAGGACAGTTAGCGGCTAATTTCAGATATGAATATTCTTATACTGCAATATATGTTACAGGCAGTGAATCACAAGTTTTCGTAAAAGTATATAATGACGGTAGTAGTATCAGCAATTTACAAATAGATGTAGTTGAATCTATCAAAGTAAGAAAATATAGAAGTAATGAAATTATTGAGACAAGTCATTACTGTTGTGATTGGGATACTACTTTAACAAGGGATGAGACAATCAAAGATGACAAATATTTGGGCACATTAAGGGGCAAAAGAATTAATCAAGAATTATATGAAAAAACTTTGAAAAAGATAGGACAGAGCATTTCATATTTAGACTGGGAAACCTTCGCCATAATAAAGTTAACTTACAAAAACTCGTATGGAAAAGTCGAGAGTGAATACCATACAATCAGCTTTGAAAGTGATTATCCGCAACTGGAGCAATCAAAAGCTGAGTATTACTTTAATAAGTTTAAATCAGAGCCAGCAATTACTCTTGAAGATACTCCAAATGAAGTAATACAGAGATGGAAGTCAAAAATAGAATAAGCGCACCAGCTAACTAATAAGATTTTCTTGGGCCCAAAAGGCCAAACGATGTTGTACGGAATCGGCCGGAAGCTAGATGAGGTAGCTGTTATTTTGTAGATCGCGCTTTTTTGAGTAGCAAGGCTTAAGTTGCCAGGGATGGTGTTTTAAGAATGAGGCGATCATTGGGCGTTTTCACCATTATTATTTTGTTAAATAATCCCTAAGAGTTATTTGCAAAGTGGAACGAAGCGTTGTTGTAACCTATTTGTAGGTAGCGGCATAGCCCTACCTGGCTTCATCATACTGCTCCTTATTTAAGAATCTGTGCAGGGCAGGTGCTATTTTAGTGCAAGCAAATAAATTTTGCCACCTCTTTCCACCCTGCAGTGTTTGTCCAGTATGGTGAATAGGCGGTTGAAATGGTGGGCTAGGTGGGTGAGCCGGCGGTAATAATTGGTCATTTGTAGAATTAGACTTTGGTGTCTTCTTTAATACACTCATGAACCAATAACGCTAAAGAATTCTGAAGAATGCTTTAGTTAAGCTGACACAATGGATGAGCAGAAATAATAAGATTGAATGTAGTCGATCATTCGTTTATCTAATTTCTGATGAGTATATCTCTCAAAACATTCTTAACTTTGGATCAAGGGTTCTGTTCCATATTTCGTCCGAGAGTTCCGGCGACCTTTTGGTGACCTGGCGCAATTTTTTAGAGATTAATTCATTGATTTATAGTGTTTTAGGCATATAGTTCCGTTCCCTTCCTCTCCGCTAAAACATTGTTTAAAGATGCTCCAAAAGCCCGCAAACGCACTGTTTTCGGGCTTTTTGCTTTTTGAAACGGTTAGGACTGCCTTTCTTGCCGCAGCTATAAAAGTTTGGGTACATCAGCAATGTGTCGTCTTTTAACCGTTAGGTCTAAATCAGGGGATAGCTGTGCCAGGCATCGCTTTCTTAAGCAACTGGGATATATCTGGAAAGGTTCTGGTCATTCGGGGTACTTACCTCGTCCTCTTATCTTTTAGCTCTATTTTAGATCAAAGCCTTCGTTAATAAAGGCTAATAACGTCTGCTCCAAACCTTCACATTAATTAACGATCAGCCCTTAAACATAAAGCTCTTCGGCGGTTCTTATATATGTAACCAACATTACAGAACAACAAAAAGCACTTCATTATGAAAAAGATATTTACACTGGTACTGACTCTGGGAACCCTGACCTCCGTATTTGCCGCCGCTCCTTCAGTAGTTACTACCTCTAAACCGGCAATAGCCTCCATTGCTTCTTCATATTCCTATTCCGAACGGGAGCGGGATGAGCAGATTACCCGTATCCGTAGAGAGTATGGCTACAAGATCAAAGAAGTAAGAGAAAGCCGCAGGCTTCGTTCTTCAGAAAAAGACCATCAGGTGCGTAACCTGGAGCAGCAACGCGACCGCCAAATCCGCTGTGTATTTCGGTAAAAGCGAGCCACCCGTTTCGATGAAACAAGGCCAGTTAAGAGGAACGTAAGTTGATGAGTTAA